>JABJCN010000127.1 GCA_018668635.1 Opitutia bacterium
CCACCGATACCATTGCCGTGACCACCAAGCCACTTTGTCAGTGAATGGACCACGATGTCAGCCCCGTGCTCAATTGGTCGCGTAAGGTAGGGTGTGGAGAAGGTACTATCGACAACAAGTGGAATGTTGTTTGCTTTTGCGATAGCCGCGATGGCCTCCAGATCGGCGACATCGAGACCGGGATTACTTACTGTTTCGCAGAAGAGCGCCTTGGTTTTGGGGGTTATGGCTGCCGCAAAATTCTCGGGATTGTTCGGGTCAATAAAACTGACATTGATTCCTAGTTTTGGTAGGATGTCATTGAACTGGGTATAGGTTCCTCCATAGAGGTTATTGGCAGAAACAATATGGTCACCTGCCTCCGCAAGGTTGATTATGGCATAGAAAACCCCACTTGTTCCAGATGCCACACCAAGACCGGCTGCACCCCCCTCCAAATCTGCCACACGCTTTTCAAGCACATCGGTTGTCGGGTTCATGAGTCTCGTGTAGATATTTCCAAGTTCACGAAGACCAAACAGGTTGGCTGCATGTTCAGTATTCCTGAATGTATAGGAACTTGTCTTGTAGACTGGGACGGCACGGGAAAATGTTGTGGGATCTGGTTCGTATCCGGAATGAAGGCACTTGGTTTCGAGATTCATTTTGTAATTTTATTTTGGTTTAGTTGCAACGGGGATCAATTCGGTCTGTAGTTTCCCAGGATGGTGTCAATCCCTTTGATAATGGGACTGCTATTCATAACTATTGGCTGTCCCAGACCATTGCATGGTCACCGCTTAACTGGAGGGTTTGTGGGGGAGAATTGATCTGGAACGTACTCCATGGTCCCGGTTTATATGGATATTTATCGAAAATATCTTCGTTGATCATGACACCGAGTCCATCCTCATCTGGAAGTACAATGTTACCTTTCTCTATATTGAGCGGTTCTGTAAGGATTTCATCGGCAAGGGGAAATGGGTACATGATCGATTGGCCGCGGTGGCTGTAACACGGATATTCAAGCCAGGAGGCCGTTTCTTTTCCAAAGCAGGCCCCGACTTGGGCGTCTGCGATAGTTTCCAGTTCCGTACCCCAGTTATGGAAGGCAAACTCCAGTTTATGGCTTTTACACGCCTCCAGAATTTTTTTAATGCAATCGAGACCCCCATGGTGAGTGACGTCAGCTTGGACGATATCGATACATCTGTTTTGGATTAGGTTCATAAAACCCTGATGGGAGATTTCATGCTCTCCTGCTGCAATAGGGACAATGTTTTTTTCCCTAAGTTTTGCATAGGAGGCATGGTCTTTCGGAGGGAGAGGTTCCTCCAGCCATGTTATGCCGTAGGGTGCTATCTCATGTGCCATTTCTTCAACGAGTTTCGGTGTATAGGACTCGTCACCCATACGAAACCAACCGTGTGCATCAAGGCAGAGACCTACATCGGGACCAACGGCTTCGCGCATGAGTTGAACAGTCCGTAGATCCTCATCTGGGCCAAGTGCTGGCCTATACTTGTATGCACTGAAACCGAGGGCGGTTACCTGAGCAGCTTCAGCTGCATATTTCTCAGGTGTTTGATACATACCTGCACTTCCATAAAGTCGAAGTCGCTCTTGAACGCGACCACCGAGGAGTTCAGAGGCGGTACATCCTTCATACTTTCCAAGAAGATCGTGAAGAGCAACATTGATTGCTCCATACGGAAGAAGAAGATCAGCCCTTCCTTGTGACGCGATCCATTTATTTAATGATTCAATACTCTTCGCTGATTGGCCGACGAGAAGTTTGCATAAATCTCCATTGATTTTATCAGCCATTTGCTCAGATGCAGGTCCCGGACCGTATCCAGTCAGGCCATTGTCAGTCTTGACTTTTATAATCAGGGCATCGCGTTTGTATATGGTTCGTATCCCACCCTTGAATGGCAGGATGACGGGATCCGGCATAACACAGCTTAGTATATGTGCCTCAACCCTTGCTATGTTCATAAATAATTGAAAAGATTGAAGATTGAGCCTGCTCTATTCCGAATTTTTGCGCATGGACAAAAAGGTTACATCTTTTTTGAGCGGCTTATTTTGTAGGATCGTGAGCGAGGATTGCTTCCGCAGTGGGGAACTTATCGGGTGCAGGAAATGTAACTTTCCCGGTTGCCGCCCATTCGGTCCCTCGAGTCAGGTATGTAAGGAATCCTACGCACTTCATTGAATAATCGCCATGACCCATCGGGGAATGGAATACACGACCTTTACCATAATCAATTGTCATGATCATGGGTTCATGCTCTTTGCTTTTCTCGCTATATGCCGTGGCTAGGACAGTCACATTCTCAGCTGGACCGCGGAGGGAGTCGTAGAGTTCGTCTTTGCAGTGTTTCCACTTTACCGGGATACCCTTGGTTATTGGATGGTTCTCGTTGCGTGTTTGCACAATGAATTCGTGTTGTGGTCCGTGACTTCCACCTCTTCCCTTACTGTTATCCAGGATAAATTTACCATATTTCCAGCGGATATATGGGCCATGTTTCTCGTTGCGTCCTCCCCAACCTCCAACTGCTATCATTCGATTAAACTCTTTCCAGTTGGTAAAGGCATTATTGGCAGCATGTACTACGACAAACCCTGCGCCTCCACTGACGTACTTTTCGAGGTTCCTTTGCATTTTCTCGGGCCAGAGCTTGCCATTATAATTGGATAGCACCGCATCGTACTTGGTGAAATCGGGGTTCCATTCATCCCAGTTCGTACCTTTTTGAGGAGAGGTTGAAATATCAACAGAGAAGCGGTTGGTTTCTTCGAGCCCGGCTTTAAGAACCGGGCTGGTTGCTCGCCAGTTGTGGTTGTTTTGCCCATCGATAAGGAGGACAGAGATTTTCTTTTCGGCTCCGAAAAGGGTTATGCCAAGGAGAGTTAGAATTACTGAGATTGTTCGAAGGATGATTTTCATGGGATGTTCGGGTTTTTGGGGGGTATCAAATGTTTTTATTGTTATTTGGCTTTGTATCCAGGATTGAGCCTGGGAATCTTTGCCCCGATTGATTTCAAGTGCTTCATGAGTTCGATGTCAAGGGACTCGACTTTTTCCGGCATTTTATTGGCCAGGTTATTTTTCTCACCGAGGTCGTTGTCCAAGTTAAAGAGCTCTCTCTTTCCCTCGTAGAATTTTATTAGTTTCCATGGACCTCTTCTTATAATACTATACGGTCCAGGGGCATGCCGGTAATGAGGGAAGTGCCAGTAAATTGATTCTCGGGTGAGGCTATTATTCTTGTTGGATCGCAAGTGATTTACAAGGGAAACACCATCGATTTTACGCTCCTGTGACAATGATACACCGGCTGCCTCAGCTATGGTGGGTAAATAATCAACACTGGTTACAGGTTCTTTGCTTTGAGTCCCGGCTTTGATCACCCCTGGCCATTTTATGATCAGGGGGACACGGATTCCGCCTTCATAGGCATAGCCTTTACCTGAACGCAGGGGTGCGTTGTTGGTCGGTCCAAGTAGCCCTCCATTGTCAGAGGTGAAGATAATGACAGTTCGATTTTCAATTCCGTGCTTTTTTAGTGCATCCATTATACGTCCTGTAGAGTCATCGACTGACTCAACCATGGCGGCATACTTGGAGTTTTTTTGTAAGGTTTTGGGTTTTGCCTCGTACTTGGCTGTGACACTTGGCTTGGCTTGGATTGGGGTGTGAACTGCATAATTGTCCATGTTGAGGAAAAAAGGCTTATCCTTATGAGCCTCTATAAAAGCAACAGCTTCATCTGCTTCCCGATCAGAGAGATATTGTCCCTTTTTGCGACCAGGTAAATGGGGTATCCCCTCCCGAATCATTGGATGTCGATGTTTGGGATTATTAAAGGGGTCGAAATAGTTTGGAGGCTGACCGTAGTCGCAACCTCCGTAGTTGAATTTGTATCCTTGTTTTTGTGGATACCAATCGTCTGCACCGAGATGCCACTTCCCTACATGGCAACTAATATAGCCGGCAGGTTCCAGCATCTCAGCAATAGTCATCTCGCTGGATTCCATCCACAGTGCGTTTTGGGGTACCAGATACTTCCTGTTTCTGCCACCGGTAAACCCACTGGGGTTTTTCTTGTCGGAAGGAATGGCTCCACCTTGAAATCTGGAACGAATCCAATCCGTCACGCCGAGCCGAGCCGGATATCGACCTGTTTGCACTGCTGCGCGGGTAGGAGAGCAAACTGCACAGGCTGCATAGGCATCTGTGAATCTGATCCCTTCATCTGCAAGGCGGTCAATATTTGGGGTTTCGTAATATTTGCTCCCCTGGCAACCTAGGTCCATCCAACCAAGGTCATCCACAAGTATCAGGACGAAGTTTAGTGGCTTGGCCGCTTGCAGGTTTAAACTAATTGAGATTAAAGCCAGACTGCGGACTATGGTTTTCATATTGAGTGTGAATTGATTTCTAAATAGCATTTCATTGTTTTATTTGCCCAGCGAGATGATTTTCTTCTTGTTGGGGCCAGAAGTAACTAACCCCTTGATGGTGGCTTTTCGGCCTGAGTCGGGGTCAGTTATTTTCACCATGTAGCTGATGCCTTGTGTTCCGGGGACTTTGGGGCGGTAAAAACTCCCTTTTATACGTATGGTGTAGAGAATTTCTTCAGATTCTTCCTCTATGACCTGAAGCACCGGGGATTCAACTCCCTTGACCACGATGGTCGGAAGAAAGGAATTACCTTTAAATTGATAGTTGTCTGCCTGTCGCATCGTCAATGGCCAGCCTTCGTATTGTTTGGCATCAGGACGGGTTGGGTCTTCCCAACGTGGCCAACACTCAAAGGTGGCCTCCCTTTTTTCTTTGTCAAAATTCACGATGCCGTAACCGGGCATCCGATCGTAGAGTGCTGCTGGTTTGTGGCCTGAAATAACCGGATTGGCTACTGCGTGTACAGTGAGTTTATTACCAAAACCATCCTCGTGTTCCCCTGTATACTTCGATGCATTAAATTTTCGATTCCGACCTGGCGATGGAGGAAACCATCGGCGGGGCCAAACATTCGCAATTGATGGAACGCAAAATGCATAGGGCGAATCATTCCAATGGTCGACTCCGTACTGGATAAGGCTTGCCAGGTGTTGATCTCCTGCAATATGGAAAGGAAATCCCTTGCGAAAGGCTCGAATGGCAGCATTGCGTCCGGATTGGGGCCAACCATTGGAATCACAATCAGCAGAGAGATCATCTTCCGGGTATTCACCGGGTTTGGGGTAGACAAGTTTGGGGACGACCTTGTCGTTTAAGGATCCCTTGGGGAGGGTCGATACATTATTGAAGATCGTTTGAGATAGAAGAACCTTCATCTGTGAATCAGGATTGGACCAGTCGGCAGACCATTCATTAAGGAAATGGAGTTGCTTGTTCCCAAGAAGTTTTGCTTCCGGAACATCCGCTTTCCGTGGATCGAATTCCTTGTTGTGAAACCAACCATTGACTACATCTCCTCTCTTAACCACAACACTGGGCGATGATTTCCACATGCGGTCGGCGAGTATGGCAAAGCTTAGTCCTCCGTAGTCCATGGATGTGTGATAGGTTGTGATGCCTTGTTGAATCGGTTCTATTTCAAAAGGGTCGGGAAGGTGGGATACTTGCGTGCGGTGGACAGCATTCACGAACAACGCATCCATCTGGTATCCGCCTGAGTCTGCTGCATTTCCTCCAATACCCTGTGTTTTGACCGCTTTTTTACCTCCGGACCCCCAGATATTACCATGGTAGACATCATGGTCGTCAGGGATGCAAATTGTCGGTCGATTTCGCGCCAGATCCCTGAATGCCCAGCACCAGCGAACCCAATGGTAAAGGTAATCGATACAGGCTGTCTCGGGGGGGTGACGGACTATTCCCGCGAGACCTCCTTCGTAAATCTGGTCCCCGGAAAAAAAGAGAAGGTCGGGATCATGCCATTTTATTGCAGAAGTAAGTTCATTATGGGGATACCAGATACTTCCGTGGTTCCAGTTTCCTGCACCCTGTGCGGAAATGTGGTGACCTGTAAAAGCTGCTAGCTTGAAGTTTGCGGCCTTTGCTGGGTTTTTCCGGATAGTCCCTTCAAAGTGGTGGGTTTCGGTTTCTTTTGCATTGATGCGTACCCTGTAGACAATGCGGTATGTATGATTCTGGGATTCATCCCACTCTTTTACAATAAATGGGATTGTGTAGCTATGGTATTGGAGTTTCCCCGTGGAAACCTTCCTCCAGCGTTCACCTTGACCGGAACGAATAAGGAGTTCTGCTTCTTGTGTGTCTTGATTTCCCATGGCAGGGAGTTGCGCCGTGAGTTTTAACTTTTTATGGTTGAGCGTGTATTGTGCGGAAATAATCGGACCCAGGGTGCGGGATTTATCTTCCCGTAGTTTGGTGCCGGAAGCCTTCCAGTCTCGGAACCAATAACCTTTTCCTGTCATGGTTGGACTATGATGGGAAACGAGGGCCAAGTTGCCATCAACGAGTGTAGCATCAATTTCCGGTGCAGTAAACTGATGAATGAGCGCCCCATCAATATTTCGAGCCGTGGCAATAAGCTTGTAGGTTTTTGCATTTTTGTTTGGAAACGCTTTTACATGGAGGTGCACCTTGGTGGGCAAAGCTTCCTCGAAAGCAGAGCCTTTTTTCCCTTTTCCGGGTAGCCGCGGCCAAGCTTTTTCCGGATTGCCAAGCTGGGTCACCTTGCTTTCAGAACTATTGCTTCGAATGACGACTTGACCTGTTCCATCTACTGCGACAATCAGGCCACCATCCTGTGCCGGCCAATGATGGCATAAAGCGCTGATTCGAAAATCAACATGAGCCCCTCCGACCCCGATGAGGAATCCGGTCCATGTGTTTGCTATTGGCTTGGAGTTTTTTGATGGAGAGATCAATCCAGTGATGACCTCCATTTCAAGAGTGCCGCTTTTGGCACTTGCAAAATGTGTAAGGCGATGAATCGTCCGAAGGGGTTTGGATTTGTTGCCCGTCAAGCATTCAAGGCGCCCGTCTCTAACCTGCCAATCGAGTATTCGGTTGGCAAAGTATTCGGGACCGGGCCATGGTCGTTGAGTAGCCTCCGGGAGGTTGCTGGTGAAAAAAGTGCCCCCAGCTATTACAGGCAGAAAAAAAAGAGGAAGAATTCGCATTGGGAAGGATGATTTTTTAAGCAGAGGATAGTTTGTTGAACAGAGTCAAGGCTTGTAAGTTTGAAAGGTTACTTTTGGGGGGTATGCAAAGTTTATCCATTCGAGCTGGTTGCGTTTGGTGTCTGGTTGTCCTGCATAGGCTATGTAACGATAGCGTGCGGTCAGGGGTTTGTTATTTGGGATTTTGTAGTTGCCGGCAACCATTGGCGCATGGCAGATGTAGGGCATTTGAGGATGAAGCCGAACGTGTTGCGGATGGCGAAAACTGGAAGGGTGGGAGAGTACAGCTATTCCTCCGGTTTGACCGTCAACTGGACCATGAATATCGACCCAGTTGGGTTGAGTATGGTTGCCGGACATACGGTCCATTCCATCGCTCGTCATGATGCCGACCCCTGGTTTACCGTTTTCCCAGTGTTCAGGACCACGCAGAGCCATTCCTCCATAGTGGTATTTCTTAATTTCTACAGGATCGGACAGTGCGGAATTGTGAGCGATTTGGATATCGAAGATGTGAATGTGCCGATGAGCATACAACAATACATCCCATTTTTCATTAAGAATTTTTTTTGTTTTACTTTCTTTCCGGATGTCCTCAGTGACAATGTTTGCTGTAAATCCACCAACCAGGGGCCCGCCAAAGGTCAGTTTGTCCATGAGGCTATGGTGCCGAATGTTGACCTGCTGGAGTTTCTGGTTCCATCCATCCAGAGCTTGTTTGTCAATCAGTATGCGGGTGTGGGCATGAAAGAGTCCATGCTGATGATGGTGATGTTTCTTGGGGAAGTCATCCGTTAGAATTTGCCCGATCGGACTATGGATGGGGTGAATAAAACCACTTCTGGCATAGATTTCAGGAATCCCTTTAGGTGGCACCTGAATGCCATGATTGTACGTAAATACAGGTTTGTTTCCTATTCTAAAAGTAAGTTTTCCTCCTTCATTTACATAACGAATCAGGTTGTTTGGGCGCTTGATTTTTTTGATCGCAAGCTTATACTTTCGGGTCTTCCCCGCTGGGAGTTTTTTCTTCAGCATGAATGCAAATCTCGAAGGATTTCCCGGGATTCGCTGGGTTAAGATTTCCTGTTTGTCTTCAATTCGAACAAGAGTAATCCCAATTGAATTTTCATATTCATGCGGGAGTTTTGTTACAACCATTACCTCATTTCGGTCATATTCACCGGCGTGCAAGGTCAGAAGAAGTGCAAGAAACTGCATTGGAATGGTTGACGCTGAATATTTGGTCTCCTTTTGGCAAGGGATTTTGGATCACCTTTGTATTCCCTGATCTTGACCATGATACAGATTTTCTCATTAGGAATATATGCAGAAGTTAGTCTTGGATTCGGATATTAATGATTTTTCGGTTCGAAAAAATTCATCCAAGGCTGTATTGTAGTGGATGAAGTCTCTTCTCAAGCTAATGTATTCTCCAGTTCTGTCCTTGAATAGAGGAGAGTACGATTCTTAAAGACATTGTTTTTTCCTATGCCTCCTTTGTACAAATTTCGTGGGTAAGTCATGGTTCATCGTCTTGCTTGCCGTATTATGCAATGCGGTTCCATTGGCTTTTATGGAGATTGCAAATGGGCAGTGGGTTGCAGGTGCACGTGGCGCTGTTGTAGTCGACGAGCATATTAAATTCTCGGTTTTCCTGATTCTTGGTAGTTTGCCTGTTATCTGGATATGCCTTGCGCTGGCTCAAGGGCGATTAGCTTTTCAGTTGCCTCGAGGTTATTTGTTCCCGGCAGGATTGCTATTGTTGGCTTGTCTAATCAGTAGTGTTAATGCCGTGGACCCGGGGCGGCATTGGATGACCGCGTGGCAGGTTTTTATTTTGCCGCTTCTATTGTTCCTTGTAATTGCATTGCAGAAGTGGGACCGGCAGGAGTCGCTTTCCCTCTTGATGGCAATGTTGCCTGTTGGCGTTTTAGCCGCCTTCACTGGGTTGGATCAGTTTTTTGAGTGGGATCAACTGGGCTGGGGAGAGAAGTTTCCCCGTTATGGTCTGGGTTCATTCTTTTTTTCACCAAATCTGGCAGCTGAGTATTTGGCGTTATTATTACCATTGTCTGTTGCTTGTTTAGTTGCCGGACATCGGTACAGGAAAGTGCTTGGATTATTTGCTGGGTTCTTGATGCTCGTTTTTGTTATTCTGACCAAGGCTCGTGCTGCATGGGTGGGTTTACTTGGTGGAGTTTTTTTAACTTTATTGCTTCTATTGGTTGCCGTTTGGTTTTATCGAGATTCATTGAATGTACGTCCATTCCTTCGTAAGGTTTTCATCGTTCTGGGCGGTCTGGGTGGTGGATTTCTTGTCCTGTTGGTGCTGACTCCCTACTGGGCGATAGGTAAGGGGGATGATTTGCCTGGTCCCACGCCTCCTTTGCGGGAGAATCGGTTCATCGAGGAGTTTCAATCAATCTTCCACGGGCAATCAAATGCTCGACTGGAAATTTGGTCTGACAGTTGGCGAATGTGCCGAAAGAAAGCAGGTGCTTTCGGGGTGGGCGCCGGGCAATTTCGCATCTGTTTTCCAAAGTTTATCAACTCTAGTCAGGCTATGTTCAATGATTCAATTGAGGGGCATAAATTCAAGCAGACTCGTCGGGCGCACAATGATTACCTTCAACTTCTAGCTGAATTGGGTTGGGTCGGACTACTCGCATGGTTATGGTTATGGGGTAGGGTGGTTAAAGGAGGTCTTCGCTCTGTTCTTTGTACTTTGAGAGCTGGTGATTGGGCGAGTTTGTTTGTGTTGATCTGTCTTTTGGCAACTGTGCTTTCTCTGGCTGTATCGATGTTTTTTGATTTTCCGTCCAGGATGCCTTCCACTATTACTATTGGTTGGGTTTGTCTGGGATTACTGGCAGGCATGGAGATTCGGGACAGGGTGAATTTTGAGATCAAGGGTGATGGAAAACCTCTTGTGGTTCTTGTCTCCATCCTTGTTCTGTTTTTTTCTTCATTATTGTCATGGCATACAATCAAGGGGGACTTCTTTCGGGTTCAGGGACTTTTGGCCAATCAACAGGGCGACAGGGAAAACTCCATCAGGTTTTATGAAATTGCTCTTGAAAATATGCCATGGGATGAAACTCTATGGTTTCATCTTTACAGACTGCATCGACAGGAATTTAAAATGGAAAAAGCACTGGCGATTGCTCAGGGGCATCTGAGGCGAAACCCTTGGTATTATCCATCCATGAAAAATGAACTCGACTGTCTCATGCAGATGGGAAGATGGAACGAGGCCCGAGCTTCACTTGGGCAAATCCTCAAGGTTTTCCCGAACCATCCCAATGCTACACGTTTAAAGGCATCTGTTGGAGTCTGGGATGAGGATTGATAGGATCACAATTTATTAAATGCTACGCTTGACCTGTTTTTTTGCTCCCGCTTAATTCAATTCCATAATATGAGCTACAGTTGCGTCAATCAAGGTTGTGCAAACAACACCACTCTTTTTTCACAGGAGGCAGCAGAAAAACTGCTTTTTCGTTGTTTCCTCTGTGAAGATCAACTTGAGCATCCACCACTTACGCTTAAAAGCATTCTTGAGAATATTGATGCATTGCCTGTTGCCATGCAGATTTTGCCTCGTCTTCAACTTTTACTTAATAATGAAAATTCGACAATTGATGACATCGTCATGGTCACACGTACGGATGCTTCATTGGTCACCCAGATTCTCAAGATTAGTAATAGTGCGATATATGTACTTCCAGATAGTGGTTTTTGCAGTACATTGGAGGAAGCACTCAACCGTATCGGATTTAACACGGCTTACAAGGTGGTTGGTTATGTAGCGGCAAAGCAGCTTTTTCAGAAAGATTTGGCCCTTTACAAGATATCAGGTCTTGAATTGTGGGAAGCTTCCGTCAGGACTGCAATAGCCATGCAAAGTCTTGCCCCCCAGATTCGGGCTTCATCTGACTCTTATGTCATTCCTGATACGTCCACCGCCTACACGGTTGGTTTACTTCACCCTGTCGGCAAGATGTTGATCAATCATTACTATGACACTGAGGGGATTCCAACCCTGGATGATGTCGAGTTTCCATTGACGGATGAGAGCGAGAAATCTGCGCTTGGTTTTAATCACCTTGAGGCAGCCGAAAAACTACTTATGAAATGGAACTTTCAAGATGAAATTGTGGGTCCCATTCGTTCTCAATCAAATCCTCTAAAGGGACACGGTGATCGCCCGCTGGCTGCTTTGCTTGCGATGGTGGTTGATGCTGTTAAGCAATTCCCCGTCAGTCTTGATTTTAATATCGAAGCAATGACTGAGCAATATAAACCCAATTCTGAACTGGCTGCAATTGTCGGTATTCCCAAGGTTGAGTTCTTGAAGTCCATCGAGTCATCTGCTGAAGACTGTAAGGAGTTGGCCAAGACCTTTGCTTCCTAAACTTTTGATGCCAGAAAAATGAGTAAAAGGATTTATGGTTTTCGGTTTCTATCTACCCTGCTGATTTTTGTATGCGTTTTTATTTTTTTGTCTTGTACCCAACGATCAGGAAATCCGGAGATAATAACGACTGATCCCGAGGAGAAACAGGAACTACGAAGTTCCTCAGAAAAGGGAAAGGTTTTTCCTCTACCTTCCCTTGGTGATGTATTCACCGTGACTTCATCAGGAACTGAGATGCTTTTGGTTAATCCAGGAGTATTTACAATGGGTAGTCCCAAAGATGAGATAGGGCGTGAAGTCATCGAGACTCAGCATGAAGTCACTTTGACCCAAGGGTTCTGGCTCGGGAAATATGAAATCACTAATCTGGAGTGGGAGAAGGTAATGAATCCCATTGATTTGACCGAGGAAGAGGATGAAGTTGAGAATGATGCTGAAAATGATGATAAAAAGCTCCAACCCGAACCATATTCTAACGTTGTCCAACCAGATTTCCCCAAGGTCAAAGTCAGTTGGATTGATGCCATGAAATTCTGTGATCAACTTATCTCACTAGAGAAAAAAAATGGTGCCTTGCCTGAAAACTTTGTTTATGATTTGCCAACTGAAGCCCAGTGGGAATATGCCTGTCGTGCAGGAACAGTTACCCCAGTCTCCTTTGGTGAAGTACTTGGTGCAGGGGATGCTGCAATAGATCCACAGCGACCCTATGGTGCCGTTGCCAAGGCCCGTATCCCTAAACGTATCCATCGGATCGGGGAATATAAGCCCAATTCATGGGGCTTTTATGATATGCACGGCAACGCTGTCGAGTGGTGTCGGGATTTTTTCTTTGCCCGTTATCCTTCAGAAACTGCATCTGATCCCCTGCAAGAAAAAAATACCGGGCTCAAGGTTAAGCGCGGTGGCAGTTTTTTCATGGCTGGAGCTTCAGCACGTTCTGCCAAACGTGGTAGTGATTCCCCGAATCGACGGGATGACGAACTGGGTTTTCGTATTGTAATGGTGCATAAATAATAGTTGATTGGTTGCATATTTATTTTAATCAAAAGTTTCCATGAGCTACAACTGTACGAATTCCACATGTCCAAACAATACTGCACAATTGCCTCAGGAAGCTGCTGAACGATTCGACTACAAATGCTTCCTCTGTGATGAAGTTCTTCAGGAACCTCCACTTAGTATTGATTCGCTCCTGAATCAGGTCGATGTTCTTCCTGTTGCACTTCAAATTCTTCCAAGGCTTCAGGCATTGTTAAACGATGATAATTCATCCCTTGATGACATCGCCTCAACAACAAGGACTGATGCTTCCCTCGTCTCTAGATTGATCCATGTTGCTAATGGAGCATATTTTGCACTCGCTCACGGAGGAGGATGTAGTAGTGTTGAACAGGCTTTAAGCCGTATCGGGCTCAATAAGGCTTACTCCGTTGTTGGCTACGTGGCGGCAAAGGAGGTATATTGTAAATTCCTTACACTTTATAACATCACTGGACAACAATTATGGCAGGATTCGGTGAGGACAGCCTTTTGTATGGAGACCCTTGCCCCACAGATTTTTGTTTCTTCTGATTCGTACGAACCACCTTCGAGAGGGGTGGCCTATACCGCTGGGTTACTTTGGCCTATAGGCAAGATGGTCATAAGTCAATTTCATCAATCAGGCGGAACCAAGGAGTTAAATGAAATTCGTCCTCCTTTGACACTGGAAACGGAGAAGGAAATACTCGGGTTTTCTCACCTTGAAGTGACGACCTCCTTAATGGAAAAGTGGAAATTTGCCCAAGAAGTCCGATCACCAATTAAATTTAAGAATCAACCACTTCGTTGCCAGGATGATAGACCGTTTGCTTGTTTACTTTCCCTTGTCATTGCTGCGGTTGATGCATTTCCTGTGACCAAAGAGGAGATTAATATCAATGAAATGTCCCGTGGTTTCAGTCCTGATTCAGAAACTCTTGCCGTAACTGGGATTTCCAAGATGGATTTCCTTGAGGCGATCTGTAGCTCTATGCAGTTTATTAAAATGGGTTCCGTAGTTGGGCGACTGAAATCAAGGTAGTCGAGATTTATTTCTAACTGGCTAAGCCAATATGTCTTTCACGACATGGGCGCCTTCGACTCCTGTGAGCCTTTGGTCAAGTCCCTGATAGCGGTAACTGAAACGTTCGTGGTCAATGCCAAGGCAGTGCAGGATAGTTGCGTTAAAATCATTGATGTGAACGGGGTTTTCAACAATGTTATAAGCGAAGTCGTCGGTTTTGCCGTACTCGAGTCCTTGCTTGATCCCACCTCCTGCCATCCACATGGAAAAACAGCGACCATGGTGATCTCGACCATGATTATCCTTTGTCAGTTTCCCTTGTGAATAGATGGTGCGACCAAATTCACCACCACAGATGACAAGTGTATCCTTGAGCATGCCACGTTGCTTGAGGTCCTTGACGAGGGCTGCTGCGGGTTGATCGATATCCTCGCACTGCATGCGGATATTCCTTGGCAGTGCTCCATGCTGGTCCCAACCTCGGTGAAACAGTTGCACAAATGGAACCCCACGTTCAGCAAGTCGGCGTGCAATAACGCAATTATGGGCAAAGGTGCCCTTGTTCTTGGCGTTTTTCCCATACATGTTCATTACATGATCCGGTTCATCCTTCATGTCGACAAGGTTGGGTACGGAAGTTTGCATGCGGAACGCCATCTCGTACTGGGCAATTCTGGCATGTATCTCAGGATCCCCGGTTTCATTGTACTTGGATTGATTAATTTTTGCGATTCCATCCAGCATTTTACGCCTGGATGAGCCGTCAATACCGGGAGGATTTGACAGGTAGAGTACGGGATCACCGACTCGACGGAATTTGACTCCCTGATGTTTGGATGGAAGAAACCCACTACCCCAAAGGCGGTCGTATAGAGCTTGTGACTGTCCTCGACCTTTGGATATCATGACTACATATCCAGGTAAATTCTGGTTTGGGCTTCCAAGACCCCAATGTAACCATGCTCCCATGCTTGGTCGTCCGGGTTGTTGTGTGCCTGTATTAATGTATGTGATTGCAGGGTCGTGATTAATGGCTTCGGAATTCACCGTCTTGATGAGGGTGATATCGTCCATGATGGAGCCAATGTTGGGCAGGATTTCAGAGACCCAGCTACCATTTTGTCCGCAGCGGTTGAACTTGAACATCGGCGCCACACATGGGAATGATTTTTGTCCCGATGTCATGCCGGTGATGCGCTGTCCGTTGCGTATGGAGTCCGGAAGCTCAATGCCATGAATCTTGTGCATCTCCGGTTTGTAGTCATACATGTCTATATGACTTGGCCCACCAGAGAAAAATAAGTAGATTACCCGCTTGGCCGTCGGGGCAAAGTGAGGTTTCCCAAGCGTTCCATGTCCAGATTGATTCCCTTGTACTCCCCCGGATATCAATCCTGGGTTCATTAGGGAGGCTGCTGCTAAGGCACCCAGTCCCTTGGCTCCTGTGTTAAGAAAGTGGCGACGGGTGTTTAACGTGTTGAAATCTGTGATTGGGTCCATGGCTTGTTTGGCTTATTAATTAATGTCTATAGGATTATTCCCTGTTCAGGTTCTCATCCAAATTCAGGATCATGGAAGCCAAAATAGTCCAAGCTGCGTGTTCGCTTGCTTCAATGGTTTCATCCCGTTTTGATTCCCCTACAGAGAGGAGGTCGGTGGCCCGCTTGGGTTCCTTTTTAAAGATGGCTTGCTGTTCATCAAGGGTTGCCTTGAGGACTTCCTGACGAAGTTCGTCAGCGGGTCTTGAAGTCGTCAGGATAAATGCGTGGTCCAGTCTGGACTTAAAGTCCTTACCTCCTTCCTTTAGGATTCTTTTGGCAAAGTGTCTTGCTGCTTCGACGAACTGTTCGTCGTTCAGGACCACCAGTGCCTGCATTGGTGTGTTGGTTCTTTGTCGTTCCAGTACACATTTTTCTCTGCTTGGGGTATCAAAGGCCGTTAACGCGGGTTGTGGCGATGATCTTCGCCAGTATGTGTACATGCTACGGCGGTAAAGTTTTTCTCCTTTTTCGCGAACGAACCGGCGTCCTCCATTCAGCGAAACCTCATTCCATAATCCCGGGGGTTGATAGGGCCTTACCCCTTGTCCCCCGAATTGCTTTACCAGAAGGCCACTTACTGAGAGTGCGGAGTCTCGTACAAATTCACCCATAACCCTGAATCGGGGGGCTCTGGCCATCAATCTGTTTGCAGGGTCTTTATCCTTCAGTTCAGTCCTGAAATTCGAGGTTTGTCGATAGGTGGATGACATCAGGATTTGTTTAATTGTTCTTTTAACATTCCATTGATTATCAATAAAATCTTTAGCCAACCAATCCAGTAGTTCCGGATGTGATGGCCATGCTCCTTGTGACCCAAAGTCTCCCGGTGTGGTAACGATTCCTTTCCCGAAGATTGTCTGCCAATACCTGTTTACTGCCACCCTTGCAGTTAGCGGATGTTCTTTGCTCACAAGCCATTTGGCCATGCCCAGGCGATTGCGTGGCGAATCCTCGGCCATCGGTGGAAGGAAGGCAGGTGTTCCTGGTTCAATGACCTTCTCCTTGTCAGGGGAATTATACTGGCCCCGCATAAGAACATACGTCTTACGAATCTTGTTGGCAGGATTATCTCCCATGATCATTGAGGTTACCTTGGATTTCTTCATGGATGCCAGTTCCGCATCATTTTTTCGGCGCTGCTCCACAATTTTTCGGTAGGGTTGATCCAGCGTGTTGAGGTAGTGCTCAAAGAGAATATTGGTTTGCTTTGGGGTCCGTTCAGCAGGGGCGATTGCCACAAGCGGCCCAATTGGGTCTGATCCGGAAAGGGCTTTCACCTCGGCATCGGTTAACTCGCGATCATAAAAGCGGACATCATCAATTTCAACCCCGTTGGCTTGTGAGGTGTTGAAGCGTCTGCCAATGCGGAGGGGTTTATCCGTTATGATGCTGGCATTGAGGCCGTCTGCCTCAACCTTGTGAGCTTGTTTTTCACCGTTGAGGTAGACCCTTGTTCCCGCAGCCGAACCGGATCCGTTGTAGGTTACAAAAATGTGCTGCCACTTCTTGGCTGTGATCTTTTTATTACTGACCACCTTGACGGCATTTTCCTGCCACTTGTTAACAATGTGCGCTCCGGGTTGGCCGTTTTGCAGCCATAGGTCGTAGCCACGATAGTTGTTGCCCTCGTCCATCTTGCCGAGGATGCAACCATTTTGGTTCCCATTGGGGGCACGAACCCAGCAACCGTAGCTGAATGGACGATTCCACTCAAGGTCCCCGAATCCTTTAACCTCCACGAACCCGTTGCCTTCAATCTTGAGGCCACCACCAAACTTGGCCACCGCCACCGCCTTGGCTTTGCCGTGAAGACGGTTTTCGCCCCTGTCCCGAACAAGGTCGGTGGTGAGGTTTTTGTCAAAGCTGTCCAATGGCAGGTGGGCTACAATGCCCGCAGGTTCCACAGGTTTATCATTATTTCCAGCATTTAGGAACTGTTCCTCGCTCCATTGCTCAAACGGTTTTTCTGCCTCCTTTTTTCGAGCCTCAAGTTTCTTCGCCAATTCGGTGTTCTTCTTTTTAACTTCAGCTTCCTTTTTTGCGTGCTCCCTGGATATGACGTTGACCACCGGAGTTTGATTACCCCTCCGGGTTTGCATCCCTGGATCTGCATTATTGTTGTAAAAGGCGTAGAAATTGTAGTATTCCTCCTGAGAAATTGGATCATATTTATGAGAGTGGCATTGGCTGCATTCCATTGTGAGTCCCATCCATACATTTGAAGTGGTTTTTACTCGATCAACAACGTACTCCACCCTGTATTCTTCTGCGATTGCCCCTCCCTCATCGGTGGTGGCGTGGTTCCGGTTGAATCCAGATGCGATCTTTTGTTGGACATTTGCCTCCGGTAGCAAGTCGCCGGCCAGTTGCTCAATTGTAAATTGATCAAACGGCATATTATTTTTGTAGGCATGAAGCACCCAGTCTCTCCATGGCCACATGTCTCTAGGACCATCATCATGGAAAACGGATGTATCCCCATAACGAGCCGCATCCATCCATACCAAGGCCATGCGCTCGGCATATTCATCCGAGAAGAGGAGTCGGTCTACTACCTTCTCATAGGCCCTTGGGTCCTTATCCTCAAGAAAACTCTTTAGCTGGATTGGAGTTGGCGGGAGCCCTGTTATGTCTAGGGAAAGGCGACGAATCAATGTACGCCGATCCGCATGAGGGGAGGGTTGTATTCCTTCTTTTTCCAATCTTGAGAGTATGAAGTGATCAATTTTGTTACGCGGCCACTTTGAATTATTGACCTTGGGTTCTGCAGGGAGTTTTGGGGCGATAAAGGCCCAATGCCCCTCATACTTGGCTCCCTGCTCAATCCATGCTTTCAGTATGGCAATTTCCTTGGTTGTTATTTCCTTTTTTGATTCGGGGGGAGGCATTTGATCATCCGGGTCTTTGGAATTAATCCGGTGCCAAAGCTCACTAGCATTCAGATCACCTGGTTTAATCGCTTGGATTCCCTTACGGATTTCAATAGCAGAAACCTCATCATCCAATCGTAGTTTTGCCTTTCGACTTTTAATCTCGGGCCCGTGGCAATGCAGGCATTTTGACGATAGAATCGGCCTGACATCTCGATTGAATGAAATGGGGTCAGCGTGCAATATCTGTGCAACAAAGACTACGGCAACTACAGTAATGATTTTTGTGATTTTGACCATTATGCAAAGGTTGTTTTCATTCTCATCTAGTTTTAATGTCTTCAGTCGATTGAATTCAACTCAGAAAGGTTAAATCCGAATCATTCTTTTATACGTCGCTGATTTTTCCTAGGTCACCCTTCCCGGTCGTGTCATTTCACCTTGGAGGGAAGCTCACCTCTTAGAAGCTTTCGGCCTTTATTTGTTAGCCAAAGGTAATGATCGGATTGCAAACCTTCAAAAGTTTGGAAGACAGATTTACCTATGGGGGCATCATTTGTACACTTGAATATGGCTGTCCCTTCATCCATTTCATCGAACATCGCGATGTAGGCGGAGTTGTTGCCAGCGGCCCTTGAGGCGACAAACTGATTCCAGAGAAACCTACCTTTTTCCCTGGAAATGAATGATTTTTTGAAATCCACCTGAGGGTTCATATTTCGCCAACTGAACCCCGGAAACAGGACCGGCAGATAGCTGATATTTCTACTCTTACACCAGTCCATGTCGGCACGCTGGTGAATCGTGACTTTCTCCAGCACCTCCTTTGAGTCACGATACCGTCCAACGGACCAGGGACTGATCACATCGGCCAACTTGAGAATTTCATGCAGGCGGGTATCGGCAACTGCATCACGATCAAGGGTCCGCCAACCATAGGGAACGCCAAGCACGATACTCATCCCACCCCATTCAGGGTTTTGCTTAAGCAGGCGAATGAACCACTCTGCTTTTTCCAGGCTATAGTTTCTTTTGTCGTTGAACCCCACACCCCAGATACCGACCAATGGCTTTCCGTTCAATTGAAGATAGGCTTTGTCATTGGGATCTGTTCCAAGCTTCATTCTTGTTCTCAATTCTTTCCAGTCTCTGGCCAATCGAGGAAAGTCACTATTCGTTAGTCCTGATAAATCATACATTAAGGCATAAGCTCGCCCATAACGATTTGCAGAATCGCGGCAGAGTTGTAGCTTTTTGTTTTCTGCACGGAGTAATCGGAAATTTTTATGTTCCTTCGCCGCTAGGGTGGCGAATCGCTGAACAAAAACTCCATCTATTGCAAAATCTCGCATCCACCGAAAGTGACGATCTACTGTCTTAGGGTGGATGGAACTAAAAACATGAGCCGTTCGGCCATCCTTGTGCCGGAAGAGGGTCGGGAACTTTTCGTCCTCGCCAAACTCCTTTAAATCCGGCCAGAGATCGATCGAGCAAACGCCCGGTTCGAATTTCCCTTTTCGTTGATAGTGATAAAACCCAAGGCCCTCACCGTCACCTTCAGCGCGAAACCAACCCTGATAACCGCACATTACACGTCCATCAAGTCCCTTCGGTTTTTCTATCTTCCCACTGGAGTGATTTCTTGAAGCCAGTATCGAGTATGACTGTTCCTGTGTGACCTTTTCGATTGCTTGAGCGTAGGAAGAAAAGCAGACCAACAAACAGGCAATGAATCCAAAGTGAATGTTGCACTTGTTTGGTGTGAAAAACATGAGATGGATTTTGTTCTAAACAATTATGGATTTAAAAAATCAGATTCATACACAATTATAAGCGTATTTTTACCGTTCTGAATTTTAAGACCTCCAAGCCCTTTTGGATATGAACGTTTTGATTGATCAGGCGCCAAATGAGCTGGGTGGAGTAATTCTCGAACATCAAAAGGACCAACCCCTTGTCGATACCCAGGTAGCTTTCGGCAATCCACGGTTGGTCGCCTTGTGCCTTGGTTGCATAGCTGTAGGCGTCATAGAGTCCGTACTTCCCAACTAGTCCCGGGATCTTGTACATATGCTCGAGGGCGGCTTTCGATTCTATGGGAGTAAAGGGAAGGAAGGAGAGGGCGCCGTAGGGCGCCACCGTTCCATCCTCCAAAAGCTTGTGGCCATGGCCAATCGGATGAGAGCCGTACAACCCGCTGTAACCAGTCGAAGGGCTGATCGATGCGGACATACCCCATGAATTGGGTCCCAGGCCTTTGATGCGATCTACATTGTCGATTGCGTATTGACGGGCGGCCAACCCAGCGTGGCGTGAATTCGCAAACCAATTTCGATCCAATTTGTCGCGCAGGTTTCGAAAGTCGATGAAAGCGTGCGTCCATTGGTAAGTAAAGGCGGCGCCTGATCCGCAAAAAACGAAGGTTTCCCCTTTGTA
>JABJCN010000211.1 GCA_018668635.1 Opitutia bacterium
GGCTAGGTCCTCGTCAATATCCACTCCGGCGGCACGGAGTGTTTCCGGGGTAAGGAGCTTGTTGGCCGTATCGTTATTAATGAGATGGTTGCTTCTTGGGCTCAATAGTGGAAGACGGTCACGGATCTCCGGCGATGCAGCGCCTGGATATTGTTCGGTAGGGTTTTCATGATAGTTGACCTTTAGCTTGGTACTTTCATCGGCCACCCAGTATGCATATCGATTCTCTCGTCCAGTCAGGACTTTTGAATCCCTGCGCTGTTTGGGGATGCGAATAGCTGGCACATTAACATCATTACTCGCAGTCTGCGGTGTTATTCCAGGGGTTGTTGGAGGTGGTACAGGCTTTTGAGGTTCCGGGGCTTTGTAGATGCTTATCAAGTCCGGATGGTCCTTGGCATTTTGAGGTGAAATCCATTTTCCGTTTATTTTGCGTTCACTGCCACTCACCAACCATGCTTGCTTTTGGAGGCCATCCGGTGGCTTTGCGTCCTGTCTCCATTCTCCGTTGAAAGGATCACGCTTACGACCTTCATGAATCCACTTTCTACTAATGGGATTCCATGTTCGTTTCTGGGAGTGCCATATTCCTGTCCAGTGTTGTTCTGCTTCAGGTTTCAATTGGCCTGCCGAATCCTTGGTTATTGAAGAAGGGGCACTAATCCTCTGGTCTGGGCCGGAAATCTCTTGAAGTTGATGCAGGGATGTCTGGATGGCAAAACGTGCGTTTGAACGTGCTTCAGCAAGGTTCCTCTTTAGAATGGTTTTTTGGGCCTCAATCAGCGTCATCGTCGCAAAGGCTGAACCGATGAGCAGAAGAATGCTCAACAAGAAAAGTGAGAGAATAAGAGTAAAGCCCTCCTCTCTCTTCCTTTTTAGATGACCTTTATTTGTATGCTGCAAGCTTAGGGAAATGTTGTGTCCAGTCGAGGTTTAGGGGGAACTCAACAACGTGGCTGGGTTTACATTTATTTTAAAATTGAGAATAATTTTAGTGCCTTAATTAATATTGATTATGTAGTAATTATACTGAATTTTGAACGGTATTTATAAGGCTAATTCTAATTCACAGAGTTACATAGACATAGACTAGATACATTCAAAGAGCTAGTCATAAATTAAGGAAAATTGTTTACCATATGGCCTTGCGTTCAGGGAGAGGGTCTGCTGTCCATGCCATTCGATCAGTAAGACGTTGTAATAGATCCGCTTGTGTCACCAGGTGCTCCGTTTTATTCCATAGGTTTTGCTTTTCCCCTGGGTCATTTTTAAGATCGTACATTTCCCCGGAATTATGACCATGGGCAACGATTAACTTATGAGTCTCGGTACGAAGCATTGTCGCATTGTCACCAATAGATGAGTCTTTGTCTCCCGGATGCCACGATGACCAATCAGCAGGCATTGCATTGTAATATTCGGAGTAGATATCCATTCGGTGACGACTGCTTGCACCCGGAGTCCCGTCCAGTAACCTTTGCCAGATTGATTTACCCTGCATCCCCGTTTGGTGGGGTAATCCAACCGCATCAAGGAATGTAGGAGCTAGATCTGTCAACTCAATGAGGTCAGGGACTTGTTGTGGGATTAGCACCGCAGGTTGAGAGAAGATTAGGGGTACATGGACGGCAGGTTCGTAGAAATGGGCGCCTTTAAGGTAGATGCCATGGTCTCCCAGCATCTCTCCATGGTCTGACATGTATACCACTAGTGTGTTATCCCTTTGTCCGGTTTCCTCCAGAGTGTCGAGCATTCGACCGACCTGTTGGTCGATCAGGTCACACATGGCAAAATACGATGCCCGGACCAGACGATGATCGTTATCCGTCATTTGGTCAAAAGGGTAACCCCCATAGGCTTGTTTGTGCTCACGTTGCTGCCATGGAGGTTTATCATTCAGTTCCCCATCCCGATATTCAGGCAGGGGAATTTCATTTAGAATGGGAGTGTAGCGTTCCAGTAGTGACTCTGGGGCATCAAATGGATGATGAGGATCAAAGAAATTAACAGAAAACAACCATGGTTCCTTGGTCTGGGCCTGATTTTTCATGAATTGGATTGCCGTTTCGGCGCACCAAGTAGTCTGATGATCTTCTGCATTCGGTCCGAAACTAACATGCGGGGATGTCGGGTGGGGTAGTTCCGAATATGTTTTCCCTCTTGATTTTAACCACTGGTGATAGGCATTGGTTTTCCAACCCGTCCCGGAATGGTGAGACCAGTGAAATGTTTCGTATCCATCGTTAATGCGTCGTTCCATCTCCGGGCAAACAGATGGATTGCAGGGGGAAAGATGAAATTTGCCTGCTAATTCACAGTTGTATCCTGAATCAGACAGAATTTTAGTTATTAGAATCTCCTCCTCCGGAATTTCTTGCCCATTCTGTCGACAACGTGTGGTGCGGGGATAACGTCCGGTGAGAAAACTGGCACGACTGGGCGTACATATCGGGCTTTGACAAAAGGCATTCTCAAAGTGGACACCTTCTCCTGATAATCTATCAAGGTTGGGGGTCTCCACGAAACGGTTTCCATAGCAACCAAGGGTGTCCCAGCGTTGTTGGTCAGAACAAATCCAGAGGATATTTGTAGGGTGTTGCATTCTGGGTATACAAAGTGGCACGATCGTTTTCCCTGCAAACGAAAAATCGTCTTGCTCTACAGTCTACATTTGGCATTTTTAATTTGATTTAAGCTATCATAATTGTGATTTATTCAGTTAGGAAATTCTCGCTCGCATTGTTACTTTCATTGCTGCCTTCTGCTTATTCTGCCAGTTTCCTCCTGGGTTTTGCGGAGGCTCTCGGTTTGGAGGTTGCTCAAGTTGACCCGGGTGATGATATTGGCGACGTGGTGGGCGGCGAGGCAGGGAACCTTGGTCTGCAAAGGCCTGTGGAATTAAGAGGGTTGCCAATAGATGCAACCTTTATGGTGAATTCACGTTTGTACCGGACCAACAACATGTTTAAGTCCGCTGATTCTAGCCTGATTGACAACTCTTCCGTTTTTGAACTCGGCGGCACACTTAGTATGTCTATACCGGAGGTCACATTTAAGGGATACAAGGCGACTCCCAGTTTGAATTTGACCCATATGCGGTTCTTTAATGCTAAGCTGGCTGACATTCTTGACTTTGAGACCCAGATCGTTGCGGCTTCAATGGGGCTTCAGATTACAGACACATTTTCCATTACCCCTGGCGTTGATTACAACCGAATGATTTCTCCCGGAGGCGACGAACACAAGTTTCATGGCAGTGGCGCAAGTTTGATGGCCATGAAAATGATCCCTCATGGTGAAAAAGGAATGGTCATGATCATGGGTGGAGGAAAATGGAACTGGACCTCAGGAGACGCATTATTGGATCCTGTTACTGGTGTGCCCCTTGTTGAAAGCATTACAAAACCCGATGGCACCAAGGAGATTGGGTTGCCTTTCAGGGAAGAAGACGAGCAGGATCGATGGGATGCGAATCTTAATGTTTCCTACATGCTCAATCTTCCAAGTGGAATAACATTCAGTCCATCTGCTGGAATCGCTGCCAGTAATTATATTGTCAACCGGAACAAGGGTCGGCGTGATCTTACCTACACCTTGGGTGCCAATCTGAGTCTGCCGATCTTGGAGTGGCTTAATGTACAGACATTCGGCACATACAGTTTCAAGAAGACAAACGGGAAGGGCAAGGAGTTGCTAACCCAGGAGTACAAAAACTTCGACTTCGGGATGAGTCTTGGCTATTCTAAGGCGTTCTAGCCTAAAACGGAATTTCTTCTCCATCCTCCCCAAAGAATTTGCCGCTATCGCCCGAAGTGAAGCGATCCACATTGCAAAGGATTTGCTTTACGGATTCTTCCACGGAATACTTGGCCTTCGGACCGCCCATGTCAGTGCGTACCCATCCGGGACTTATAGAGATTACGCTGATTCCGTCATCAACCAAGTCGATAGAGGCCTGTTTTGTCAGCATATTTAAACCTGCCTTGCTGGCGGAGTAGGCGATTGCTCCTCCAAGTTCTGTTCGGCCTCTAAGGGCAATACTACCCAACCTTGATGATAAATTGATTACCATGGGTTCAGGGGTCTGTTTCAGGTGCGGTACAAATGCGCGAAGTACAAGCATTGCACCGATTACATTTATTTTATAAACCCGAAGCATCGTTTTCGTGTCAATGTCCTGCATGCTTCGCCAGTCGATAATTCCGGCATTATTAAACAGAAGGTTGATCTTCTCTCCACGATTTCTCAATGTTTCTGCTAATTTAGTTACGGATACCTCCTGCTCGACATCCATCGGTAAAATCTCGATATTTCTGTGACTATCCCGCGATAGTTCCATAAGTTCTACCGCTTCTTCAGGATTGCGGCAGGTGGCAATAATCTGATTGCCCGTGGAAGATAGTTGCCGGGTCAGTTCCAACCCGATTCCACGGTTTGCTCCAGTAATAAAGATGGTTTTCATAAAATCTGCTTGCGAAGTTTCTCTGTCTCTTTGACGTAGTATTTTTAATTTCATTAATATAAACCAATGAAAACACGCAAGCTTGGTGATACCGACCTGGAGATGACCATCATCGGTTTTGGCACATGGGCCATTGGCGGTGGAAACTGGGGCATGGGTTGGGGGGATCAGGATGAGAGGGATTCCATCGCTGCCATTCATGAGGGGCTGGACCAGGGGATCAACTGGATCGATACCGCCCATGCATATGGCTTTGGAGAATCTGAAGAAGTTGTTGGTAAGGCTGTCAGGGAATACGATGGGGATGTAATTGTTGCCACAAAGTGTGGGGTATTGGCGAATGGGGACCGATCCCCCTATCGGTTGATCTCACGTAAGACTATTCAGGAAGAGGTGGAGGGCTCTTTAAGAAGACTCCAGACAGACTGCATAGACCTTTACCAACTGCATTGGCCGGAGCCACAGGAAAATATTGAAGAGGGCTGGCAGACCCTGCTCGACCTCAAACAACAAGGTAAGATTCGTTGGGCCGGTGTCTGTAATTTTTATGAGGAAAACCTGAATCGAGCTGAAATCTTGGGGCATATTTCATCAATACAACCGCAGTACAGTATTCTGGACCGTCGGGTGGAACCTGGTGTAATGGAA
>JABJCN010000251.1 GCA_018668635.1 Opitutia bacterium
AACGCATTTACACTGCCTTCCGCGGGGAGGCATGGGACCCGAACCAGAGCGGCAATAACATTGGGCCATGGTCAAGAAGCAACCGGGACACATGGGGCGCTCCACGTCCACAGACCTTCGATCGCAATGTTGAAATGAAAATCCCCGAAATTAACCAAAAGATCGATGGTGACATTGTGCGTGCCCGAGCCGTGTTGAAACTCAAAAATCTCGGACAAGACCAGAATGAATTCGTCACAAAAATTCGTGTCCCGGAAGGTGTCTTTCTTTCCGGATACTGGCTTCATGTCGGTGAAGAACGGGTCCCCGGTCGACTCTTCGAAAAAAAGACAGCCCTGTGGGTTTACCAGAACATCCGTGACTTTGAGCGCCGGGATCCCGGTCTCGTCTACTATGTCACCCCCACGGAGTTGACCCTCCGAGTCTTCCCACTTGCCTCAGGAGAAACTCGCACAACTGAAATAGAATTTCTTTATCCCAAAGAGTGGAAGCCGCGAATCTCCATCGGCGACGAGGTTTTGGATCTCGGCGAATCGAACGAACTACCACACATCCACATAGCCGAAACCGGAGCCGGAGCGATGGTTGTCGTCCCGAAAGCCCTGCGCACTACCCTGCCCGTCACGATTCGGTCCCCCTATATTCATTTCAATTTAGATAGATCCAACGCCAGCAAGGAACAGGTTGAAAAAACCTTGGCCGAAATCCAGAAAACAGCCCGCTTTTTCCCCGAGGTCCAAGACTTCACGATCTCACTTGCCAACTTCGATTATCAGGAGCTTGTCCTTAACCCATCGCCTTGGGAAGACCTTCCCATGAAAATTACAGGACCCCAACTGAATACACTTTCTGCACGTGGCGGTTTTCTTCAAACCCAAAGCGAAGCACGCACGCTACACCGCTACAGAAGTAAGTTCCTTGATGCAGGTGAAGCTGGGGATGCCCTTCGCGTACCGATCATGTGGAACATTCAACACCACGAAAGCCCACTTACCGAAAATCTTTCCCTTAACGAACTCCTAAACCGATACACTCCTGATTATCCCAAACGCGGCATCTCCGGGATACTTCTATTCAGAAAAGGCAGAATTGTCCGGCCCCTTGCACTTGAACACGAAACCGACCTCGCAGCCCACTTCCCTGAGTCCAATCCACAGGTTCCGCTGGAAATCTACAATCCTGATTCAAATGAGTGGGAAACCATTCCTGATGTCCACGCCCATGGCTCGGAAACACTCTATGCCCAAGCAGCAAATCTCTACATGCATAGCACCACCGCCATACTGAACCCCCGCGAACGGACACGCCAACAGAGAAGTATCGTTCAGCAGAGCAAGAAGCTAAATATCCTCTCCAGGCTGACCAGCTTCATCGTCGTGGAGAACCATGCACAATGGAAAGCCCTTGAACTGACCGAAAAGAAAAAACTCGGGCAGAATGCCGAACTGGAACTGCAGGAAGAGGATTTCATGGAAAACCCCGAGCCACCACTCTGGCTACTTGCAACCCTGATGCTTACAGTTGGATGGTGCTTTTGTCGTCATCGGCACCACAAAACAACTTGAGAAAAGTGGGTCAGCTGTTCGCTGCTAAACCAGTTGAATATGCTGACCTTCCTCGGCAGAGGTTTCGGAGGCCTCGATCACCTGCTGACAAACGATGGCATCCTCCAGTGTGGAGAGAGGAGCTGCTCCCCGACCGATGCACTCCTCAATGAAATACTTACCCACATTCTTGATCGTGTAGGGATAAGCAGAATATGTCTGGGAATGGACAACAGCCGGCGTGTTCTCCACCCAGTCCCGATAGCTGTAGCGGGTGGAACCCTTCTGCCCAATCACCTTGATCATGCAGGTCCATGGATCGCCCGCGTGATCATCATTGGCAAAGCTCGCGCACAGGTGGCAGAGTGTCCCCGTGGGCAGTTGCAAGGTGACCATGGCAATATTCTCCTGGGGGACAGAGCCATCATTAATTGTGGCCTTCAAACAGGAAACCGTCTGTGGGGCACCCACAAGGTACTGCGAAATATATGTGTGGTGGGTCAGGATCTGCCGGATGACGCCCGGATACCGCGCACAAACCTCCTCCGGGTGATGAATGTTATACAGGACATAGACCGAGGTGACCTTGCCCAGTTTGCCGGAGTCGATGAGCTCCTTGGTCCGTCGCACCCCATCCTCATAGATGTAGTTGTGGACAGGGGCACACTGCACACCAGCCTTCTGAGCAGCCTCTTGTACCTGCCGAATCTCTTCAACGGTCTGCCCCACCGGTTTCTCCACAAGGGTGTGCTTTCCAGCATTAATAGCCTGCAGCGCATACTCCAGATGCGTCTCCAAGTTTGTGAGCACATAGACTACATCGATCTCCGAGTCGTTCACAAGTTCATCAGCGGTATCGTAAACCTGACAACCGAATTTCGAGGCCTTATCCTCTGCAGTGCTGCGCGTGCGGTTCCAGAGCCCCTTCAGTTCCACGCCCGGAGTCTCTGCTATACCCTCTGCGTGCAGCAGGGAAATGTCTCCCGCCCCAAGAAATCCAACTTTAACTGTGCTCATGGTCTTTTCTTTATCTTTTGATTTCAACAAATTTAACGGATCATGAAGCATCCAAAGCCCGCATAAGTCGGCAATGAAAAAACTCGCCAAAGGTGAATTGCCACTTGCACTTTGCCGGGACACAGGCATCCTTATTTCCCCCATTTTAAGACTACGGGGCGTAGCTCAGCCTGGCAGAGCGCTGCGTTCGGGACGCAGAGGTCGCTGGTTCGAATCCAGTCGCCCCGACCACTCTTAAGAATCAGTCCAAATTTAGAGAAAACCACCCTGAGATGAAGGAATCCCTTTCCATTGGTTCATTATTGAATGAAGGTCGACCGCTCAAATCGGTTGAATTCTTCCCCCCCAAGGATGATGCGGCGGGTGAACGCATGCTCAAGGCAGCAGCGGAAATCAAGCGACTTGAACCAGACTTCGTGTCGATCACGTACGGGGCCGGTGGAAGTACCCGGGGCACTTCGTTGAAATACGCACGGCTGCTGCAGGAAGAGTTTGGTTTTAGGGTAATGCCTCACCTGACCTGCGTTGGACACTCCAAAGTGGAGCTTGGCGAAATCATCGACGAATTCTACGAGGCAGGCTTCCGTAATATCATGGCACTCCGCGGTGATCCACCAAAAGGCGAGACCAACTTCAGACCACATCCGGACGGACTGAGCTACGCCAACGAACTAGTGATACACATCAAGGAACTGCACGACGACATCAGCATCGGCGTTGCCGGATATCCTGAGATCCACCCGGAAGCGCCCTCCCCTGCCGATGACATCAATAACCTCGTTCGCAAGGTAAAAGCTGGTGCTACCTTCATCACGACCCAGCTCTTTTTCGACAACAACGCATATTTTAAATTCGTCGATGACTGCCGGAACGCGGGTATTATGATTCCAGTAATTCCAGGCATCCTCCCGGTGCTGAGTCTGGCACAAGTACGGCGCTTCTGTGACATGTGCCAGGCAAAGCTCCCCGAAGGGCTTGAAAACAGCCTTAAAGCCGCCGGGGACGATGCTTCCTTGGCTCAAAATGCTGGTATTGATTGGGCTCATGAGCAAGTCCGGAACCTCTTGGGAAATGGAGCGCCCGGATTCCACCTTTACATTCTCAATCGCGCACGTGCAATCCGGCAACTTACCGAACGACTTGTTGATGAGGGGTTGATTGCATCCTCTGCTTAATGGGATTTGGCGGGTTTAAATACCTACGCCACTCCACTAAGTCGAAGATTCCGTTAGGGGATGTGATTCCCCCTCGGTCAATTGAACTCGGCACACTCTATTCTCTTCCGCGTTGACAAATGGTCTTTGACTGTATCTTTTCTTTATTTTGATTAATCAAAATATGTAGGAAGAGTGATGAAAGAATTTGTTCCCTTAAAGAGAACGCTCACACTATCGTTTTTGGCTGCAGAATTGTTTTTTGGTGGCTGCAGTGGCGATCCTCTGGATATTGTGAAACCCGAAGGCCGTGATGGCTCAAAGGTCATCATCTGCACCACCACGATGATCCACGACATTGGCAAGATACTTGCCGGTGACCTGCACAATGTTCGCGGTATCATGCAGCCCGGTGAAGATCCTCACATCTACGAACTCAAACCGCATGACACCATCCTGATAATTGAGGCGGATCTTATCTTAATGAACGGCCTGCATCTGGAGGCTCAGGTGGGCCATGTAATTGACACAAAAGCGAAGGGCAAAGTGGTACGACTGGCGGTGGACTCCCGCATCCAAACCCTCGGCAGCGAGGACACGGAAGGAGCACCTGACCCACACTGCTGGTTCAACCCTGAATACTACAAGGTCTATGTCGAAAAAGCATGCAATGCCCTTTCAGAACTCGACCCTGAAAATGCGAAAACCTATAGAACCCGCACGGATGCCTACCTGAAGGAACTGGATGGACTTCATGCCTGGGGAAAGGAGGCCATTGCGACTATTCCAAATGAGCGACGCATCATGGTGACGAGCCATGATGCGTTTCAGTACTTCGGTCAAGCCTTCGACATTGAGGTCCACGCTGTAGCCGGCATCTCCACCGAGCAGGACCCCACGCCACAGGACCGCCTAAAGCTTGAAGCCCTTGTCAAGAAACGCGGAGCCAAGGCTCTCTTTATCGAGACCTCCGTGCGTGACGCACTTAACGTGATGATTAGGCAGATTGCCACAGCTACCGACGCCAAGGTTGGCGGCGTCCTGCACAGCGATTCCCTGGGTGCACCCGGAAGTGGTGCAGACACCTATTTGTCCATGCTGAAGTATAACCTGAACACGGTTGTTAAAGCACTGCAGTAAAACGATGCGCCTTGGCCCCATCCTTGATCCTGCAATGCCTCAAGCTACAATAGACATCGCCATTAAGTTGCGTGATCTCACCGTATCCTATGAGGAGAAGCCGGTCCTTCGCTCCATCTCGATGGACGTGCCCAAGGGTGAAATTGTCGGGGTCGTCGGGCCAAATGGTGCGGGTAAAAGCACCCTGCTAAAAGCGATGCTCGGCCTCATTCACCCGGATGCAGGCGATATAAGGTACTACGGAAAAATGATCTCGGAATGCCGGCAACTGGTCGGATACGTACCGCAGACTGAGGCCGTGGACTGGGATTTTCCTGTCACCGTTTTGGATGTAGTGATGATGGGGCACCAAGGGCGACTCGGCTGGTTCGGGTGGCCAAATGAATCTCACCGAAAGGAAGCCATTGATGCACTGGAAACTGTAGGAATGGCCCCTTACCGGGAACGCCACATCCGACAACTGTCCGGAGGACAACAACAGCGGGTCTTCCTGGCACGCGCCATTTGCCAGAAGGCAGAAATTCTTTTTTTGGATGAACCATTCGGTGGAATAGATGCGGCCACTGAACAAGCGATCTTCTCCCTGATGGATGACTTGGCGGGAAAGGGTCACACTCTGCTGGTGGTTAACCATGACCTCTCTGTGATGGATCGCTACAATCAATTGTTGCTGCTTAACCAGCGGGTTGTCGCCTATGGACCGCCAAGGCTAGTTGCCACGGAGGAAAACCTGCGGAAAACATATGGCGGACGACTGAGCCTGTTGGACAAAGCCGATTCTGTATTAAAGGATCACCTATAGATGAATTTTCTGGCCGAACTTACTTTCAAGCCGGAACTGTGGTTTTTCCCATTCACTCATCTTCCGGAGGGTCTTTGGACGAGTGTACTGGTTGGCATCACCTGTGGGGTGTTGGGGTGCTTCGTCGTGTTGCGGCGGATGGCCCTGATCGGGGACGCCCTCTCCCATGCGATCCTCCCGGGGGTGGTGATCGCTTTCCTCATCACAAATAACACCGGAGTCTGGGGCCTACTCTTGGGGGCCTTGCTGGCCGGATTGATGACTGCCGTGTTAATCAATGTGGTCAGCCAAAAAAGCCGAACCAAGGAGGATTCAGCAATCGGGATCGTCTTCACTGCACTCTTTGCCTTGGGCCTGATATTAATTTCAAACCTGCCACGAGGGACACACTTTGACCTGAAATGTTTTGTTTTTGGCATACCTGATGCCGTGACAATGGAGGAAATGCAGTTGATGGCAGCGATTACGGTTTTGGTCATCGGTACCGTCGTGCTGCTCTATCATTCCTTTAAGTTGGTTAGTTTCGATCCTGTTGCCGCAGCAGCGATGGGAATTCCCGTAATGTTTTTCCACTATCTGCTGATGGGCATGATCTCCGCAACTGTGGTGGCCGGATTGAAAACGACTGGGGTGATACTCGTCGTGGCCATGGTAATCACGCCGGCATCTGCAGCCTACCAGTTAACCAACCGATTTTCGCACATGTTGATCCTGTCAGGATTCTTCGGGGGATTTTCCGCAATACTGGGAATGATCCTGGCTTTTGTTATAAACGCACCTTCGGGGCCAAGCATGGTACTGGTGGCCACCATGATATTCGTACTATCCATGTTACTCAGTCCGTCCCACGGATATGTTTTTGAAAAGTTGCGGAAATATCGACTGCGACGGCATATCGATGGGGAGGATGTCCTGAAGGCCATCTACAAAGTCGAGCAGTCTGGAGAAAACGCAACGGGGGAAAGAATCGGGAAACAAGCAGGATTGCCACTGGATTATCTAACAAAGCTTTACGGGGATTTGCTGCGTGAGAAACTTATCTACCTGGAAAACAACATTACATCCCTTACGGACGCTGGGCGAAAGCGGGCCTTGGAAATGGTGCGCTCCCACCGACTTTGGGAATCTTATTTGGTAGACCGTGCGAACCTGGATCCAGATAAAATCCATATCCATGCTGAAAAACTCGAGCATGCACATGAACTGGCTGATGAAATAGACCGAACCTTGGGTCATCCGAAGAAAGACCCCCATGGCAGCGAGATACCAAATGCAGGAGGCAAAGA
>JABJCN010000252.1 GCA_018668635.1 Opitutia bacterium
ATCAGGTATTGTTTTTGCTTGGGGTCACCGTACTTCCCAGGTTTTTCGTACTTTATGTATTCGTTGATTGTGAATTTAGCAAATTCACCTGAATTTCCACAGTTTTCCGGGCATCTTCCCGTGAGCCCCCTGCAACGGCGGAATTGAGCGCCTTCATAAGTGGATGTCGTGATGTGCTTGGACAGAATCTTGCGGCTTGTTTCATTTTCCTTTCCTTCAGGCTTGGCTGAATTCAAAATGGACGATGTTGCTAGAGTCGCCAGAAATATCAGGCTGAGAATTGTACTGTATTTCATGCTTGGTTGTATTCTAGGGATGTTTCCTCTCGATTTGTCAGGTGAATGTAAAATTCTTGTCCCATGTACATGAGACACATCAATTCACAGGTCTATTAGAAAAAAACAATATTCCTTGTATACGCTGATGTATCTTACACGAATTTTGCCCCTTGAAAATCCTATCCCGATCAACTTTTATGAGGTTTGAGGCTTTTCCTTATACAGAATCCGCCGACTATAGTGGTATCCTCCGGTTGAAGTAGAATTCTCCAGAATAGGTTCAATGCCTTTTGGGGTACCCGGTTATTTTTCAGGGCACACAAAAATATTCACCTTGACTGGTTCTGGATATTCGCCTGTCCGCCAGTTTTACCTGGTACAAGCTGTAATTGAAGTGGATTTTTACGGGTTTTGGAGTTAATGGCAACCACCACCTCGTGAATTCCTTGATCCAAGTCCATGGTGAACGTTTTTCCCAGCTTTGCATTTTTCTCACCGAACCACATTTGGATACCGGTAGGATCAATCAGTTGAAAAGTAATCAAGCCGGCAGTTGTAACCTCGATCTTAAAACAGACCATTGAGAACTGGAAATCGAATCGAAGGTTTGTAGGAAGTTCATCTATCGGAAGCTTGCCTGAAACCCAGCTGTAACCGGGTTTCCACTCCAGTTCTTCCAGATTGCGGATGACTGGCAGGCTGTTGGCCCTTAGCTTCCGCTGGTCGGTGGTTTTTTGCAGTATCTGCCAGGTGCGAACTGTTGGATTTGAGCCGATCTTGTAGGAACCCTCCTTGCCCAGTTCGGACAGAAAGCGCACTAGATCCACGAATTCATCCTCTCGAAGGCTTGCTGTCAGACCGGGTGGCATAAGTGAGGCGTTGAGAATTTCAATCCTTGGTGATCCGGAAAGGGGGAGGGGAGTCGTTTTTCCGGTGGCATCCCGTAGTACGATGGTTTTTGCATCCCGACTAACAAGAGCCCCGGAGTATACCTTCCCGACCTTGGTGGTCACAGTTGTCAGGTGATAGCCTTCCTTTATCTTTTTCCCAGGATTGAGAAGCGATTCAATGATGTAGTCGACAGGGGCGCTGGCACCCAGGCTGACAAGGTCGGGTCCTATTATCGGACCGGAGCCACCAATTGCATGACAATTGAGACAGGCAAGAGCCTCTCTTCTGTAGACTGCCTCGCCTCGTGCCGGGTTGCCAACTGTGCGAACCTTTTTAATTAAGGCATCCATGGCCTTATCTGAAAGTTGCTGATCCATGGGCTTCAGACCGGCAGAGGTGGTAAGTGCCTTGACCAGTTCATCACCCCGTTTTCCTGTCCCAGCCGCCTTTCGAATACCCATTATGGCAACCTCAGGTGATATTTGTTTGTCCTTGAGCTCCCTTGCCAGTAATTGGGGACCTGTCGATTCCTTGAGAAAGGCTTCAAATATGGGGGCGGCATCACTTGCAATCTCAATTTGTCCAAGGAGGTCTGTTGCCAGTTTGGATGCAGTAGATACAGAAAGGCTTACCATGGATGCTGCAGCCATTGATCTGGTGGGTAGTGGGTTGTCGGGTGTTGCAAGTTCACGAAGAATCCTCAGGCTTTCTGATCCTCCTAGGTCGGATAAGCCTTTCAGTGCGGCTTGCCGAAGTTCACGCTCAGTCTTCTCCTCCCTTGCCAGTTTCTCGAGTGATTTTCTTGCAGAATTAAGTCGCCAATTACCAAGCACTAATGCAACATGATATCGAATCTCATCCGGTCCGGATTCTACAAGCCGAATCAATCGTTCCGGATTGGATGAAGGCTTTACATTGCGAACCCGTGACGCCTGATTCATTTGTTGTACTAAAAATATCTTGTCTGTCTTGTTTGTTTTCGGGTCCAAAGTCCTTTCCAGAATATAGTTGAGGTGTTGTGGTGAACCTGCCTCTGCAATAAGGATAAGGGTGTCCCTTTCATCACTCTTGGAAAGTTTCCCGGACTTTAGCAGATTAATCAATGGATTTACACCGTTGGGATTCTCGGTGGCCTTGAGTGCAAATGTAAGATGATTTGTGGCGAACTTTAGTTCCCCTTTTTCATAGGCCGGAAACCATGTTGATTCCAAATCCCTTGCGGTGGTCCACAATGCAAAGTCCAATTTCTTGTCAACCGGCATATCCAATGCCTTTAGGGCAATTCCAAAAGCCTTGTAGGTTCCCAGATTACGAAGCGCATTTACAGCTTCAAGGCGTACCTGTTGGTTCGGGTCCTTTATTGCCTGTTCCAGTATGGTCTGTGAATCCTCTATTTCAGAGTGCCTTTCATGGATCATTCGGATTGCTGCTGAGCGTACCCTGTGATTATCACTTTTAAGGAGACTATAAAACAAATCCTTGTGCAGTATATTTAGTGAGTGCATGGTCCAAAATGCCTCAAGCCTATGCCGTTCATAAAGAGTATCATTTTTCCGGAGATTTGTAAGCCATCTATCCAGTGCTGAACGTACAACTTCAGGATTCCTTTCCCGTAGTTCCCGCTTGGCAAAATGACGAGTCCATTTTTCTGGGGACTTAAGGTGTTCCAGAAGGGCGGTAATCGAGGCTTTATGGATCCTGGGGTAGGGGAGAGGATTCCTCCCTTTTGCGGTGATACGCCATATGCGACCGTGTACGTGGTCGCGACGATGATCGCGAAAGTCCACCTCGCCGTGTTGAATGATGGGATTGTACCAGTCGGCGATATAGATGGCCCCATCCGGTCCCATGCGGACATCAATCGGTCTAAATGCAGGGTGGTTTGTCGTGATAAGATTTGGGCCCTGCTGGGAGATGTAACCGGAACCTTCC
>JABJCN010000095.1 GCA_018668635.1 Opitutia bacterium
GGACATCCTCGTGGAGGCCGCCTATGACTTCGGCCCCGAAAGAGGCCTATTCGGTTCTCGCATGACCGGCGGGGGATTTGGTGGGTCAACCATCAGCCTGGTCCGAAGGGATGCCGCAGAAGAATTGAAGCAACATCTTCAGTCTGCCTTCCGCAAGCACTTCAAGCATGAAGTTAACCCCTTCATAACGCAGGCCGTGGACGGCGCCAAAATCATTGAGGCGTAGAACCCGTTTCACTCTTCGCTGCCGGCTGTTTTGACAGGAGCTATATAATTTTCTCCAGTTTATTGGGACGGGCGACCTCCAGCGCGGTGCCCCCCGGCACCCTTGTATTTCCAGGTCTGCCCCGGCTTCCACAAGCTTCTTGTAGTCATTAACCACCATCAACATCGGCACCGGCATCCAACAGCATCCGGACTCATCCGGTCATCCAGGTGTTCATGGGTTGGCCTCCTTTTTTGCTCGGTCAATAGCTTTTACGATTACCGTAAAGCAACTCGAACATCCTTCCCCTAAAACTGGACTGAAAAGAGCCAAGACTTGATAGAAGTTGATCACGTGAATCATGGAAACCCGCATCCTCGATTAAATACTCTGTTAAATCACTTATTGATTTACAACTATCACAATCGGATGCCGATGACTTCCCCAGCAGATCAACATGCGTATGGGATATGGCATCAAATATAGTCTCATCGCTATTCGCAAACCTCCTAGTGCCGGATTGTGTTTCATCAGTCACTCCCTCATAAAGTTCATCAAAATCAATCCAATCATTCTCGATGTGAAATTGTGGCCAAATCAGCAAAACCTTACTGGGAATGAAGATTTTCATGATTGTAAATCTTGGGGCCCAAAAACTACCGGATATCCATAATGCGCGCGCCCGGGTCCCTGTACCAAGGGCTCTTGAACATGCTTCAAGACACGCCATTCTCTGACTACACGACCCCCTGCCCTTTTGAATGGTAGCAGAAACTTTCTGGTGTTCATCTACGGTGTGTATTGGGTTGATTAAACCTGCAATCAGTTGGTGGGCGTTTTGCACGGTCTTACGGCAATCACTGACGATCTCAATCCTATCAACGACAGATTTAACCACCGGGTGATCATAATCCAGAATGTCTGTAGAAATGAAATTACTTTCAACTGGTTGAATGATTTTCATAAGGTCGCTAAAGGAAGTACCCCTAAAAAGTTTTGCTTTTAATGAGGCTATAAAATGCAATCCAGCCAAATTTCATTCAATGTTTTATTACACAATCCTCCCCAGTCTTGACCCTGACAGCAAACAAGAAATAACACTGCCATGAAAAATCTTTCAGGAATTTTCCTAGTTAATTTGAGTCTAATTTTCTCTTTGCAGGCAGCCGAGCGCCCCAACGTCATCCTCATCATGGTGGACGACATGGGGTTTTCCGACCTCGGTTACCATGGCGGCGAAATCGACACCCCGAACCTCGACGCCCTTGCCAAGGGAGGCGTGCGCTTCTCCCAGTTCTATAACAGCGGAAGGTGCTGCCCCACCCGGGCAACCCTGATGACAGGCCTTCACCCACACGAGACAGGCATCGGCCATATGACCCAACCCCCAAACAGCAATCGTGGAAAAGGCAGGCCCCCCGCCTACCAGGGATACCTTAACCGCCAGTGCGTCACCATTGCCGAGGCACTCAAGGGACATGACTACGCCACCCTCATGGCGGGCAAGTGGCACTTGGGCAACAATGCCAGGGACCGCTGGCCGCTGCAGCGGGGCTTTGAGAAATACTTTGGCTGCATATCGGGAGCCACCCGTTTCTTTCATCCGGTCAGTCCACGCGACATGACCTTTGGCAACGAGCAACTGGCCAACCCGAAGAGTACCACGGACGAGGCCTTCTACACCACCGACGCCTTCACCGACTATGCAATACGCTTCCTCAAGGAGGAGCAGGCGGGCAAGAAAAGACCTTCCTTTCTTTATCTTGCGTATACCGCCCCACACTGGCCTTTGCAGGCGTTCGAGGACGACATAGCCAAATACCGCGGAAAATACAAGATCGGCTGGGACAAGCTCAGGCAGCAACGCCTCAAGCGTCAGATTGCATCCGGACTGATCAGTGCGAACTGGGACCTCTCGCCCCGTACCCCGGGCATTCCTGAATGGGATTCGCTGGACGAAAAGAAGCAGGACGAAATGGATCTTAAGATGGCGGTCTACGCCGCGATGATCGACCGGGTGGACCAAAACGTTGGAAAACTCGTGACCCACCTCAAAAAGTCGAAGACCTTCGACAATACGCTCATCTTCTTTCTAGCCGACAATGGCGGTTGCCAGGAAGGCGGCATGTTTGGACGCGGGAACTTTTACGACGTCGAGAAGCGTAACCAGGAACACTCCAACAGCTACGGCGAGGCCTGGGCCAACGCCAGTAACACGCCCTTCCGCCTCTACAAACACTTCGTCCACGAGGGTGGAGCCGCCACACCCTTCTTTATGCATTGGCCCAAAGGTATCCAGCCGCGCAAGGAATGGTACCGCCAGCCGGCCCAGTTGATCGACGTCATGCCCACCATCCTGGACGTGGCGGGAGCCGACTACCCCAAGACCCACAAGGACAACACCATCCTGCCCATCGATGGCATATCGCTCCGACCCGCCTTCGCGGCCAAGCCGTTGGACCGCGAAGGTCCGATCTTCGTGGAACACGAGAACAATGCCTTCGCCCGCGATGGCAAGTGGAAGCTGGTCGGTCGTGGAGTATCCGCCGCCAGCGGGGTCGTGCCTTCCCGCTGGGAACTCTACGACATCGAGAAGGATCGCACCGAGACCAGGAACCTCGCGGCATCTCATCCCGAAAAGGTGAAGGAACTCGCCGAACAGTGGAACGCCTGGGCCAAGCGGGCTATGGTATACCCCAAGAACAGCAATGCATCTAACGCTGAAGCCCTGCCCAATCCACCACAGATCAAGGGACGCCCATTCACCATTACCGCCGAGGTGGAACACGCAAAACCGAAAGGCGTCGTGATCTCGCATGGCGGCGTGCAATTCGGGTATGCCTTGTACTTCATCAGGGGAAGACTCGCCTTCTGCATCCGCAACAAGGGTGAACTGACTGAGCTGATTGCCAAGAAACCGATCAAGGGACGCTTCACCGTATCCGCCGCCCTCAATGACAAGAAAATCTCCCTTTCGGTAAACGGCAGGGAGGTGGCCAGCAGCGAATCACCCGGTCTGTTCCTGGGCCAGCCCGAAATAGGGATGTACCTCGGCGAAGATTTCAAGGATCCGGTTGGAAAATACAAGGTCCCGAACAAGTTCAACGGGAAAATCTTAAACCACAAAGTAGAGATTATGATCTCGGGGAAACAGAAATAGTATAGCCCCTGCTCCAGAAATATGGTTTTGGCGCCAGCTTCTTCATCACCGAGGGCTTTAGAGGACCAATCTGTTCCACCAAAGTTTTTCCCTGGCTCTCCCGTCGTCATGGCATCCAATACAATAGTTAGCCATAAAAAGGAAGGATCCCCGTTTTTGAAGGTTGAACCTTCCGGAAATTGTTTCTCATGATAGGACTGTTCGCCTTGGCCGTGCCTGTCAGTCTTGAATCCACGGATGCTCCGTTGACCGCCATCAAATAAAACCGAAAAAAAAGGCTAATTTTTTGGCCAGAGCAACTTAGTCTGTGAAGAAACTCCCATGACATATCCGACACCACAAGATTCGCCTCGTCACGAAGAATTTGTATCGCTTTACGTGCGACATGAAGCGGCTCTCTTTTCGTTTGTGCTGACAATGGTTCGACACACGGCGGATTCCGAAGATGTGGTGCAGCGGGCAAGCATGACGATGTGGCGCTCTTTCAATAAATACACACCTGGGACAAACTTTCGGGCGTGGGCGTTTCAGATCGCGAAGAATGAGGCTCTCAATCATCTAACGAAGATCAAGCGGGATCGCCATGTCTTCGGTGAAAAGCTGTTGGAAATGCTGGCGGAACGGGGCGAGGAACGGGCCGACGATCTGGATGCTCGCCGGCGGGCGCTCGATTTCTGCATCGAGAATCTGCCCGCTGAAGTGCGGGGAATCGTGGAGGGATGTTATGCCAGTGGGTCAACGATCCGCTCTTTCGCCGAACAGGCGGGCGAGACGGCCAACAAGATTTACAAGCGACTGAACCGGGTGCGGGCAGGTCTCCAGAAATGCGTAGAACGCCGGCTGGGACTGGAGGAGGCGGCGCAATGATCGACGACGAATTGCAGGATTGGACTGACAAGTCCCTGAACGACACGGCAACCGAAGAGGAGTTGCTCGCACTGGAGGAACGCCTGCTCCGCGACGAACAGGCACGCGACCACTATCTCAACGCTGTAAATATTCACGCGTCGTTGCAACAACGGTTTGTGGTGGTGGAAGAACCTGCGTCCGTCGTCTCGTTTCTAACCGTGGCGCGGCGCAAGTTCGGCATGGGACTGACGATCGCAGCCGGTTTGGCCGTGCTGATCGCTGTGAGTTCAATTCTGCTGAACCCAGCGTCGCCACCGGCCGTGATTGCGCAGGTCGTTGGCGCTTATGGTGAGACGGAAACGGCCTACGCGGTCGGTGAGACTGTGGAATCCGGCCCTCTGGTCGTCTCTCGCGGGTTGATGAGACTGGATTTTTCCAACGGAACTAGGGTTACCCTTGAGGGACCTGCTCGGGTTGAGCTCATTGATGAAATGCAGATGGTTTTGCATCACGGCGTATTGACCGCCACTATTCCTGAAGCAGCAATCGGATTCGTTGTCGATACAATATCCGCTCATGTGGTGGATCTTGGAACTTCCTTCGGGGTTTCCGTGGGGGAGAATGGTCAAACCGAAGTGTGTGTCTTTGATGGTGAGGTGGAAGTGAGTTCATCGAAGACGAGCGGAGTGAGCAAGCTTACCCAACTAGTCCGAGAAGGTGAGGCCGTTCGGACAAAGGTTGATTCTTCAGTGATTGATTCCGTCTCTTATGAAACCGCTCAGTTTGAAAATGCCTTGCCGGTTAATTATGGTGTTCTTCAAACCACCGGTTCCATGCGATTTGTCTCTCCGGGGCCAGACTTTCATCCCGGAAATTATAAAGATAATGAACACATCGTGGTCTTTCCTGAAAAGAGAGGTTTTCTTTCCAACGAGAGCATGCGGGTGGATATGATTGATCCCGGGGAATATGAGAAGTCACATTATGACGAAAAACCAACCCTTGTTCCTCGTCGGGCAATGACAAGTTACTTGTTACAGTTGGATGCCTACCCCGAAGGCGAGAATCCGAACCGCCGCCGTAGTGTCATTGGGCAGATTACATTTGCGAACCCCATTGTGGGTGTTATCACCGAAGATCGTTTATTAAATCAATCTGAAGTCATTTTTGGCATACCTGGGGCAGATTATCCTTCGGCGCGAACCATTGAACCGCGTCCTGAAGGCGACGAACGGGAAGGCTTTGATAAATTAATTCTAACCGCGGATCGTCATTCGCTTATTCTTGAATTAAGGGAAAACCCCGGACATTTAGACCAAGTAAGAGTGTTGGTTGAGGCCGACTAAGTTTGTGCTTAAACCACGGAAACTTAGCTATGAATAAAATCATTTCTATTCTAATCACGTTTTGCAACCTTGCCATAGGATTCCCTGCGGAAAAGAAAGAGAAGAAATTCATTAAGCATGATCCTTGTTCGGCAGAAATGTCAGCCCAACGGATCGAAGCGGCGATTCGTGAGCGTATTCGCAAGCCTGAGGGAGAAATCACCCAAGCTGATTATCATCGTATTACCTATCTGCCGCTCACCGGGATGGGGCTTACGGACATCGCTTTATTGGCTAAACTCAAGAAACTCAAAAACCTGAATTTGGGCTACAACGAAATCTCTGACCTGACGCCTTTGACCGAGTTGGTCGAATTGGAGAAATTACACCTTGGTTCAAACCAAATCAGGGATCTCAGTCCCTTGGGAAATTTGAAGAAACTCAAATCCATTTCTCTTTTTCGAAATCAAATTTCAGATCTCACACCCATTGTTCATTGGACCCAGGCTCAGCACCTGGCTTTGTATTGCAATCCGGTTTCGGATCTAATACCCCTTCACGGACTCGCCAAACTTGACAAAGTGAAACTCCAAGGGAATCCGGTTTCAGCTGAAATGCTCGATGCCGCCCGCAAGGCTCGACCCGGGTGCGATTTCCAATGGCAAGCCACTCAGCACGTATTTGATCAGCACAGTCCCTTTCATCGAGGCCCCGTCGAACGCCATTTGAAGTTGCCGGAAAGCAAAATTCCCCGTGGAAACGACCCGTTTTCGAAAACCTTCCGGACGAAGTATCCTGTTGAAGTTCTCATCGGTAAGTAA
>JABJCN010000098.1 GCA_018668635.1 Opitutia bacterium
GCACTTGGTTTCCCAGTTTTTAGGATTAACATAACCCGTATCAAGGATACCATAAAAACGTACTGACTGAAGAATGTCTGCTTGCATGAAATCCTATCCCATAAAGCTCTCGTTGCTAGGCAAATAAAAAAGGCGGAACCCCAGGGGCCCCGCCTTTTTTGATTCGAGTTTAGTTATAAGTAATAAAATCAATTGTCTGACTCTTCATCAGGACTGGATTCACCCTGGTCCGATTCTGGGTCCAAACCTGCCAGCAAGCCCTTTGCAGTTGTAGGATCGATGCCCAGTTCCTTGAGCATTTTATCAACAACAGGAAGTTGCATCCTGTAGTTAAGAGCGGCATCCACCAACTGGTTTGGCACGCCTTGGCCACTTCCACCGGAAGCTCCACCGCCTCCGCTTCCACCAACACCACCAAAGCCATTGGCCTGGAGAATCTTGATACTGTCAATATTTTCCATTGGCTTGACGCTGGCCTCAACCAGTTGGGGTGATATCTTGGCAAGAATTTTACGAAGCTCGAAGTTGATGATTTCCTGTCCAAGGATATTCTTCGCCTCATTGATTGCATGTTCACCAAAAGCCTCCACTTCAAGTCGCTTATGGTCAGCCTCCGCCGTGATGCGGATCTTGTCAGCAGCAGCCTTGGCTTCAGTCAAGACAGCTTCAGCCTTGTTCAAAGCAGCGTCCTTTTCCGCCTGAGCTGCAATCGTAACGTCGATGGCCTGCATCTCCGCCTCCTCGCGCGCTTTAATGAGCTTAACCTCCTTGGCACGTTCAGCAATCGACGTCTCGCGCACTGTCTCAACATTTTCATCCTGCTTGACCATGTCAGACCGGGCAAGTGCCGCCTGGGCCTCTGCCTGTGATTGCTCCTCGGACTTCTTGGCCACAGCAATGGCTGCGTCTTGTCCGCTGATGTCTACGGATTGCTGGCGGAAAATATCCGCCTCTTCAACCTGCTTCTTGGCCTGAATTTGAGCTTCCTCAACCTGTCGCTTCGCCGTAATGTCAGAATCCTGGACTTCACGGTCTGCAATGATTCGAGCCTGTTCTGCCTCCCGGCGGCGGACAGCCTGCTCAGTGGCAATCTGGGCTTCCTGCTCCGCCCTAGCTACCTCGACTGCTCGCTGCTGTTCCAGTTCTGCAAACTCTTCATCCCGCTTGATTTCGAGACTCTTCTTCTCCGCATCTAGGTTCTTCGTTTCGATGAGTATTCTTGTGTCCTGTTCGATACGATTACGCTCTTCACGCTTATCTTCCGTGATAAGGGTTAGCTTGGCAAGGCCCATGGCGTCAAAGGCATTATCTTCCTTAAAATAGTCGCGTGAAGTCTGGTCAAGGCCTGTCAGGGAGACAGACTCCAACTCCAGCCCCGTCTTAAGAAGGTCTTCACTAAGGGAACCCTGCACCGCCTGAACAAATTCATCCCGTTGCTCGTGCAATTGGTCCATTGTTAGACCGGCCGCCACAGATCTTAAAGCGTTAACGAACTTACCCAGAAGGAATTCCCGAAGCTCAGCGGGTTTCATCGTCCGCTCACCCAAGGTCTGGGCTGCAACAGCAATGGCATCCGTGTCGGGCTTTACACGAACATAAAACTCTGCGAGCACGTCAACCCGGAGACGATCCCCAGTGATGAGGGCGTGTTCATTTCTACGGTCCACCTCAAGACGTAGCGTGCGCATATTCACCCAAACGATCTCATGAAGGATCGGCAGGACAACCGCACCACCATCAAGGATTACCTTTTGGCCTCCAAGACCAGTCCGTACATAAGCTTCCTCCTTCGACGAACGTCGAAAAAGTTTCATCAACACAATGAAGCCAATCAAAAGAAAGGCAAGGACACCTACAGCGAGTAGTATGATAATTGGAAGATTGCTTGAGGTGGCAGAGTCCATCTGTGCAAATGGTATAGCAGTACGATACATGAGTAATTCCTTTAGGGTTGTAGGTTTATATATTTATAGTTTTTCGTGTAAATGTTTGTAGGGAGGCCGTGCTAGGTATTTTCACTGGAATTCGGTATGACACTTTCAATGACGGAAAAGGCCGCGCCTCTACGACCGACCAGAAGCACGTTGTCACCGGCCTCGAATGTTTCAGACTCATTGTCAGCCACAATCATGACATAATGTACACGTCCCTTGGGCCCAATAAGCTTTCCCTCGGCAGCCTTTTTGTGGGTCGCGGTGCCAATAATAATTGTGGCTGTACGACCGATGAAGGTTTGGCGGGAAACGGCGGAGGTCTCATCCTTCGGCCAAACCTTGGCCAATGCACGATTGCCAATCTTTACCACCGGCATAACCAATACAAAAATCGATGGTGAAGCAATGAACCACGGGATATAGTTCCCGATCAAAGGCACACTGGAGGCAATCATTTGAAGGCCAAACCCGGCAAGGGAGAACACCAGCAAAAAAAAGGTGAAGGTGATCAGCATTGGAACCTTACCAAACTCAAGCCAAACAAAGAGCTTGGTAAGCCCGGTCATTTCGGCAGCATGTATGTCAATATCACCATGAGGGTCAAGGTGGAGATCGAAGTCTGGAAATATATTGTCGAGCAATCCGGAAATAGCGGCGCCGAAAATTGTAGATAGCACCTCCAGGACGGCGATTAGGATCAACAATGTGAAGGCTGTAGAGAAGACAAGGTTCCCGGATGCCGTGAAAAACTCGTACATGTTGCGAAGCTGGATTTAGTTCGAAGGGCGTTTCAGGAATCGCGGTTTTCCAGCTCCTTGAGACGAGCGTCAATCCGTGTACGGCGATTCATCTGGGCAAGCTCAAGCAAGCCGGCAGCCTCCTCTGTGGATGTCTGCATTGATGAGCGGCGCACGCCAGAGGAATCTTGAAGGACGCGCGTAAATGTGCGTTCTGCCCGCTCAGCCTTATCAACGGCGGAACTACCGGAAGGGGTGCCAGGAAGATCGCTAACTCCCGAGTCGACTGAAGCCGTTTGCTGGGTCTCCTTAAAGGTGAATAGCTCATCTTCCATCTCGTTACGCTTGGCAACCAGACCGGTAATGGCCTGATCCAATTCCTTCAATTGGCTGGAGCATTCTCCAAGCTGTGTCTCCAGAGTGGGAAGCTGGTCTTCAATATCTATATGCCGGCTCACCGCGATCTCAACCAGGTCCTTGCGGCCTTCTTTAATCGCAGTTTCAAGCTGCTCCTCAATTAGGGTATGCTCTTGGTTGAGCTTGGAAATAGCCTTGGACACATGATGCTTCTGAGCGGTTACACGGCCCATCTCGGAACGCACCTCATCTATTGCACCATCGACTTCTCGAATGGCCTGCTTGAGAACTGCCTCTGGGGCAAGGCCCTCGATCTTTGATACAATCGAATTGGCGGTGCCGGTAATGATCCGACGAATTCGTGAACTGATACTTTCTTTCATAATGATTCTCCTTGGTTATGGATCGGGCTTATTTGCCGCGCTTTTTGACATCCATCATCCCGACAAGCTCCTGGATGTTGGATAGGCGGTCATTCATTAAATTCGGATTATAGGTAGGACTCTTTTGTGTGAGCGCCATTCGTAATATGCTCTCAATTAAGACAAGGGTTTGATGAAAGAGGCGGTCCTCGATCTCGATGAGGCGTTTTTGTGACCCACTTGCACGACCCCTGTTTTTGGTGGGTTTACGCTGAGTAATTATGTAGGATAGGGTTTCTGGAACAAAATTCAGTAATTTGGTAACAAGCTCAGAGTTTACCCCCTCCTCATTCTCCATTTCTTTAATATCATTTAGGGCAGGTCGCAATGCCATATTGAGTTGCTCAAGGCACGCGGAATATCCTTCGAGATTCGTGTGATACTGCCTAAAAAAAGTACAGATGTGACGTAATTTCTCGCTGACAGTAACTTTGCCTGCCAGTGGAAATTCCATCAGGAACTGGTGGTCTCCCTCGGAGATTCGTCCACTGATTGTGATACTCTTGGTTGATTCGTTCATGAATAATAGGAATAGATATTGGCCTTAATTTGGATTTGTATAACTATTCTACAAAAGCACTTGGATTGCAAGAAATAATTTATTCAAGGGAAGGGGATGCAGGGGGAAATTGATTTTTTTTGAGGAAGCGGGGAGCAGAGTTTATTTGAAATCTAATAAAACCATTCTGCAGAAATTTATTTTCTTTTTACTATATAATCATGTCAAAGAAAATAGAAGCAAAGTAATGAATGCATATTAAAAAAGGGGTAATGCCGATCAAAATGACTGCGGGCAGACAGTGAATATGGAGGTCATTACAATAAATATTTGGTAGGCAAACAGTTAAAAAAAAATTTACCGCTTGCGGGAGAAGCGTTTTCCCTTAAAGACGAATACCATGAGTGAAATGGAAGAGGATCAAATTTTGGAGAATGCAGAGGAAGAATTAAGAGATTTGGAAGAAAAGCCAAAATCATTCTTGGTCTTGGTTGCAGTAATACTTGGTGCGCTTTCCCTTATAATTAGCCTTATCTCCATCGTGCAGGATAAGCAAGAGGGGACCGAGATTGATGAAGCCACACAGATTGACGGCAGTGTCGGTGTCGATGACATAAGATCCCGCTTGGATGATCTTGCGGCCAAGGTTGCTACCCTTGAAACCTCTACTTCAGGTTTTAATGCGGATGTTAGTTCCGGGCTGGGAGATGAGGTCGCCATGCTGAAAGCAGAAGTCGCTGTACTGCGTTCAAAATCCACAAGTATTCGCGCCACCCCTTCCACCCCTCCACCTGAGGTAGTTCCCCAGGCACCAAGCACAACTCCTATTTCCAAGCCAGAAACACCCACTATACCACCCAATGGGATTGTGCATACAATCCAGCGCGGTGAAACCCTTAGTGGATTGGCGAAAAAATACGGTGTCCCACTAGGTAAAATAAATGCAGCCAATACTGGTCTGGATCCAAATCGTATCCAAATCGGTCAGAAGATTGTAATCCCCGGGAAGAATTAGGCCCGATGCCGAAAGCGCACGAGCCCTCACGCTGGGAGGTGGTGTCGGAAAAGAAAATAGCCGACTGCAAAGTTTTCAACATTCATGAAGAACGTTGCAGGCATCCAATAGATGGGCGCGAAGGTGAATTCTATTCAATCGCTTCACCCGATTGGGTGAATACCATAGCGATCACTCCATCGAGTAAAATAATTCTTGTCCGACAATATCGTTTTGCAATACGTGAACTGTCTTGGGAGATTCCTGGTGGAATTATTGACCCAGGTGAAACGCCGCTCGAAGCCGGTCTTCGGGAACTTCAAGAGGAAACCGGATATGTTGGTGAAAATGGCCGAGTCCTTGCCCACTGCTCTCCCAACCCTGCGATTCTTCGAAACCGTTGCCACTTTGCATACGTGGAAAATGCACGACTCACCTCAAAACTCCACTTGGACGCAAATGAAGAAATTGAAGTGTGCGCGGTTCCAGTTAATGAAGCTATTGAATGGGCCTATGATCTCAAGATTTGTCATACTCTCACCATCAACGCCCTTTTTCACCTCCAGAACACAATAGGAAATTAAAGAATGACTGCACCTCCCTGCATGACATTTGGGAACTGAATTACTTTTTCTGTTTTACAAAAATAATGTTTCCTTCACTCCTCCATATTCACCCAACTACTCCAAAACAACTTGGCCAGTAAACCACAACTTCTCGCTTGGCTCACCTGTGACAGCATCTACGTTGATCCGGTAACTGGCAAACAGTCCCTACTGGGGATTTTCACAAAGATCAAGGCACGGAAATTTCCGTTCTCACACCCTCGAATGATATGGTTCATCTCAATAACAGACTGTATTGTTGGTGACCATACCTTGAAAATCTGCATGGGATTACCCATGGAACCCGCTCGCGAAATCCTTTGCCGAGAATTCAAGTCAACCAGTCCAGCCCAACGCATCAACCTCATTAATGAAATTCATAATCTGAAGTTTGAAAAAGCAGGGAACCATTCAGTAGTAATCGATATAGATGATGAGACAATCCTTGCCATGAGTTTCCCTGTGATGGAATAAATCACGGTGTCCATTCGTTAACATCCAAAGCCTGAGAATTTGATTATTTTTCTTTTGACCAAAGCACCATGAAAAAACTCAACCTAAGTTCTATTGAACCCAAGCCTGTGCTTATCGTTGGCTCTGTTGCCTTTGATAATATCATTACCCCTCACGCCACAGGGGAACGCATCCTTGGTGGGTCAGCCTCGTACGCAGCACTTGCGACAAGTTACTATGCACCAGCGAGGCTAGTAGGTGTAGTTGGGCATGACTTTGATGAAAAACACATCCACCGCTTTCGAGCTCATGATATCGATATTGAAGGACTACAGCGTGATGAATCGGGACCTACCTTCTTCTGGAAAGGAAAATATCATGAAAATTTCAATAAGCGTGATACCATTGATATCCAACTCAATGTATTTGAAAATTTCCGCCCTGAGTTGCCAAACAATTATAGGGACTCCGAATACCTAATGCTCGGCAATATAGCACCGGGGTTGCAACTTCACGTCTTGGAGCAAATCGCCAATACAAAGCCATATGTATTGGCTGACACCATTGACCTCTGGATCGACATCCAGAAAGACGAACTCCTGCAAGTGGTCAGCAAGGTGAACCTCTTTGTTATTAATGACAGTGAGTCTGAACAATTGACTGGCGAGAAGAATATTATACTTGCCGGCAAGAAGCTTCTGGAGCTTGGGACTGAAGCAGCAATCATAAAGAAAGGCGAACATGGCGCATATCTCTTTCACTCTGACGGACTCTTTGCTCTACCCGCCTACCCTGTAACAGAGCTCCGTGATCCCACCGGCGCCGGTGATTCCTTTTCCGGTGGCCTATTGGGTTATCTCGCCGCACATGATGACACCAGCTTTAAAACCATTTGCAAAGCAATGGTCTATGCCACAGCTACAGCCAGTATGACTGTCGAGGATTTCAGTTGTGACCGCCTAGAAAGCGCCGGTGCAGATGCCATTCAAGCTCGAAGTGATGAGCTTCTCGCAATGACGCAGTTATAAAGTAAGAAATCCACTACTGCACTCCTCCAATTTAAATTCCATATATCCTTGCCTGATGGAAACCGCCATTCGCCAGCTCGCAGAACAAGCAAGAGAGGCCTCACTTAAGACGGCAACGCTCGACACCGCAACCAAGAACAGTGCACTCCGGCGCCTCGCAGAACTGCTCGAATTGCAAACTGGTGCAATTCTCGAAGCCAACGCCAAGGACCTCAAGGCCGGTGAAGAAAATGGCCTTACTCAGGCACTACTTGACCGCCTTCGGTTCTCCCCGGAGCGAATTCAAGCCATGGCAGAAGGCGTTAGGCAGGTCATCTCACTCCCCGACCCTGTCGGCGAAACCATTGAGGAAAGCACTCGTCCCAATGGCTTGCGACTTGTCAAGCGCCGTGTCCCAATAGGGGTTATCGGAATTATCTACGAATCCCGACCGAATGTCACGGTCGACTGCGCGGTACTTTGCCTGAAATCTGGTAATGCCTGCATCCTCCGTGGGGGCAAGGAAGCCTTCCACTCCAACACCATCCTTTCCAAGATAATTCAGCAGGCACTCAGGGAAAGTGGCATTTCCCCTGCAGCTGTTCAGCTAATACCAACCACTGAGCGTAAGGCACTGAACATCCTACTCAAGATGGATGACTTTATTCACTGTATTATTCCACGCGGTGGAGAAGGGCTAATTCGCTTCGTGGCAGAAAATTCCCGAATCCCTGTCATCAAGCACTACAAGGGCATCTGCAATGTTTACGTAGATATTGATGCAGATTTAGAGATCGCAGGAAATATTGTGGAGAATGCCAAATGCCAGCGGCCAGGTGTCTGCAATGCTGCCGAAAATCTCTTCCTCCACAAAGACATCGTTCAGCCTTTTCTCCCGAAAATAGCACGTCGACTGACGGAAAAAGGAGTGGAACTCCGTATTGATGAAGCCGCTGCCAATCACCTTATTGGCACGGAGATTCCCTATAAGCAAGCCCAGGAAGCCGATTTCCATGAAGAATTTCTTGATCTCATACTCTCGATCAAAACTGTTGGCAGCCTAGAAGATGCGATTAGCTCCATCAATTGCTATGGCAGTGGTCATAGCGATGCCATTATAACCAACAATGAAACCACCGCCGAAACCTTTCTCGCCAGCGTAGACACCTCAACCGCCTACTGGAATGCAAGCACCCGCTTCACAGATGGATTCGAATTTGGGCTAGGTGCAGAAATCGGCATCTCCACCGACCGACTTCATGCTCGTGGTCCAATGGGGTTGCGTGAACTCTGTACCTACAAATTCATCGTCTACGGCACCGGTCAGGTCAAATAATGGGTCCGATGCCCCCTCTACCAGCAGATGCTTTGGCCAGGCGAATCGCATGGAAGGACATAGACCACGAGTATTTGAATAGAATCATACGGCTCGCCAAGAACGAAGATTTATCTGGAGCCGGTTTTATCGATTCGCCTCCTGGGCCAATAGACGTCACCACGGCAACATTTCCTCCCACTTCACAACTGGCGCAGGCTGATTTGTTCGCCCGGGAGCAACAAACCATCTGTGGTCTGTCCCTGATGCCCATGATATTGGATGCATATGGCGGAGGAACATTTACCACGAATTTTCAGGACGGTCAAAGCGTCAGCAGCGGAACTAAAATCGGCAGCATTGAAGGCAATCCCGCCCACCTTCTCTCCGCCGAACGTGTCCTGCTAAATTTCCTTCAGCACCTTTCGGGTATCGCCACGACCTCCACTGCCTTTGTCAAGAAGCTCGATGACAGCCACACGCGAATCCTGGACACACGAAAAACCACTCCCGGCTATCGGGCACTTGAGAAATACGCTGTTGTCTGTGGAGGAGGATGGAACCACCGTCTCGGCCTCTATGACAGGGTTCTCATCAAGGATAACCATCTGGATGCATTTTCAGCGCAAAACGGGAATGAGTTGTGCAACGCTGTCCAACTCGCCCGTGAAAAAAATCTTGGCATTCCCGTCGAAGTCGAAGTCGATCACCCCGATCAGGTTTTGCCCGTTCTTGAAGCTGGAGCCGATTGCGTTCTTCTCGACAACTTCTCCATCCAGCAAATCTGTAAAGTAGTTGAATTTGTGGATGGTCAGACCTGTATTGAAGCCAGCGGGGGTATCACCCTGGAAACTGTCAGTAACTACGCCGGGCTCGGACTTGACTTCATCTCCACGGGCGCGCTGGTCCACCAATCAAGATGGGTGGATATCGGACTTGACTGGAAGGGGCCTGTCGCATGAATACGAATGTCGCCATTCTACAATCTTTCCTCCAAGCTGATACCGAACAATTTCTTTCCGGTGAAGCCCTGGCCATGGAACATGGTATATCACGCGTTGCGGTCAATGCACGCATCCGGAAATTGGGAGAATCCGGCCTCCAATTTGAAGCTGTTCCTCGACGTGGCTATCGAATCAAAAGCAAACCGCGTCGACTCCACACCGATCTTCTAGAAGCCCATATAATCTCCCAGAAAAAGCCATTTATTGAGAGTAAGTCGGTTCACCTTCTAGAGAAAACCGATAGCACAAACCTTGAGGTTGAAAGACGTCTCGCGACAGGCGGCGAAGCCCCTCTGGTAATCATCGCCAAATCCCAGACTCAAGGGCGAGGGCGGATGGGGCGCATATGGCACAGCAAGGATAAAGGTAATCTCTATCTAAGTGTGGGGTTCAGGCCTCAAATTCCGAGCACGGCACTGGCTAGCTTCTCACTCTGGGCAGGTGTCAGACTTGCTCAGGCCCTAAATAAGTTCACCAGTCTCCCGATACAAGTGAAATGGCCCAACGACCTCTATGTCAGAGACCAGAAGTTTGCTGGCATACTATGCGAGGCTAAGTTTGAACTCGATCGTATGCAGACCTTGGTCTTCGGTCTTGGCATGAATGTAAATCAAGAAGCCAAGAGCCTCCCTGATGACCTCCGCGCACCTGCAACAACCCTTAGAGACCAGCTTGGTGAAAAAGCAGACATACATACATTAACGCTGATCGTGCTAAAGGCAGTTCTACATGGCTATAAGGATTGCCAACAACCTGGTGCCGGCAAGAGGCTTCAGCAAGAATTTATTCCAGTCGATGCTCTCCTTGGCCAGACTGTCACCGCCCAAAACGGTTCAACCCAGACCAAGGGGACAGCACGGGGAATTGATGAAGATGGTAATCTCCGTCTCAAAACACAAACTGGGGCGATTCTGAATGTTTCTGCTGGTGATATAATCTTTGGGGAATCTATCTGAATCCAAAATACATCCCATGAGTACGCTCTGCCTTGATATTGGTAACACGACAACCCACATTGGTCTTGTAAAGGACAGTATGGTATCCGAATCAATCCGTATTCCGACTAGAAATCTTGAAGAAAATTTGTCGAAATCGGTACAGAATATCAAAGAGGCCAAACTCCTTGCCTATTGTAGCGTCGTACCGGCGGCAAGCAAGCATGCTGAAGAGATTGCTAAATTCTATGGCCTGAAGTTGTTTAACTTGAACGCAGATACCTGCCCGCTTTCAATCGCCTATCCCAATCCAAGAGAAATCGGGCAGGATCGGCTTGCCAACGCAGTAGCAGCAACGAACTTTTCGGATCCGCCCGTCATCATCATCGACATGGGAACTGCGACCACCTTTGACATAGTAACCACAGAGTGTGGATATGAGGGCGGAGTTATCACAGCAGGACTTTCATTGATGAGAGAATATCTTCATGAGCGAACCGCTCTGCTACCCGAAGTAAGCTACAATGAACTTTCCTACCCGGCAAACGTCATTGGTAAATCTACTCGTGAAGCAATGGAAATTGGTGGCGTGATCGGTTATGAAGGTATGGTTAAGGAAATCGTTGCTGCCTTATCGGCACAGTTATTTGAACGAGGAATAAATGATCCGACACTAATACTCACAGGAGGAAAGGCACCATTCATGGAGGAGGCTCTGGGTGAGGATTGCCACTATATTCCAAACCTGACTTTGCAAGGCTTGGAACTTGCGATAAGATGAATTAAGCAATTATGGAGATGTTCTTAGCCGAAACAGGATAAAGCCAAGAATCAGTTGAAGGAGGGAATCCTCACTGATTTAAAATACATGCACGGGGTCTTGAGCCCCCGTAGAATAAGGATCTCATGTACGACCTGTTACGTAGGACGTTTAATAAATCTGACGACGAGGGAAAAGGCGTTGGGCAGGATTTCCAAAACTACTAGGCACCTACTTCTTAAGGTGCTTCACCTTGATATTTTTAAACTGAACGTTCATGGGAGGTCCAGCGTGGAGCTGGAGGGCAAGCAGACCATCTGCTCGGCGGTTTTTTTCGTCATTATCAATCAACTCGGTGGTCTTCACACCGTTTATGTAATGCGTGAAGTTAAACCCATCAGCCACAATACGGTAGCTATTCCATTCCTTCTTCTTGACGGCTTTTCCAATCTCATTGGTATCACCAAAAGTTTCCGCTTTTTTCTGTAGCTTGCCCTTGTCATTCAAGGAAAGGGTGGTCTTTTGTCCCCTTAATGAAAGAATGCCCCGAAACGCTTCGCCATAACAGATGCCAGAATAACGATCCCCAGACTCGAAGTCAGCCTGGTAGCCACCGATACGCCATCCGTCATGTTTGCCGGCTTTCTTGAAGGAACGATACTGAATGCCACTATTCCCTGCCATGATCTTAAAATCAATACGGAGATCAAAGTCAGTTAACTTTTCGCCCCCGGTATAAATCGCGAAAGTATTGCCTTTCGTGGGCGTTTCCTTGGTCGTAATTCCTGTTATCGCCCCATCCTTGACGCTCCAGAACTTTGGATCGCCATCCCAGTTTTTGAGGGTCTTGCCGTCAAACAGACTGACAAAGTCGTCCTTGGCAAAAAGTGAAGCGGCTGCCATTAAGGGCAAGAGGAGGAGGTTCTTCATTTGCATGGTCATTTAGATGGTTACAGGTTAATAAAAAAATCGAGGAGAAGGAGAAAATGGGGGCTTGCCAGGTGAGTCAAGGGAGAGATTTATCTGGAGGTATGTTTGCTAATTGAATAGCCGTAATTCAATGAATTGGAAAAACCAAAAGAACTGGGGGCAATCATCCCGAAATACATTCTGGTGCCTACTGGGATGCTCCTTAGGAGATTTCGGTACTATTGCCTATGTACAATGGCAGGACATTGAAATGCCGATGAGAAACCTCATGATCCTGGCAATGTTCAATGGCGTCCTGACCAGCATCCTGCTGGAAACATTGATCCTGCTGCGCCAGATGGATTTCGGTAGAGCACTGCGCACAGCAATGGGAATGAGCCTCATCTCAATGCTGTCGATGGAGCTGGCGATGAACCTGGTTGATTATTATGGCAATGGAGGAACCCTTGGCATCAGCATCTGGGTGGTGCCGGCAATTATTGCCGGCTTCCTGACCGCTTGGCCCTACAACTACTGGAGGCTTGAGCGCTTGGGGAAATCCTGTTGTGGAGGATAGAATCGGCTAATCATCAGTTTCAAGAAGCAGAATCTGCCTGATCATCAGCCAAATCCACATATTTCTTCACCGTGCGGCGATCGAGTTCAAGAAGTCGTGCCGTCTCGTTATAATTTTGCGTGGTCTCGTAAACACTGGAAATATACTCACGAAGGAAGTGTTCGGCAGTTAGACTACCGACACCGAGCGCAGAGGAAAGCAGTTTGTCCCGAGGCATCGCAGCCTGAGTGTTTTCCGGAAGATATTCACCATGGACCATGATGTTGCGCACGCACTGTTCCAGCTCCCTAAAATTGCCGGGCCATGCGTATTGCAGGCCAAGATTCCCACGAATCCATTGGCAGGCTTCATCCGTTATGCCGACTGCCTCGTCTGCACCGGCGAACTTGCCAGCAATGTAAAGGACGAGATTGTGCAACTCATCGGGATCCTCTTGGAGAATCTCACGGAGAGCAAGAGTCACAACCCGGTCAGCACAAAGCCTGTAGTAAAAGTCCTCTCGAAAACGACCTTCGCGCATCTCTTCTGCTAGATCGCAATTGGACGCGGCCATGAACTTACCCCGGAAAGGAAGAGAACGTGTATCCCCCAGCCTCTGGAACTGGCTGGTCTGCAGGACCCGCAGAAGCTTGACCTGGATGTCGGGTCTTGTCTCGGTAATTTCGTCAAGGAGAATGGTCCCAAACTCTCCGCAGGTTTCAAGATAACCCTTGCGGTCCTGGAGTGCACCTGTGAACGAACCCTTACGATGACCAAAAAGCTCGGATTCCAACAACGTTTCGGTAAGCGCTGAGAGGTTAACGGGGATGAAGCTGTTTAGGAAGTCTTCCTTGAAGTGTAATCGATCTGGATCAAAAGGAACAAAACGTGAAAGACCAATGGCCCGTGCAACCAATTCCTTACCAGAACCGGAAGGACCCGTTATGGATGTGACGATATCTCCCATGCGGTCATACAGGACCCGCTGATAACGAGCCATGTCATGCGTGAAGATGGATTGCCAAACGCGGGCGCGAAGGCGATTTGCGCCCGGTGAAGCACCGATGATAAATTCAAAGATGTGGTGGAATGCCCGCCGTATCTGGAAGAACATCGCAAAGATGTGGGGCGCTTCGTAGTCTGGCTCTGGAGCATTAGGTCTCAAAGGAAAATATCGTGCATGCTCTACCTCGAATTCCTTGTAAAAGGAACAGGCACGATCAGCACTACCACGAGTATAGGCTTTTCGAATGAATTCAAGGAAAGGTTCCCGGTTGCTGGAGAATAAAGCAAAAAGAACAACATCCTGATAAATATGAAATTCAGCTGGAGCTACCCTGCCTTGAACCTGATAAAAAGAGATTCGTGCTTTTTCAGCATGATGGAGAGCAACTTCATGAAGGCGATCGAGATTGGTACTGAAACTCCGAAGATCCCGAGAGGAGGTATCAGGATTGCGGTAATCACCACCAAGAATTTCTTTTTCCAACTCCTGTCGTTCCCGAAGGAAAGGGTTACAATAGGTGATTCGCGAAAGAGCCTCCAGCGTGCCTCGGTCAGATACAGATAAAAAAGAGGCTGACATATTTCCGGGCATCAACGATTACTGACAAGCAATTCCGTCAATTCCAACGCACGAAGACGGGCCAGTTCCTGCTGTTCCTTGGTGAATCGACTTTCCAGATTACGGCGAGCTTCCATTCCCATCCGATGGCCACTTGCAGCGGCTAGCGAGAACCATGCGCACCCCTCCACCTCATCGCGATTGACCCCAAGGCCAAGAAGATACATAAGTCCAAGGTCCAGTTGTGCATCAGGGTTACGTTGCGCAGCTGACTTGTGAATCCAGCGAGCAGCCTCCTCAAAGTTGCGCTCCACGCCAATTCCTGATCTATAGGCAACACCGAGTTCATACTGGGCAAAAGGATGCCCTTTCTCTGCGGCTTGAGCCAGCCACCGAGTAGCCGCCTCAGGATTTTCTGGTAGGTCGCCCATACCCAGCATGTGCATAATGGCAAGGTCAACCTGAGCTTCTGATTCACCCTGACGCGCCGCTGCCTGTAACCAACGTAATGCGGCATGTATATCCTTTGTCCCTCCAATGCCTCGAACATACATCGCACCAAGGTGAGATTGTGCTCGGGGATGGCCTGCGTTAGCTGCCTTGGTGAACCATTGAATCGCTTGGGCATCATCTCTTGCGACACCCCTACCCTGAAGGCTCATTCGACCAAGTCGAAATTGAGCACGAGTATCCCCTTGGTCAGCCGCTTTTTGGAACCATTCCGCTGCTTTCCTGTAATCCTGACGCACACCCAATCCCTCAGCACAAGCTACACCAAGATTGTACTGTGCAGGGGCGTTGCCTTCGGTGGCTGCCTTCTCCAAAACTGGGATTGCTCTAAGATAGAATTCCCAAAGTTCACTATCCCGAAGATTGGCAACCTCTTGAGCCTGCTTCTGGTGAACGCTACCATGAAAGGTTTTAAAGCGCATTTTGGCAGCATCCAGGTTCTGTTGAAAACGCGAATCCATAGAAAGAAGATGGAGCCGGTCTTTCTCTGCAAAATGTTGAAGAGGAGTCTGAAATACCTGGCCATCTTGACGTTCCAAATAAACGGATCCGTTCACAACTTTCAATATGCGGGCCACAACGATGCCGCCATCTACGCCATGAAGTCGACGAAATCCCTCCGCGGTGGCAAGTTGGCTCAGTACAGCATAGCAAAAGAGCGGTACAAATATGATACGGAACATTGCCAGCACCCTAGCTCGCACTCTCTTTTCGCGCAAGGGAAAACGCCCTTGCCGTTGACTTCACCCAAATTTCCTGTCATCTTGATGAAAATACAAAAATCGCATTGTCATGCGAATAGGTATCATGGAACTAAATTCTCGTTTCTGCATTATTTTAGGAATCCTTTGCCTGTTAAGAGCAATTGGAATCCCAACTATCTACAGTCAAGCCATTCGAATTTCTGACGGCACTGTATTCAATAAGGTCATTCTTCCAGTTCTCCAGGAAAAATGTATGAAATGCCACGGGCCGACGAAGGCAAAAGGGAAACTACGACTCCACACGATGGAACACGTGAGAGCGGTTGATGGTCTGGCCATTGCAGGGAATCTCGAGGAAAGCGATTTGGTATACCGCATTACCCTTCCCCTAAATGATCCAGACGATGAAAAAATGCCTCCATCGGATGAAGCCAACCAGCTCAGCCTTGATGAAATCTGGCTGATTAAGTGGTGGATTGTGAACGGTGCCTCCTACGACCTTAAACTCTCAGAGGTTCAAAATACTGATGATGCCCGACAACCTCTACTTCGTACACTTCGGCACTATGCCATCTTCCCTCCCGGCACTAGTTCTCTTAAAATTGAAAAAGAACACGAGGAGGCCACACCAACCCAAAAATCTCCGAGCGAGGTAGCAACTGCTCAATCAGGCCCGCGGAAATGGGGTTCAATATACGAGGAAGTCATTGATCCTATTCTGGAGCATAATTGTGGTAAATGCCACGGGGATGGCAGAGCTAGTGCAAAGCTTCGACTCCATAATCCCGAAGGAATTCAGGCTGGAGGCAAGAACGGAGCCGTCCTAGTCAGCGGCAATCCAAAAGGAAGCTTGATGATGCAACGGATACATCTTTCCTCCGGTGATGACGATCGAATGCCCCCCACGGAGGAAAATCGTCAACTAACAGCCAATGACAAAAATATCCTAAATTGGTGGATTCAATCCGGTGCAAAATTTGATCAACCCCTGGGTTCAGCTCCAGGTGGGCTCGTTCCTGCAATGAAGGAAATCATCGCTGCGGCCGATGCCAGGAAAAATGCGCCTCAACCCGGAATAAAAGGTCCTACGGTAAGGGCCGCGTCGGGTGATGCCCTACAGATGGTTAAAGACTTTGGGGTCAATGTCGTTGAGGTGACCAAAGGCTCAAACGCCCTTGCAGTTCATTGCGATGATATGGCTTCAGAAATAAACGACGAAGGTCTTAGAACCATTTCACTCATTGGGGAACAAGTGTTATGGCTAAATCTTGCCAAAACTAAAGTCACCAACAAAGGACTTGATATACTCACAAAGTTTCCGGAATTGCGCCGGTTGCATCTGGACCGCACTCAAATCACAGATGTCGGACTTTCGCAAGTTGCCAAATTAGGAAAGCTAGAATACCTAAACCTATATAATACAAATATCACGGATGCCGGATTGCAAAAGCTTGTCGCGATTCCAACGATCCAGAAAATATTTGCTGGAAAAACCCAGATAACGCAAGGTGGTGTGACACAGGCCATGGCAGCTCGCCCTGGGCTTGAAATCAATGCAGGATTCATAGATATCCCAGCGGAAACTACCCCCGGAGGTATTGGCTCTATCGTGGGAGCAGATAGTAACAACAACGCACAAGTTGATCCTCGGCCTGTTAATTCTAAATGCCCAGTCTCCGGTCTACCTGTCGACCCCGTAAGATCGACAGTATACAATAAAATGACCATAGCTTTTGGCAACGGTCAGGCACTGGCCAAATTCAATGACAACCCATCCCAATATATAAATAAACTGGTAATTACCCGACAACCCGATGGAGGAAGAATACCAACTGCCCAGATAAAAGCACCTCCAGGAACACCAGATTTTGGAAGAGAACCTAAGGCCTTTATGAAGGAATACTGTGGCAACTGCCATATGGGAGGAAGCTCCAAGGGAGGCGTAGCCTTAGGTCGCTATGAAAATTCAACTGATGTCCTAAGGGATCGTAAGACGTGGAACCAAGTAATCGCACTTATCAAAGAAAAAGAAATGCCACCTTCTAATCGGCCACAACCATCACCAGCAGAAGCCAAAAAGTTTACGGAATTGATTCAGTCCATCTTTAATCATGCTAAGAAAAATTCAGAGTCAGGGACCAAGCCTGGGATCGTGATGGCTTCTAGCAAGATGAACCTCGGGCCTCGAACATGGACGAATACAACTGGCCGTAGCCTACAAGGAAAATTATTTGCGGTAAATGGTACCACTGCTGTCATCAATGTTGGTGGGGTTAATTACAAAGTTCCCGTGAACAGCCTTTCCGCAGCAGATCAGCAGTACATAAAAGAATGGAAAAGTGCTAAGGGTATTTAGAACAAGAACCTTTGTTCTAAAGCGGTAACTTCCTAGATAAAATTCCTACCCGGAAAAGTGAAAGGAAGCTTTACAATTAAAAGGCAGGAAAAGTTGCTACTATGCAAGAATATCCATCACGGGTTCACCGTTATTTGCAACCTTGAAAGGGCGACCGGACGGGGAGTATAGAGTATGCCCAACAGGAAGGCCCAGCGCTGTGGCAATGGTCGCATTAAAGTCAGGGACCAGAACTGGGTTTTCTGTCACACGAGACCCAGACTCATCCGTCTTTCCATAAGCCTGACCACCTTTAATTCCTCCACCGGCAATTAGTCCACTAAAGGCTCGAGGATAATGATCACGGCCCTCATTCTGGTTGATGCGTGGGGTACGTCCGAACTCGGTTGCAAGAACAATAAGGGTCTCATCCAATAAGCCGCGCTGCTGTAAATCTCCAATAAGTGCAGAGAGAGCACGGTCAACAGTTGCACCTCGGTCGGCAACAGATGTAAAGATGTTGGTATGGTTATCCCAGCCCCCAAGTTGGACTTCGACAAAACGGACGTTATTTTCAACAAGACGACGGGCCAGAAGAACACCCTGACCGAAGCCATTGTCTCCATAAGCCTCTCGGACATCCGTTGGCTCTTGATTGATATCAAATGCCTTGAGGTCCTCACTCGTCATCAGTTTGACAGCATCGCGATACATATCGGAATATGCGTTCACCTTCTTTTGATTATAGCTTGTTACAAATTCCTTGTCTACAGCCTCAGCTAGCCGAAGTCGCCGATCAAATTCTTTCTCGGTTACATCTCCGGGACGCTTACTGTTCTTGAGGCCCTCGCGGGCATTGCCAAGAAGAAGGGGCATATGCTGAGGTGGAAAGAAACCAGCTCCGGAACTGCGACCTCCTCCTATAATCACGCTACCAGGAAGTGTACGGTTATAGCGACCACTAAGCATTGTCATCCATGGGCCAAGAGCAGGATGCCTTATAGTGTTGCGTGGCGCATAGCTGGTATGCATATAGTAATTGCCCTGTTCATGGGCTCCCTGATTTGTTTTAAGGGATCTTACAAGCGCAACATTGTCCATCCGATAGGCAAGACGAGGAAAGAATTCTGAGAGAAATACATCATCTGCCTTGGTACGTATTGCGCCAATTGGGCCACCTTGGTCTGTTCCTGGTTTCGGGTCAAAAGTATCCAAGTGGGTCATGCCACCACTCATATAAAGGTAGATACAACTCTTGGCACTAGGGCCACTGGAAGCAGGAGCCTCCTGACCTTGCAGGCCTTGAGCATGCCCCCAAACAGTAACGCCGAGCAAGGTCTGCGCGGCACTATTTATGAATTGGCGACGCGAAACATCATCAGCTTTAAGAAGTAATTCCTTCATGGGTGGTGGGTAGGTAGGTTATCGGACAAAAGCGTATTGGCGGGTATTCATTAAGGCAACAATAACATTTTTGTATCCATTACTGAGGCCTTTGGGGTCGTTGTCATAACGATTAATTTCCTGAAGCATGAGATTTTTCTCTGCGATACTTGGTAATCGGCTCAAAAGAGTCAGAAAAATTACATCGAGCTTTTCTTCAGTAGTCTCCTTGGTTAAAAGGTGCTTTATCAGGACGGAGTTGGGCTTGACCAATTCTTTAAACATTGGACCGTTCAGAAGAGCAAGGGCCTGTGGAACAGTCGGCTGAACACTGGCATTCTGTATAGTATCCCGGTCCGATTGACCAAACATCCGGAGGAAGTGACCGTTGGGCGCGGGTGAAGGAAGTTCTGCAGCACGAACAAGAGTCTTGGGGAACCCCTTCCATCGGGGGTCAAGCTCAACTTCAGTTTTGCGATTGGCAAGTTCACGCTCTTCCATACTCATCGACATTGCCACATCCTCCATCATTCCTTTCTGAACAGAGGACTGTGCCGCCCGGACCTTCCGCCGTGCCTGTCCTTCAAGTTGTCGCCGTTCCTTCTCTATCCGGTCGATTGCCTTATCATCCTCCGCTGAAGAAGCTTTTGCTAATTGCTTGCGCAAATCCATCCTTTTGTCAGCAAATTCACTCTCGATGTCAGCAATTTGGCTCGCAAGACTAACGATTTGTTCGGGTTTAAGCGCCAGCATATAGTCCGCTTGCTGTTTCTTCTTGTCGATTCGAATTTCTTCGCGATCCCGAAGAATCCTTTGGTCGCTATCTTCAATGGTCATCGAAAGCATGGAGTCCCAAAGTTGCTCGGCGGTCATGCGACGTAATAGAGGGCCGGCAAAGTAATAAGGTTCCCCTTTGACGTGGTCAACTGTACTCACTTGGCGATGATATGTGGGGGTGTTGTAAAGAATTCGCTCGAATTGCTTCAGGTCAAAGTCCACATCCCTCATTAATTTCATAAGAAAGGCCATCAATTGAGGGTGTGAAATCACGGAATCCTTTTTCAGGTCGTCAACTGGCTCGAATATTCCATGCCCCATTACCTTTTTCCAAATGCGATTGGCGATAACCTTAACAAACAAATCGTTCTCTGGGTTGGTCATCCAGCGGACATATGTTTCACGAGCCGTCTCATCCTTACTAAACTCCACCTCTTGCCTGAATAGAGGGCCAGGGGTAATCGTAGCTTTAGGCTTGGCATCCTCATATTTGTAATCATGTGGCAACTTGAGTGGCTTTTTTGTTTCATTGGCACCTACAGTAATAACCTCAAACAAATCTCGGATAGCACGGGACATTGAACGCTCGCGCTCGCGATTACCACTGGATGCCTTCCTGACGAGCTTTCTGGCCATTTCCAGATTGTCTGGTCGAAGACGGGTTTCGACTCCATAAGTGTATGCGGCCATCTGATAATATTCCTTTTGGGTCCAGTCTTCGAAAGGGTGATTGTGGCATTGGGCACAAACTAGCTGAGTCCCAAGGAAAACCTGTATTGTGTTCGACATGTTATCGAGCGGGGTTCCCGAATCACGAATATAATAACCTACCGCAGGATTATCCCAAGGGTATCCGTTTGCGGTAAGTAATTGTTGTACAAATAAATCGTAAGGTCTGTTTTCTCGAAGTGCTTGCTTGACCCATTCAATGTAGGCACCACCTTCAGCATTAACTCCACCAATTCGATGGTTTGACTTGAGCCGAAGAATGTCTGCCCAAAAATTGTAATTGTGGCTGACGTAACCAGGGTGCTTGAGCAATTCATCTATAACCTTTCGACGTTTGCCAGTATCCTTGGAGCTGAGGAATGAAGTAACCTCTCCGTAGCTTGGAATCCGCCCAATTATATCCAGATATACACGGCGAATGAACTGCTCATCTGTAGCAGGCGGATTTTGCTGAATCCTGTGCTGGCGAAACTCTCCCTGAATGAATCGATCAATTTGGTTGGCGTTGAAAACAACCTCACTCATCGGCATTTTCTGCATGCTCAAAAGGTTACTGCCATGCTCGCGAATATAACGCTGGTCGGCCTCGGAAAGGATTTTAACATCAAACCACTTGGTTGCCCCATTTGGGGCCTTAAGCTCCACGTAACCGGTGTTAACCCGCAACAACTCAGCCTCAAATGCGACGCCTCTAATCGGAGTAAATGTCCGAGCCTGCAGGTTGGCAAATAACGCGGCGAATAGCGTTAACGTACAAAATTGGAAACGTAATGATGGTTTAGATAAAAATAGCATCTTGGGATAATTAGGTTAATGAAAGTATTACATTAAGCGTGAGAAAACAACCTTATTTTAATGACGGAGGCGAAGTAGTAGTACAACCTCCACTAGCGGGACTGCTTCTGGCCCATTCGGCCACCAATATTTCCAAGGATCAAAATGCCCAATAAATCTGCAGCTAGGTCGCCAGGATCGAACGCGCGAGTGGCCATGAAAACCTGGGAGGATTCCTCCA
>JABJCN010000216.1 GCA_018668635.1 Opitutia bacterium
GATCCAGATAGTTCGTCATTTGCATCATACTGTAGAGATCCATAAGTCTCAATCTCCCAACTGTCTGCCATACCGTCACGGTCAGAATCAAAAACAGCTTTGAATCCGCATTCAGGACATTCAGAATTAATACGGGAAATATTAAAGTTGATACTACACTCATCGCAAACATGTTGAACGTAAGCAACTTCTTGAAAGGGTTTAACCCAGAGAAAACAACTAATTAAAATGGAAACTAAAATAATTATTCCACCCATTGTTGGGGTGTTAACCTTGTTTGCATGTTTCTCTGCTAAATCAGAACCTACCTCATCTTTTGTACGGACGGATTGTTTAAAGTTTGATAATCTTTGTATAATCCATGGAGCGATAAAGTATCCTATAAATAGCGCAGTTATACCAGCCATTAAAGCTCTGAATGTAATATAATTAAAAAGACGTAATGGACCAAATACGTCTTCTAGATTTGAGAGATAAGTTAGCATGTCATTACTTCCTCCTCTATATCTATTTTTGTATTTGGAATTAATGCTTCGAGTTTATATGTACGACTACCTTTAAGTAGTATTGCTCCTTCAAAAGATTTAACTACTGATCTAGCCTCATCAATACTGTCAACTATTGTGATTGAAGAAGAATTTATTCCTGATTCCAATATACCTGATTTTAACTCTTCAGATTGTTCACCTATTAAAACAGCAGTATCAGAAGATAAAAACACATCAGTAGAACCAACCGCTTTATGTAAAGCTTTGGATTCAACCCCCAATTCATTCATGCAACCTAGTACAAAGAGTCTAGGCACATTTGAAAAGTAATTAGAAAAACCGATTAATGCTTCCTTCATAGATATCGGATTTGAATTATAACAATCTACGTAGAAAGTCTGACCATTCCTTGTAAGTATTTCACCTCGAAGAGAAGATGGTTTCCATTTCAATAATTGATCTTGAAGTGTTGATGGTGTTATGCCTAAACGTAAGGAAAAACCGAGAGCCATCGCTAAATTTCGGATAATTCCTGTTGAAACGACATTCGAAGGCAGGTCGAAAGTAAACTCATCGAAGTATATGCTACTAAGTGTTATAGCAGATGCTTTAGACCCAGATGCATTGACATAATCATAAAGAAGACAGTTATGATTTTCATTTGGATATCTAGCTTCACATAATACCCAATGATTTTGTGTGTTTTGATTAAATTCGTTATATTGCTTACAATCTATTGGATAAAGTGCGAAACCATTGCAATTTATGTATTGAATAAGTTTGTGCTTTTCATGCGCTATTGATTTCACATTACCAAGACCAGAAATGTGAGCTTCCCCAACTAAAGTTACAATTGCAAAGTCAGGATTAAGTATTTTAACAAGTTCATCCATTTCTCCTAACTCACTTATTCCAACTTCAACTACTGCTGTAGAATGTATTGAGGGATCGATGCTTAATAATGTGAGTGAAATACCCAATTTATTATTTAAATTGTCTTTAGTTTTACAAACAGTCTGATCTCCAAGTAAAGTAGACAATAAATCCTTGGTGCTTGTTTTTCCACAACTACCTGTAATGCCAATTACAGTTCCATTAAACTCTCTCCGGTAGTATCTAGCTATTTCTGTTAAAGCTAGAACAGTATTTTCGACAACAAGTTGAGGGATTTCAATTGTGCTGTTCTCATTTTCAACAATTACAGCTACTGCTCCATTTCTTTTTGCATCATTAAGAAATAGATGACCATCATTGTCCGTTGTTTTGATTGCAATAAATACATCTCCTGAATTGACCTTTCTTGAATCAATACAAAAACCAGTTATATTTAAATTGTTATTGAATCCACACCATCTCCCATCGGACCATTTTTCAAGTTTATCTGGATCATAACTAATCATTGATATTGACTGCCATTAAAATTGGATTTTATATGTAATAACTCTCGAGTTACTCTACGGTCATCAAATGCAATTATAGTATTATTTACTTCTTGGTATGTTTCATGGCCTTTTCCTGCTATAATTAAACAGTCATTTGGCTTCGCATCTTCAATAGCCAAACTTATTGCGCGTCTTCGATCTTTAACAAATTTTATATGATCGGGAAGTTGTACTCCATCTTTCATATGTGTAAATATGGAATCGAGCGGCTCACTTCTGGGGTTATCAGCCGTTGCCCAAACATAGTCGCAATATTCCTGCGCTGCGCTTGTCATTAAAGGCCTTTTTTTATGATCACGATCCCCACCGCAACCAAATACCAGTAGGAGCCGCCCGTCCGTAACTTCCCTCAGTACACTCAAAATATTACGCAATGCATCACTCGTATGAGCGTAGTCAACAAATACACTGAATTTTTGTCCTTCGTTAACATTCTCTAATCGTCCAGGAGAACCCTTAAAATACGATAATTGTGATGCCATTTCAAACACATTAAAGCCTTCGACCCAACCTACTGCAAGTGACGCAAGAACATTTTGGACATTAAATCTACCAATCATTGGAGAGTTAATTTCAATAACTCCGTCTGGGTACTCTAATTCGAATAATGTGCTAGTAGATTTATATTGTATATGTCTGGCTCTGAAATGAGAATCTTGATCCTCTCCAAATCCTATTTTATTTATACCTTCTGGAATTTCAGAAAAGAGGCGTTTCCCATAATCATCATCTAGATTTATTATGGCGTTTTTTGGTCTAGGGTTAGAAATTCCAGTTATAAAGTTTTTCTTAACGTTATAATACTCCTCCATATCAGAATGAAAATCCAAATGCTCTGGTGTAAGATTAAGAAAAACAGCTGTTTTAAAATTTAAGTTACTAGTTCTTTGTTGGCAAATACCATGTGAACTAACTTCCATTACTGCTCTTGTGCAACCTGTAGAAATAGCGGATTTAAGTAATTCGCATAAATCATGTGCTTCAGGTGTAGTACGTGTTGAAGGAATAACTCTGGTTCCTAAATCGTAGTTTACTGTACCAATTACGGCAGTTTTTTCGCTTGGTTGATTAGAACTAAAAAGGTGCTTTGTTAATATGCTTACTGTTGTTTTTCCATTAGTTCCAGTTACTCCAATCAACTGAATTTCTTGATCTGGATTATTACTAAAATTAGTAGATGCTGATGACAATACTGATCGTACATCCCTGACTTGCACAAAAGGAACAGGATAGTGATTAGACAGAGGTATTTCAGTGACAACTCCTATTGCACCTCTATCAATTGCTTCTTCTATGTAAAAAGCTCCGTTAGTATTTTGTCCTTCAATTGCAAAAAACAGACAGCCTTTAATAGCTTTTCTACTATCGATACACAAACTACTGACTTTAGTAATTAAATTGCCTCTTGAGGACAGAATCTTATCCTGAGATATTAGATCACAAAGAGTAGCAATAGATTTAGTTTCCCGCTTTGAGCAGGAAGAATTCTGGTGTAATACTTCTGTTTCTTTATGAGTTACCATGTTCTGGAATTACTCATCCTAGGAGAATTTCCTTTTGAAGCTAAACGACCATTATCTTGCCCAGGTCGTATTCCCATGTGTTTAACAAGCTCTGAAGCAATATTCCGGAATACGGGGGCCGCTACACGTCCCCCGTACCCCGGTCCATCGAGTTTGGGTTCATCCACAAAAACACTAATAACTACCCGCGGTCGCTGAGTAGGAAAAAATCCAGAAAATGATCCTGTATGCTTTTCACTTGTATACGAACCATTAACAATTTTACGAGTTGTGCCAGTTTTACCAGATATGCTAAATCCCTCCAAAGAAGCTCGACCAGCTGTTCCTTCAGGTGTTACTACACCCGTTAACATTTCTCCCATTTTTTTTGATGTATCAACGGATACTACCCGTCGTTTTGCCTTAGGTCGAAAAGATATAATTGATTTGCCCTTAGAATCTGTAATTTGACGTATGACTTGGGGTTGCATTAGTATTCCATAATTTGCTACCGTTGCCATAGCATTATGAATTTGAATAGGCGTTGCACCAACAGCATATCCTATTGGAAATCGCGTTATAGTTAGACTGTCCCATTTTTCTACTGGATGAACAATACCACTCACCTCTCCAGTTAAACCAATACCTGTCTTTTGACCATATCCGAAGGCACGTGCGTATTCATAAAGTGACTTTTCTCCAAGTCTTATTCCAATGCATGCGGCACCTCGATTGCTAGATTTTTTAAGTATTCCTCCTAATGTTAGTTCTCCATAATTCCTATGATCTGAAGGAAGCTTTAACGTACGACCTCTATAACTTACGCTACGTATATTACAATCAAATCTATTTTCAACAGTTACAATTTTTTCATTTAAAGCAGCGCTTATAGGTATTAATTTGAATGTTGAACCAGGTTCCATTACATCGGTAATAGCGCGATTACGCATAGTTGCAATTGCTGCCTTCCCTGAACTGTTTAAATCAAAATTAGGATAATTGGACATTGCGAGGATATATCCAGTGTTAGGTTCGCTGACAATTATAGTCGCACTACTAGGACTATATATTTCGCCAATTTCATTAATCTGCTCTTCAACTAAATTCTGAATAAACAGATCTAAGGTAAGTTGTACATTCAATCCATCCTGAGGGGATACATTTTGTGTCTCAAATTGCAAAAGTTCTCTACGTTTCCCATCTCGTTCTGTTTCTTTCCAACCATCCTGACCACTAAGATAGTAATCCATATAACGTTCAACACCAGTTACCGGCGTTCCATCCTTTTGTAAAAAACCCAAAACATGTGATGCAAGATGCCCACCGGGATACATCCTGGTATAATTCCGATTCCCATATACACCAGGTATTTTCAGCTTCTTAACATTTTCGTATACATCTTCACCAATACTATCTGCTAATTTAACCCATCTAATAGGTTTAATTTTCCTACCATTATCTCCATTTATAATTCGAGTTTTCTTGCTAGCTTTTTCTTTGATTATATTCGCATCAACTCCGATCAAAGCAGCGAGTTCAATAATCATGGGGTAATCCTCTTCTTCAATTAATTGAGGATCAACTCCCAGTTCTATTCTTGGTTGTGTAACCGCTAATGAATTACCTCTTGAATCAAGAATATTCCCTCTTCTAGCAGACAGTGTTAAAGATGACTTCCTGTTCCCATTAGCTATTTTAGAATATTCTTCATGCTTGACTGCCTGCAGATAGACAAGTCGCCCCATCAAACCTGAAAACATCAAGCTAATGGATAACAGTACAGTCCAGTAACGAATTGATGAAATGAATGCGCTGCTCATAATAGGGGCTAGATAGATTGGGGGCAATTATCTGGGGGTGCTGGAAACAAGTTGCTGAGGATCACCATATGAATCTGGAACCCATATGATTTGCTCCTGTAATGAGGGTCGAACTGTTGCAGGTATCCCAGCCTTCAGAACCTCAGGGGTGTGAGATTCCGCAATCTTTGCACCTATATCTTGAAGGCGACGATCAACCTTCTTTTGTTCAAGCTCAACCTGACTTATTCGGTCTGCACTTTGAGAAATTTTTGTTCGCATCCAAACGACGCTCATTCCACCAAATCCAGCAACGACCAGAATAACCAGTGAAAGAGCAACAGTAATCGGGTTCATTGACACTTGCTTAGTTATTTTCATGCCATCAAACCTTGCTTTTTTATCACACGTAATTTTGCAGAGCGAGATCTTGGATTTATAGAAACCTCCTTCGCTCCTGCAGTGATCGGTTTGCGACTTAACATTGTTGCGACAACTTTTCTTTCTTGTTGGGATCTAGAATCGTAACGGTGTTCAGGTTTGCCTGCTAATCGGCGAAAGTAGCGTTTTACGATCCGATCCTCAAGTGAATGAAAACTTATCACAGCCAGTACTCCATCTGGAGCTAGTTTATCAAAGGCCAATGGAAGTGCTTGCTTAAGGCATTCCAATTCACGATTTACTGCTATGCGAATTCCCTGGAAAGTTTGCGTTGCAGGATGAATTCTGCGACGTCCTGATGCTTGCCGAAAAGCATGACGTTCCACTAGTGCAGCAAAAGAAGCTGTTCGCTGTAAAACTCCACTACCGCGTGCGTCAACAATAGCCCTGGCAACCGCTCTCCAACGGGGTTCCTCGCCGAAGTCCCTCAGGGCTGTCTCAATTTCCCTGAGAGACTTAGTTTCGAGAAACTCCGCTGCGGTTTGCCCTTGCTGCGGGTTCATCCTCATGTCCATTGGTGCATCCTCCCTAAAGGAGAATCCCCGGGTAACCTCGTCCAGTTGAAAGGACGAGACACCCAGGTCCATCAAGACGCCAGTAAATCCAGAATTCTGGATATTGCCCAAATCAGAAAAGTTACGTGTCTCAAAACGAAACCTTTCTGGAAAAGTTTCAACAAATGATTGCGCGCGTTCTTTGGCCATTGGATCCTGATCAATAGCGATTACTTTTGAATCCGGGATTCGCTCCAACAATGCCCTCGCATGCCCACCGCCCCCGAAAGTCAAATCAAGGTAGGACGGAGATGGAGCAGTCCCAAAAAAGTCAATCACTTCTTCCAACAGGACAGGCACATGCCCGGTCATCTTAACTCTCCTTCCTTCTTCCAGGGTTCCGCAATACATTGATTCAAATTCTAATAATCTTCTTAATCCTGCCCCGTCATCATCAGAGTCCCAACTTACCTAGATTGGAAAGAATAGACGCAGCATCCTTGCTCCTGGAATCCTCGTATGTTTTGGGATTCCAGAGTGTAAATGTGTTTAAATCCCCGGTCAGGACCGCCTTCGTCTTTATTTCTGCATGATTGCGTAGACGTTGCGATAGAACGATCCGACCCTGCTTGTCGCATTCGAATTGATCGGCAGCGGCAAAAACCTCCATTAGTGCTCGATGACCATCCAAGTCTGATAGTTTTGCCTTCGCGGCTACTTCTTCCTGCAGCTGACTCACTCGCCAAGGTGGCAGAACTCGTATTGTTCCCCCAGGAATAGGCAATCCGAGATAAGTCTCCTCCGCTCCCTTCAATCGCCATTGTGAAGGTATAGTGACACGCCCCTTCCCATCCACCGAATGGGTGAACTCCCCGACAAAAAACGGTCTGGTCTGTGTATCGTTCATGCGAATCAACTATTTCTACCACTTCCACCCAAAGTGGCCCATTTTGCCCCACTGTCAACCAATTATATTAATTTGATGTAGAAAAAAAATAGAGGTCCTCGCATTTCCCAAATGACAAATCCCCAGCTCTATCACTGAGATAGGAGGATTTCTTTCTTGCCAGATCTGTGTAAATCCTGAAAAAAACAAAAATTAAATGAGCCCAATGCGTGGTTACCCACCCTGCCCCACTTGGCTTTTAATACTAAATTCGTCCCAATGAAATTACCCCGGAAACGGTTGGACCTTCTAATGGTTGAAAAGGGCATGTGTAATTCACGCACACTGGCACAAGCACTCATCCTTGCTGGAAAGGTTCGAGTGGGTACAGAAATAAAAGACAAACCAGGACAAACTCTACCGGTTGATATTCAATTGATCTTGGAATCCCCACCGCAATTCGTCAGTCGCGGTGGAGAAAAGCTGGAAGGATTTCTAGAAAAGCACCCATTTAAAACAGCGGGGCTAAATGGACTGGACTTGGGTGCATCAACAGGCGGGTTTACAGACTGCCTCCTTCAACGAGGAGTTGCTTCCATGACATGTGTAGACGTAGGACATGGCCAAATGCATCAGAAACTCAGGGAGGATGCTCGGGTAACTAACCTTGAGAAAGTTAATGCCCGCAATCTATTGCAGAAGGATTTACCTCGTGCGAAGTATGAAATAGTAGTTCTAGACCTATCATTTATTTCATTGAGGAAGGTTATACCTGTTGCATGGCAACTTCTTGATCAAGGAGGTCACCTTATTGCCCTAGTAAAACCCCAGTTTGAGGCGACCAAGAAAGAAGCTGACAAAAGCCGAGGCGTAATATGCGACTCCACCATACACGACAGAATTATTAATGAGCTCAAGGAATTCATCGTCGCGGAACTTCCGGACTCGTATCTTTTTGGCATCGAGGAATCGTCCATCAAGGGAGCTAAGGGCAATAAGGAATTCTTATTGGGATTACGAAGAGTTCAGTTAAAATAAAACACTGACAAATGCAACTCGCTCAGGGATGATATTATAAATTCTATTTTGAAAATAGTATCGGGCCATGACAGAAATCCGAACCATTACATTTGCGGTAAACAATGCCAAGCCAGGTGCGGCAGAACTTGCGGATCGATTGGAAATATTAGCACGTAAAGCGGGTGTGGACACTCACGTTACTATCCATTACCCCATCGAAAACGAAAGCCTAGAGGGCTTGGATGCCTGCTGCGTGATAGGGGGGGACGGTACGTTACTCGGCGTTGTCCCCAAGGCAGTCCAATTCGGAGTACCAATTCTAGGTATTCGAATGGGTAATCTGGGTTTTCTCGCAACCTTCTCCCCTCAGGAGGCCTTAGATAAATTCGTTCCACTACTAAAAGGAGACTATAAAATCGAAAATCGGAATCTGCTCCAATGTGAATGTGCTGGAAGTGAACCTGCAGTAGCACTTAATGATATCGTGATTAAAGGAGAAGATGCATCCCGCCTTGTATCTCTAGCCGTCAGCGCGGATGGTGAACTTGTTTCCGAATATTTCTGCGATGGTCTCATTTTTTCCTCTCCCACGGGTTCCACAGCCTATAACCTTTCGGCGGGTGGTCCCCTAGTTCATCCGAAGGCTGGTGTTGTGGCAATGACCCCAATCTGCCCTCATACCCTAAGCAATAGAAGTGTGGTCTTTCCTGACAACACAAGGCTTGAAGTAAAATGGGATCAGTCGGCTACTCATCCACAAGTCAAAATAGACGGCTATCAAACCCTGCGCCCATCAGGTGATGGTAAAATTCCTATCGTAATTAGCCCTTCGCAAAAAAAGATTTCTCTTCTTCAAAGTAGGGGTCATTCGCACTTCTCTGTCGTTAGAAACAAGCTCAACTGGAGATAATGCAACTGTTATAGTTGACCAGATATATTGACAGAGCGACCTTTCATCCTTTTTTTCTGCAACCCTTTTACGCAAACTAGTCATGATATCTTTTATAAACCGAATTCTTGAAAAAGGTGGCAGTTGGATAATGTCTATTCTGCTTGCAGTGATTGTTGTCGCCTTTGTGTTTACAATAGGGGCGGCACCTGGTCTCACACAGAAAGAGAAAGGACTAGGGGAAACAGATTATTACGGTGTGGACTTCTCACCGAACAGCAAGGAACGACGTGATCTGGCTGAACGAGCAGAAATTCAGGCCACCATGCAAATGGGGCAGTTTCTCAATAATCCTCAGTTTAGTCGTTTTGTACCACAGCTTATTGGACAGCAAACACAAAGGAACGCCTTAGAAAACTTACCTCTGTCCCAGCTTGCTGAAAAACTTAGCGTACCAGAAGCATCATTGGACGAGATGCATAAATTCATTAAAGAGCAAAGCCTGTTTCAGGATACCCCAGCTGGTTTGCCGCAGGGCCAACCAGGAAAATACAGTCAGGAAAAATTCGATGATTTCCTAGATAGATTGAAAGCCAATGACTCTGAACTTCAGTTCCAAGAAGCCATAAAAGAAGCCATACTTGTGGGGAAACTCCAAGACATTCTAAATGGTCCGGGAACAGCACTACCTTTCGAAGCTGTGGCCAAGGTTCGCAGTGACAAAACCCAGTGGGCGATGGAACTAATCACATTGGAAAGAAAGAAGGGTTCAACTCAGCCAGCCAATCCGGATGAAGAGGAACTAAAAGCACTTTATATTGAAACCAAGTCAGAATACGCAACCGAGGAAAAACGCAAAGTATCCTATCTTGTTTTTGAAGCTGAGTACAGTCATCCATCCAATGAGCAGCTTTCTGAATACTATAAAAAACACAGTGCTCGTTTTATTCCTGTGAAAGAAAAAAGTGAAAAGGATCAAATTGATCCGAAAAAGCCCGAAGAGGAACAAAATAAAAAGGAAGCCATACCAGCATACAAAAGTTTGGCGTATGAAATTAAACAGGATATTCTAGATGACTTCATTCGTGATCGCGGGCTGAAAAAGATAGGACTGAAGGTTGCGGCAACCAAAGCAGAAGAACTGCTCGATAAAATATATAATGATGCCAAGTTTCTGAATAAAATTCAAACTGAAGAAATCATAACCAAACAAGGCATACTACAATTCTCCCATTTAGAACCCTATGGAATTGCAGCATTCCCAAAGAAACAGTTCATAAAGGATATCAATGCCCCGTTTTTTGATCACAGTCCGAGCGACCAAGAAAATAAACAAGTGGAAAAGCTGCTAAAGCAGGCGTTCTCACTTTCCGAAGATCGCTTCTATACGGAGCCCCAACTTATAGGCGATAAATATATAATATTAATACTTGAGAAAGTACATGAGTCTAAATCACCAGAATTTGAGAAACTCAAGAAAGATGCAGGCCAGTATAAAAAATTAGTTTCAGTTTGGCAGGAGCAGACCGAGGAAAAGGAATTGAGTGAAATGCGTGAAAAGGCAGAAAATGATATTAAGACGAGTCTCTCTGAAGGGAAGTCATTCGAGAATAGTGCCAAAATGAAACTAACAGAAGAATGGTCATTATCTTACAGCAAGTATGTGGATTTCACTTCCAACAAGCTCCCCGAAGGGTTGCCTGTCAAAATCTTTGATGCGGCAAAGATACTGGCAAAGGGCGAAAGCTCAGCGATGGAAGTCATAGACGGGAAGGGTTATATGGTTTCATACTTTGAAAAGAAAGTTCCCAACTATAATTCAAACCACAATGATGTGGGAAGTGAGCTCGAAAGATTGCAATCATCCAGTCGTTCGTCACTAACTCAAGAGATGGTCACCCGGGGTCAAGCAGCCATGAAGGTAAATATCTTTGAACAGACAGCAAATTAAGAAGAGGATACATTGGAAGTAAATTCCAATATAAGGTAAAACTCAGCCAAATACGTGTTTCAGGGATGGCTCTGCAAAAAAATCTAAGTTCACTGCACGTGAATTGGAAAGTTCTTTTCGAAACCACTTACGTTGCTTACGCACCAATTGCCATGTATGGAGATTGATTGTTTCATCCAGTTCAGACTCCAGAGTGCCATTAATGAAGGCTATTGTTTCACGATATCCAATAGAGGCTGAAGCAGATTTATTGTCTAATAATCCAAGAGTTATCAATTCTCTAACTTCCTCCACTAGCCCGGCATTCAACATTTCACGAGTTCGCTGCTCAATCCGCTTCCTTAAAGTATTATCCTCCCGCTGAATGACGCAAAGTCGTTTCTCAATTCCAGCATAGGGTTCGGGAAGAGTTGCTAGGTTAGCACGAAGTTGAAGAACTGAATCCCCTGATTGTAAACAACGTTCCAATGCCCTGATAACACGGCGGGGGTTTTGAATATCTAAACCACCCACGCCATTTGGGTTTAGCTCTTGAAGCCTTGCTACAACACTAGCCAACCCAGAATTTTCGTATAATGAGTTTACCACAGAGCGGGTCTCTCTTGAAATGACAATATCATCAATAATCGGTTCCAGAAATGATTTTAGATAAAAACCACTACCACCAGTCACCAATACCGATTTGCCACGATTATGAATATCCTCAACGGCAGCCGAGGCAAGCAACGAGAAATCATGAACACTGACCCCACGATTTACAGGAAATACTCCAATCCCATGATGTACAACGGCTGATAATTCATCGGATGTAGGCTTGGCTGTTCCAATATCCATTCCCTCATATATTTGTAATGAATCACAGGAAATAATCTCCGCATCCAACTCCATTGCCAAACGCAGAGATAAAGCAGTCTTCCCCGAAGCAGTAGGACCTGTGAGGAAATAAAGAGTAGGACTCATCACAATCAACTATCATTCAGTTATCGAATTTGAGCAAAAAGGCAAAAATGCAGATTAAGGATTAAGTGGAATTATCACAAAATAACGAAAGAAGGCTTAAACGCCTTTAATGTATCGACGGAGCACAGTATAAGAATATCCCATTTCCAGCATTATCGACAAGTTAGTTAAGAACCCGCTTCATACAAAACGAGAAACATAAAAAACGAGGATATCAATTAATGTAATCCGGTCATTAGTTCGCGTACCTTTCTCCCAATAGCACTAGGAATTAAACATATGTCATCGATATTCTCAGGAATACAATTAACAATAGCACTACCGACAACAACTCCATCTGCAACAGAAGAGACTTCGCGAACATGATCTTGGCTGGAAATCCCAAAACCCACCACGATTGGCAATTTGGAATACTCTTTAATGCGGTCCACTGCTTCTTGAAGTCCAACAACAACTTGGTCACGCGTACCAGTAACACCCTCACGCGAAACATAGTACACGAAACCTGATCCAGACTCAACAATTAGTGGGATTCGCTTATGAGGAGTCGTTGGAGCGATAATAAAGATATTGCTCAAACCATGCTTTCGGCAAGACTCAACAAGTTCCCCGGCTTCCTCAGGAGGAAGATCCAGTGTAAGCAATCCATCAACACCTGCAGCCTTGGCATCTTGAACATAGGACTCAATCCCCTGAGAAAAAATAAGATTATAATAAGTGTAGAGTACGATAGGAACATCACCACGTTCTCTAACTCTGCGCACCAGCTCAAACACCTTGCCGTGAGTAGAACCAGAATCCAATGCTCTCTGGGCAGCAAGTTGATTAGTCAGTCCATCGGCAAGTGGATCAGAAAAAGGAACACCGATCTCAAGCAAATCCACTCCAATATCTACCATTTCTTGGCAAATCGAAACAGACGTCTCAAAGTCAGGGTCACATGCACATACATATGGAATAAAGCAGGCACGATCTTCCGATCGGGCTTGGGCAAAAGCATTGGCTATACGATCCATGTCTGATCTAGTATTTGGGAAATCTTAATTGAATTGAAACCACCATGATGAAAGTTAAGTAGGAGCAGGAACTCAATGAGAAACCAACAAGATATTAATTCATTCACCATATCACCTCCTCTGTTAGATATTTAACTTTCTCTCTTGTCCCCATGTCTTGGCTTATCTGGATTTACCGCCTTCTATTCCTGCCAACATTAATCTTTCTACTCCCCTATTACCTACTGAGAATGTTCCGCCGAGGTGGATATCTTCGGGACTTTCACCAAAGAATTGGATTCGGCAAAAAACTTACAGCACCCTCAAAACCTCGCATCTGGATTCAGGCTGTCAGCGTGGGAGAGATTCTCGCGATAGAATCTCTAGTCAGGCAACTTCAGGAAAAGGAATATGAAGTCGTCATCACAACAACGACAAGTACTGGATACCAATTGGCATTAGAAAAATATCAAGAAAACGTCAGTTTTACTGGCCTTTTCCCCCTAGATTTCCTGCCATTTACATATCTTACATGGCAAAGGATACGCCCTACCCTTGCCATACTTATGGAAAGCGAACTTTGGCCAGAGCATCTATGGCAGGCACGGCAACGAAAAGTGCCAGTCCTTCTTGTTAACGCCCGTATGTCAGATCATTCCTTTAAGCGAGCAAAACGCGTCAAATGGGCTTACAGATCAATCCTGCAAAGTCTTGAAGGAATCGCAGCGTCAAGCCCCCAAGATCTACTTCGCTATACAGAACTTGGTTTTACTAAAAAGAAAGCCATTTGCTCTGGAAATCTTAAACTGGATTTTGAACTCGGCCAAGAACTTACCTCCGAAGAAACAAAAAAATGGCGCCAAGATATGGGTTTCCCTCAGGAATCTGCAATTATACTAGGCTCCTCTACATGGCCTGGAGAAGAAGACATACTTCTAGAAGCCTTCGTGAAGCTTCTCGAAAAAGGGCTCGACTGCCGTTTGGTCCTCGTACCCCGACACGTGGAACGTCGCCATGAAATCCGTCAACTTCTAGAAAATCAGAATCTTCCTTGGCATTTCCGAACGGATATTGCCCCACCTCCAGGTCCAGTAAAAATCTATGTCGCTGATACAACTGGAGAACTGCGCAATTTCACCCAACTAGCGACAGTGGCGTTCATAGGAAAAACACTGCCTCCAAATGAAGGATCACAAAGCCCGATTGAAGCAGCAGCCTTTGGTATCCCCAGTATCTATGGTCCCTCTACTAGCAATTTCCGAATCATCAGCCAGCAACTTGAATCAGCAAATGCCTCTTACCGGATAAAAGGTCATGAAGACCTTTTTTCCTGTCTATTTGATTTACTTAATAACGGCGAACAACTTCGACAAATGTCTGAAGCGGCTCGAAGCTGGCATATGGATAATGCTGGTGCAACTAAACAAACATTGAATCTATTCAGTAAGTACCTTGAACCTTGACATCCCTTCCGCTTTCCACACCCACAAATGAGATTGAATCTCAATGCGATATGAATAAAATTATTTCACTTCTAATTTGTGCAAGTCTGCTGTTACAGGCTTGCACAAAACCTACGAAGGAACTCTCCGTTAAGGAATTTCAAATTGCTCTAAAGCCGAACAAAAATGTCAAGGGTCAACGAGAAGATGAAAAGACACTCGGCATCGAGCTTTCAAAACGTCTTGGGGTTCCAGTCAATATCATTACACCCAGTAGCAAGTCCATTATTGAGGCAGGTATGGCAAATAAAACTCTTGATATGGGCTACGTCAGCTCAACAGATGCAATCTCATTTGCAGATAATAATGTAGCCGAAGTTCTCGTTGCTGGTCAGCACAAAAGCACTGATCCGAAAGGGAATGCTTATGAAGGTGCCTATTATTATAGTGTTTGGTTATCACTCAAAGAAAAGAATTACTCCAGCATCGCGGATCTAAAGGGCAAACCAGTTGCATTCGCCTCAAGAACAAGTACATCGGGGTTTCTTGTTCCTTCGTGGGATTTAATCAAAAAAGGACTCTTATCGGAAGGTGATCGACTCGAAGACTTTTTTGGAAAGGATAATATCTTCTATGGTAGCGGTTATGTGTCTGCCGTGGAAAAAGTCCTCGAAGGAAAGGCTGAAGCTGCTGCAGTAAGTTACTATGTATATGAAAAGGATAAGCATCTGGATCTTGAGCAACGTAAAAAGCTAAAGATTGTCCAGCGTCAGGGACCTGTTGCATCCCACACGTTTTGTGTGCGTAAATCACTAAACGAAACTGATCGCTTAGCGCTCAAGAGGGTTCTCTTGGCAATGGTTGAAGAAAAACCTCAACTCTGTGAAGATCTCTTTGGAGGTAAACTTGTTGAGGTAGATCCAATTGAGCATTTAAAGGCACCTCGCGATGCCAAAGCAAAAGTATCTACACTTAAGGACTGAACAAAACTCTAATTCACGGAAAGGAATTAAGGGTCCGATTAAATCCTTCCCGTTAAATCTCAACTCGAACCTTGACCGAAAACCAACCCAAGCAGGTAAAATCAATAAGCCAGTTGCCGCGCATTCGTCTGCAAACCCGAGATCTTGGATTGCGGCGCAATGGAAATTGGCTTTTTCAAAACTTGGAACTGAATATTTCTGGTGGAAACTTTGTAGCGGTGTTGGGGCCTTCAGGCGTAGGCAAATCCAGTCTTTTATCCTGCCTTTGTGGTTCAGAAAAGCCAACAGAAGGAACCGTCAATTTCAAGATTGATAATGAAGAAGAAAGAGACCCCGAGAGTATAAGTCCACACTTGGGAGTCATTTTCCAAAACCTACGCCTTACCGCCCATGCAACAGTTCTGGATAATGTCCTTTATGGTCGTCTAGGAAAATACAAACTCAAAGAGACACTTTGGGGATTCTCCCAGAAAAGCAGACAGGAAGCCTACACTATCCTTGAAGACTTGGGCATTCCCCATTTGGCATATAAGTGGATGACGCAAACATCAGGTGGCGAACAGCAGCGAACTGCAATTGCAAGGACCCTCTTCCATGATCCGAAAATCATTCTAGCCGATGAGCCCGTTTCCAATCTAGATACATACTACGCAGGTCGTATTCTTGGTTTACTACGCAATAAGGCAATGGAAGAAGGTAAAATCATTCTATGTGCGCTTCACGATCCACAGCTGATAAATCGATTCGCTGACCTTGCATTAAGTCTAAATCCCGAACACCCTGAAGGCTGGCGCCTCCGAAAAGTACACGGGTAATTATGAATCCGAAAACTACCCCTTTAAAATCGGGACAACTACCGGTAAGACGATGGCATGAACGCCTAAATTTCCTGAATGTCACAGTTATTCTCTTTCTTTTCCTAACAATCTTTGCAGGAAAAAGTATGTTAACAAATAATCGCCCAGCCGATGTGGCCGCTGGGATTCGATATTTCTTTAATAAGTTCTTTCCACCAGATTTTTCTGATTGGCCCATAATTTTTGTGTCATTGGGAGAAACCTTCCAGATCGCTATCATTGCGACCTTTATTTCCATTCTTCTTTCACTTATTATCGCCTTAGGTGCATCACGTAATATAGCACCAACATGGTTAGTGCAGACCACGAGAATGTTCCTTAATATAACTCGAACATTGCCCAGTCTCATATGGGCTTTCTTGTTTGTTATCTTGTTTGGGGCGACCCCAATAGCTGGAGTATTCGCCCTGACATTCTATAGTCTCGGTTACCTAGGTAAGTTTTTCAGCGAAACATTCGAGTCAGTTGATGTTCAAGTCGCACGAGGGCTCAAATTAATTGGCGCCTCAAAAATGCAGGCTTTTCGTTTTGGGCTTTGGCCAAATGTAAAAGCCCAAGTATGGAGCCATTCCCTCTGGATGCTTGAATATAACATCCGCTCAGCCAGTATTGTTGGTCTAGTCGGAGCAGGAGGCATTGGGATGGAACTAAACAAGGCGATGGATATGGCCAGCGGTTTTCAGAAAGTAACTGCCATACTAATATGTATTCTGGGAATTGTTATCCTTCTGGACCTACTTAGCCAAGCCATCCGCCGCTGGATTACTTCCAAGGTGAGTCCAAAATCTATATCAGAATAGTCTAAATTCTGATTTTTAATAATCTTACAAAAATACAAAATTAAGTAATTGTTCCAATCCACTTTCAAATTATAGAATAAGCATTAGTTCGGTTAGCGACTTTGATGGTTCAGTTAATTTCCCCAACTCGGCATTGACAGTCCGCATAAAAAAATCATCTTTCCTAATCCTCACCTTTGTGGTGGCTGTAGCTCAGTTGGTTAGAGCATCGGCTTGTGGTGCCGAGGGTCGCCGGTTCGAATCCGGTCAGCCACCCCATTTTTCTCTCGATGTGATCACCCCACGAGAATTTCTTCTCGCCGCATTGGCTAGTGAAAAAGCCCCATTTGCTTTTGAAAAGTTCATGGAAGCTGCACTACTGCATCCTGACTTTGGTTACTATTCGAAAAAAATTCAAGATATTGGAAAAGAAGGTGATTTTTCGACGACCGCAACCATGGATAAACTCCTTGGACAAGCCATTGGGAAATGGGTTTGTCACAAGAAACACGAGAACTCTTTTGGTCAGAAATGGAATCTAATTGAGATTGGCGCAGGAAATGGTAATTTGGCGCAAACGATTCTCAAGTCGATTCCATGGATGAGAAGACGAAAGCTTCACTACCATATAGTTGAAGCATCACCAATCTTAATGGAAACCCAAAAGAGAAAGCTTGGTAAATTATGCCACTGGCATACATCCATGCCACAAGCCCTCGCCGCCTGTAATGGCCAAGCCCTGATCTTCTCTAACGAACTTGTTGATGCATTCCCTTGTCGGGTTTTTGAATGGGACGGTTTTCAATGGAAAGAAGTTGCACTAGAGCTCGTCAAAGAAACTCTCCGAGAAATTCTCGTCCAGACAACACCCCTCCCCGCAAGCACAACCTTCGAAATTCTTGATCCCCAACCGGGTCAAAGAATTGAGATCCATGAGAGTTATCGAACATGGTTCCGCTCTTGGATCAAGAATTGGAAGAATGGATCAATGCTGACCATTGACTACGGAGAAATTCAAGGAAATTTATACCATCGCCGCCCCAATGGAACCCTGCGAGCCTATCGGCAGCATCAACAAATCGTAGGCCCACAAATATATCACAACATGGGGAAGCAAGACATCACGGCTGATGTCAACTTTTCTGATCTCCAAAATTGGGCCAGTGAATTAGGATGCCAGAATACCCGTTTGGAAACCCAGCGTGAATTCATTCAAAGATTTTTGCCTGATTCTGTGACACTTAAAAATAGTAGCCCAAGTGCCCAATTTATACTTCATCCTGAAGGAGCAGGTTCAGCCTTCAAAGTTTTGGAACAAAAAAGATGGTAGGGAAATAAACACTTCAAGACCTAAGTCTCAAAAACTACTGCAATTCCAATAGATTCCTGAGATTACGGAATGGTTCTTCGCGGTCTTTAAGCTTGGATTCTAGGGCACCAATAAGTTCGCGAAAAGTCAATTCCTTGTCAGCCTTCAGCTCCTGAATACGTTCCTCAATAGTGCCTGCAGCAATCATCCGGTAGACAAAAACTGTCTTGTCCTGCCCAATTCGGTGAACACGATCTACAGCCTGTTTTTCTACTGCAGGATTCCACCAGGGATCCAAAAGGAACACATAGTCAGCGGCATGTAAGGTTATCCCTGTACCGCCTGCCCTGAGGCTTACAAGAATTACAGCACTACCCTTACCCGTCTGGAAACCACGAACAACTTTCCCTCTATCTCGCGTATCACCATATAGTTCGAAAACCCTTGTCCCTGGAGAATGTTTCTCGAGAACAGGACGAAGTTCTTTAAGGAGTGTTACGAACTGACTAAATACAACAACCCTATGTCCTTGTGAGAGAATTTCTTCCATCCGCCTAAGAAATTCTTTTATCTTCCCGCTTTCCTCCGAAAGCATAACCTTACCAGATCGATTCCATGGGAGTAATCCAGGATCTGCACAGACTTGCCTCAATCGTGTGAGTAAGGAAAGGAAATTGATGGCAAATTTATTTAGTGCATCCTCTACATCCTCCCCTAATTCCTGAACCCCATTTTGCAGAATTTTCCCATATTCAGCACGTTGGGCTTCAGATAACGGACACTTGACTATAGATTCAACTTTTTCAGGAAGATCCTTGGCAACTTGCTTCTTAGTACGCCGAAGAGTAAACGGACTGATCTGTGTACGCAGATTCTCAAGAAATGAAGGATTTCCGTTAGTCAAACCGTCTTCAAAAGCCTTACGTCCACCAAGCAAACCAGGCATAAGAAATCGGAAAAGGCTCCATAAGTCCATTGGGGTATTCTCCACGGGTGTACCAGTCAGAACAATACGATGCTTCCCTTGTATTGCAAAACAGGATTGGGTCACCTTGGCATCAGGGTTCTTTATATTTTGAGCCTCATCGAGAACAACATGTCCGAACTTTGCATCTTTAAGCAAATGCTTGTGTCGACGCAACTGCGTGTAACTGGCAATCCAAAGTCGAGGCGTCAACCCCGTGGAGAAATCATTACCACTCTTCAATACTTCCACCTTAGTCCCGGGGAAAAATCGGTCTATTTCACCTTGCCATACAGGGACTACACTGGCTGGGCAAACAACCAAATCCGGCAAGCCTTTTACCTTTCGCGCGTGAAGAAGAGATAGTACTTGCAGGGTCTTACCCAAGCCCATCTCGTCTGCTAACAATGCATGGCAACCCATTTTAAGTAGTTGCTGAATCCACTCAACCCCCTGCTTCTGATAAGGGCGAAGTAGAGAGGGTAACTCAAGAGGCTTTGAGGAGGGTTTCCTTCCAAGCGAATCCTTCCACTTACGAGCACCCTTATCCAACTGTAAAACTTGACCCTCCGTCTGAAACAGGGAAAAAAGCATGTAGGCTGGCCATTGACCACTGGAAAAAGTCGGATGATTCTCTCGCCATTCGCGAAGTACACGACGCCGATCCTCCGGCAAGCTGGCAAAGCCAGCGCGCTGGATTATAGAAAATTCCTTCCGGGAGCGATAAATCTGTTCCATTTCGTCCTCGGTTAACAAACGCTTGCCAACGCGGAATTGCCACTCCAAGGAAATCTTGTTCCCTCTTTCTTTTCGCGCGACAGCGGAGACGACTACATTCCGGGGACTAGTAGCAAGTGCAGTTACTTCAGAAGGTAGTTTGAGTGGAAACTTCTTCTTCCAAGAGGCAAAGTGTGAATCAAAGAAATGAAGAATCTTCTCCGACTCGTTCAAGTAGAAAGCATCACGTTTTTTGGAATAAAAGAATCCTGCCTTACGAGCCAATGCCGTTATTCGAACCATAGTCGCCCATTCATTTGGGCTCAGGTCTTCAGACTGCTCGCTATCTCGCGAGATAACCAAACCCTCCAAGGTAATTCGAACTTCCAATTCACGATTCTTTTCCAAACGAAACTCCAACCCCAACTCCCGCTCAGACTCCTCAATCTCCTCAACTTCTTCTTCAACCTCTGGTTCATCTTCTTCCTCCTCGGTCTCTTTGTCAAAAACCATAAAAGGAACCTCCTCGGCGAGAACTTCCTCTAGTTCATACAAACCAGCAACTGCCATCGAGCGACCGAATGTTTCGCCATCAACGGAATATCTCACTTGTAATCCGGAACCATTCCAGTCAACCACAGCGTAACCATCCTCCTCCTCGGTCTCACAATGCATTACGGCAGTACCCTGCCTGAATTCCAGAGAACGAACATGCCCTTTTCGGTACATCTGGCGACCCCATTCAATTTCAGAACACGAAAAGGCGTTCTCCCAACTATCTTCTAGTTTTGAGAACCAGTAGTCCAAACCTTGAACTGTGTATACTCGTTTAGATGCTCGCTGATCCATTAATGCAAATTTTCATTTTGAAAAATACAAAAATCGTTACCTTGAACAATTGATTCTCGAATCACAATCGCATTTTTAGATTGTTGTATAACACTTCCTTGTACTTGGTTGAAGGCATGGACTATAAAGGTACTCACCTGCCCAGTAATGAAGAGTTGAAACAACGTCTTTCACCAGAGCAATATCAAGTATGCAAATGCTCAGCCACCGAGGCACCTTTCTCAGGAAAATACTGGGACTGTAATAGCGAAGGAACCTACGAGTGTGTCTGCTGTAGATTACCACTTTTTGATGCCGAATCCAAATTCGAATCGGGAAGCGGATGGCCGAGTTTTTGGACAACTGTTAATTCTGATGCCGTGATTCACAAAAAAGATATTACCCATGAAATGGTTCGAACAGAGATTGCGTGCAAAAGATGCGGAGCTCATCTGGGACACGTATTTGAAGATGGCCCCCCCCCAACAGGACTAAGATATTGTGTTAATTCAGCTTCGCTTAACTTAATTCATTCATGAAACACTATGATCTCATCATTCTAGGAGGAGGAAGTGCAGGGTATGCTGGAGCACGCACAGCATATGATTTGGGCAAATCAGTCGCTATTGTAGATCATGCAAAGGAATTAGGTGGACTGTGTATCCTGAATGGTTGCATGCCATCAAAGACGCTCCTTTATTCCGCGGAAATCTTGCACCTGGCAAAACAAGCACAGACATTCGGGCTTAAAATTTCAGATGCCCATGCAGATTTCTCCGCGCTACAATTGCGTAAAAAAGAAATTATACAGGAATTTCAGCAATATAGGGCAGGTCAACTTGAAGATGGGCGCTTCAATCTTTATCGGAACTCTGCAAGATTTACGGGAAACCAAGAGATAACGCTTGATAATGGGACTGTACTGCATGGTGAAAGATTCTTGATTGCCACCGGTTCAAAAATTGCTAATCCGTACATTCCAGGCTTGGATTCATTACCTGTACTCACCAGTAATGACATTCTTTCAATCGATCGAAAACTAAACTCGGTTATTGTACTTGGAGGTGGTATTGTCGGATGTGAACTTTCACAATTCCTAGTCCGTACGGGTACATCTACAAGTATTGTGCAAAGGCACCATCGCATTCTTAAATTTTGGAACCCTGAAGTTTCTAAAGTTCTTGAAGATGCGTTTAAAACAGAAGGTATAAATGTGCATACAGCGACTAGTAACTTGCGACTGGAAAAGACCTTAACTGGCTTTGCCGCATGTTTTGATCAAGATGGAAAAAGTATCCGATTAGAAGCAGATCATCTTCTTAATGCACTTGGTCGAATACCCAATACGAAAGACTTAAATTTGGATGCAGCAGGAGTAAAATTACGTCCATCTGGACATATCGCAACAAATAGCTTCCAGCAATCCAGTAACCCCTCAATTTACGCTGCCGGAGATTGCTCGGGACCGCATGAAATTGTTCATGTGGCCATCCTGCAAGGAGAATGCGCAGTCAGGCATGCCTACGGCGGCAAAACAGCACCCATAAATTACGATTCACTGCTACAGGTTGTCTTCACTGACCCACAAGCAGCAGTTGTCGGGTTAACAGAGGCTCAATTAAAGGAAAAGAAGATACCGTTCCTTACAGAATCCTATCCATTTGATGATCATGGAAAATCCATTCTAATGGAGGCAAAAAAAGGTTATGTAAAGGTGATTGCTAATGAGAAAACAGGTCAAGTTCTAGGTGCGGAATGTGTTGGAAAAGATGCAGGGGAATTGATCCACCCAATGTCTATCGCAGTAAGCCTGAAGGCAAAGGTTCAGGATTTGACAAATGCGCATTGGTATCACCCGACACTCTCTGAAATTTGGAGTTATCCCTTGGAAGAACTATCCGAAGCAATTGAATAATAAATATTCTTGAAGCCACAGTATGCTAAACACCAAAATCTCGAGTAAGATCAGAGAGTTTCACCCGATCTTCATAAAGAGCCATCCCAATAATAACACCATCAAGATTGGGATATTTAGAGGCAAGTTGGGCAAGGTTGGCCACATCCTCGTAGGAGGATACACCACCTGAAGCGATAACATTCGCATCGGTTAATTTAAGCATCTCCTCTTGAGCCACAAGGTTGGGGCCAGTTAACATACCATCAGTGCTGATATCAGTGTATATGATAGTGGAAACGCCTATACCATTCATGGTCAAAACCATGTTGGTAACTGAAATTTTTGAATCCTCGACCCACCCTTTTGTTCTGACCATTCCATCTTTTGCATCAATACCAATTACAATTTGGTCACCAAATTCATCAACTAATTTACGAATAAATTCAGGGTCTTCACAAGCCCTTGTCCCAATAATAACCCGGGAAACTCCGGTCCTTAAATATTCACGAATTGTGGAAGCGTCACGAATTCCACCACCAACCTGAACCTTAAGTCCGGAGGCAAGTATGCGTTGAATAGCAGACTGGTTACATGGAGTTCCATTAAAGGCTCCTTCAAGATCCACTACGTGCACCCATTCAGCGCCATGGTCGCGCCAAATTTCAGCCGGTTGGCCTGGGTCTTCATAAAAGACGGTCTCCCGGGCAACCTCGCCCTGTTGAAGCCGCACACACCGGCCTTTATTAAGGTCAATTGCTGGATATATCTTCACAGACGCAAAGTAGTTGACACCCCGATGAATCCAAGCGGAAAACAACTCAGATCAAAAAATATTTTCACATACATATAGAAAGAAAGATTCATGACCAAACTAAACCAACCTCCAAAGTTCCTTAGAGATCTCCTTGAAGCCCGCTCCCCATCAGGATATGAAAATGAGGCGCGCGCAGTCATAGAGAAACATATTAAGACCAAATCCGATGACTACTGCACAGATAGTATCGGTAACGTCTTCGCCACAGTAAACCCCAATGGGGGACCTTCCCTAATGATGGCAGGACATATCGATGAACTTGGTTTAATCATCCGTTATATCGATGAAAATGGGTTTCTCTATTTTGATACAATCGGAGGTCATGACCGAGGACTCATATCCGGTAGACGCATTGACATCCTTACTGAAAACGGAATTGTGAAAGGCGTCACGGGAAAACGAGCGCTTCATCTTATGACTATTGAGGAACGAAAAAAAGTTCCGGAACTGCACTTGATGTGGATAGACATTGGTGTAAACAATAAAAAAGAAGCCAGTAAACTGGTGAAAGTTGGCGACGCTGCCGTATACAATCATGGTGTCGATATGATACGGGGAAGTATTGCCAATTCACGAGCATTTGATGATAAGGCTGGCGCGTATACAGTGATGGAAACTTTACGGCGAGTTGCTACAAAAAAGCAGTTACATGCTCGAGTGACTAGTGTCGCGACAGCCCAAGAAGAAATCGGTGTACGAGGTGCCACCACTGCGGCCCATGCTCTTAATCCAGATGTGGCAATTGCAGTTGATGTAGGCCATGCAACAGATCATCCAGACTGCGATAAGCGTAAGTATGGAGATTATAAACTAAGTGGTGGTCCAATTCTATGCAGAGGGCCCAATATCCATCCCCAAGTTTATCAGCGATTGGCCGATGTAGCAGAAGACAAAGGAATTCCTTACCAATTGGAAGCGGAGGCAAGACCGACAGGAACAGATGCCCGTGCCATACAGATCACACGTTCAGGCATTGCTACTGGATTGGTCGCAATTCCGTTGCGCTACATGCACACTCCTTGCGAGACAATGGATCTCGCAGACATCGAAAACACAATCAAGCTCCTAGAGGGATTTGCACTGAGCTTGAAGAAAGGCGAGTTTCAATTTAACTCACCGATGTAAACTAAAAGACTTAAGCAGCGCTTTTGCGCTTTCGGCTTTTCCTAACCTTAGGGCTGGCACGGCCTTCCACAGCAGCCCGGTTGATGGTAACTTCCTCAATGTCATCGAGTTCAGGAAGATCAAACATTAGGTCTAACATAATCTTCTCCATAATGGAACGAAGAGCCCTGGCACCAGTCTTTAGTTCGATAGCCTTTTGTGCAATTGCAGTAATCCCGTCTTTCGTGAAATGTAATTTAACCCCTTCCAGCGCAAGTAATTTGGAAAACTGTTTGGTTAGAGCATTCTTGGTCTCAAGTAGAATTTTCTCAAGGTCCTTTGCCGTAAGGTCTTCAAGGACAGAAACGACAGGAAGACGGCCGATAAACTCTGGAATCATTCCATAGCGTATAAGATCCTCTGGCTGGAGTTCCTTTGTGATTTGATCTGCCAACTCGGCATCACGACCAGCTTCATCATCGGTGGCACCATAACCCAAAACACGATTCCCAACTCGTTGGTGAATGATCTTATCGAGTCCCTCAAATGCACCTCCACAAATGAAAAGAATATTATCGGTATTCAGTTGGATGTATTCCTGATTTGGATGCTTTCGCCCACCTTGAGGCGGTACATTGCAAGTAGTGCCTTCGAGAATTTTAAGGAGAGCCTGCTGCACTCCTTCGCCCGATACATCTCGAGTTATTGATACATTATCAGTTTTTCGGCCAATCTTATCAATTTCGTCGACATATATAATGCCGCATTCAGCCTTCTTTGCATCATAGTTTGCAGATTGAAGAAGACGAAGTACGATATTCTCTACATCCTCCCCGACATAACCGGCTTCTGTAAGTGTGGTGGCGTCGGCAATAGCAAAAGGAACATCCAGCATTTTGGCCAGATTACGGGCAAGCAATGTCTTTCCACTGCCAGTGGAACCAACAAGAAGGATATTACTTTTCTCAATCTCAACATCCGAGTAATCAGAAAGGTTATAGGCAGGGACGCCAGACCCTTCTATCCACTTCATCCGAAGACGTTGATAATGGTTGTAGACAGCGACACAAAGCACCTTTTTAGCGGATTCCTGACCAATTACATGCTCGTCGAGATGAGCCTTGATCTGAGATGGGGTCTTAATTTCAAAGGATGGCTTGTCCTCAGCCTTTGTATTTTCCTTGAGTTCACGGTCAATGATGGTCTTACATACTGTGACACAAGAATCACAGATGTGAACACCGGCAGGCCCGGCAATAATTTTCTGTACCTCATTCTGAGACTTGCCGCAAAAAGAACAGAAAGTAAGCTTAGTCGACTTGGCCATTGTAGCTCGGGGACGGGGGGGGGCGCTTGATCTAAGTAGGAGGCAGGGGGAGTACCTATAAGTCTAGGACCAAAGTTGTCTGGATTTTTCTAATCCTTGGACTTCTTTGAAATGACATTATCGACGAGTCCATATTCCTTGGCCTCCTCTGCAGTCATATAATAATCACGATCAGAGTCTTTTTCGACCTGTTCAACAGTTTTACCACTTTTTTCTGAAAGGACTTCGTTTATTGTTTGACGCCAACGAAGAATCTCCTTGGCAGCAATGGAAATGTCAGAGGTCTGACCTCCGGCTCCACCAGAAGGTTGGTGAATCATAACGCGACTGTGCGGAAGAGCATTTCGTTTGCCAGGTGTTCCAGCTGAGAGAAGGACAGTACTCATACTTGCACACAAACCGATACAATAGGTAACCACATCGCAGGTCAGGAAAGTGATGGTGTCGTATATGGCCATCCCATCTGTTACACTTCCACCCGGGGAGTTTATATAAAGATGGATATCCTTTTGAGGGTCTTCCATCTGAAGAAATAGCAACTGGGCAATAACAGCATTTGCAACATAATCGTCAATAGGCGCACCTATAAAAACAATGCGATCCTTTAGGAGTCGACTATATATATCCCAAGATCGCTCAGTGCGACCGTCGCGTTCAAATACATATGGAAGTGGTTGGTAAGACACAGTAGACTTGAGAAATGTATAGTTCCTTGTTTAATTAAAAAGGAAAAGATTATGCAAAATGGCGCCAAAATTGAAAGGCTAAAATCAATCTTCAACAGCTGTTTCATCGCCATCATGATCATGGTGATGATGGTCTTCACAGCATTCATCTCCCTTAATACCGTGAAGTATATCGTGTAATGCCTTATCAATGACAATGTCGTCACGAATACCTTGCACAATAGAAGGGTCTTTGCGTAAATCCTTAACCAAGTCCTCTACCTTGACCTTCTGCCGCATGGCCTCATTAACAATAACAGATTGGACCTCGCTATCCTCAACACCAATCTTCTTATCTTCCGCATGCTGAAGTAAAATATAACGAAGCTTGATCCGGTTGGTTGCACTTTCTTGAGCAACAGCGTGAAGTTGTTCTTTATTCTTTTCCAGTTCTTCTTCCCCCATACCTTGGCGGTGGAAATTATTCACCAAATTTTGGAGAAATGTGTTAGCCTCTTGTTCATGAATACTTTCTGGAACAGGAAAATCAGAACGCTCTTGGAGGGCCTGCTCAATTTGACGCCTATGCTGCGTCTGGACATTCTGCTTCTTCTGTTGCTCAAGGTTTTCACGAATCCCCTTCCGGAGATGTTCTTCATCTTCCACGCCCAGTCCCTTGAAAAACCCTTCATCCATATCGGGTAGAATCTTTTCTCGGACTTCCTCCACGGCAATATGATAAGCCACGGTTTTCCCCGAAAGGGCCTCAACCTCAAAGTCTTCCGGATAAAGATGCTCAACGTCCTTCTCATCACCAGCCTTCATCCCGATAAGACCTTGTATAATAGCCTCAACAGATGGAACTCCCTCCTTGCTCTCACCCGCTTCCTCCCAAGTAGAACTCTGACTACCATAAACTGGACGATCAGTAACAAGTTCAACTACAAGCTGATCATCCAGTTTTCCTTCATATGAACATTTAACATAGTCGCCTGCGACTGCAGTTCGATCAACAGTTTCAAATGTAGCGCGCTCGCCAAGTAATTGCTGTAATGAATTCTCAACATCTTCATCAGAAACCTCTATTGAGATTTCCTCCAACTCAATATCAGAGACATCTGGAACGGAAACTTCGGGCTTGATATCAACCGTGATGGTAACCTCTGCATCCTGTCCCGACAAGAATTCGTTGCCTTCAACATTGAGCAAGTTAACAATGTTAAGCTTGCTCTCCTTGAGTCCTGCCTGATAAGCACTGTTGCTGAGACGCTGGGTTAACTCCTCCTTAATGTTTTTACCGAACTTGGCCCGAAGCATTTGTTCCGGGGCCTTGCCTTTGCGGAATCCCTTCACGCTGGCTTGACGGGCAAATTCGCCGAGAAGATTATTTTCCTCCTTGGTAATTTCTTCACCGCTAACTTGAACGAGCAATTGCTTGCGCGTTTCGTTGATATCTTTTACTGTAGCGTTCACTATGATAAGAAGTTGAATGGATGATGAATAAAAGTGATGTAATTAAGGAAAGTTGAATTATACTGAGCACCCTGAAATGAGAGAGCGACAAGGAAAGTCTTTTTCAAAATCCTGTCCAGCGCGAACTTTAAGTTACAACTTAACGGCGGCCGGATTCAATTGGATCAAAATCTACCGAAGCCACTTGTTCCAGAAAACTGACCTTCTCTTTAGCCTCAGACAACTTACCAATCCCAACATCAATCAACCCCACAATTACAAGACCTTTCTTTTTGAAATGCTCTCTTGTATGAAGTCCAAGTGGGATCAATTCTGATTGGAGATCCTTGATCCTGATCCCGGAATTCAACTTTACAACAAGTCTATCTGCCGCAAGAAACTCAAATAATACAGGGGAGCCTGAATTGTCAGGATCAGTCTGAAGCTCCGTAATCTCGACCAGAGGATAATTTTTATCATACTTAAGAATCCAGGTCCGCCCGCCAACAGGAACTCCGTTTTTAAAATGTAAAATCTTGCCGTTCCGCAGTAACTCAGGGACAGAAACAGGAAGAGGTTGAGCCCACTGGGGAATAGGAGCTTCTGACATGATTTCTGTTTCGGACTGGACTGAATTCCTGCGACCGATTAAACCCGCGACCACAAGGCAACCGATCAAGGCACCCAAGCCAAACGTGGTCAATCTTTCCTGTTCCGACAATGGCATGTACTCACTTCATAAAAAAAACAACTTTGCTGGACCTATCTGAGTTTTTTCTGCTTTCTATAAATATCTTCATAAAACAACTTAGCAAAAGGAATGGTCACTGCCTGCAAGGAAATTCGCGTCCGATATGCGGAAACAGACATGATGGGTGTAACCTATCATGCCAATTATTTTGTATGGTTCGAGACTGCTCGGATTCATTTACTTAAGACGTTGGGTATCTCCTACAAGGAGCTGGAGAAGAAAGGTTATCTATTACCTGTCATCGAGTGCCATGCACAATTCCATAAGCCAGTAACCTTCGACGACCTGATCGTGGTGGATACTTTAATGGAATCAAATCCTGGCATCCGGTTTCGAATCGATTACCAAATTACCTGTGATGGACAAAAAACGACAACTGGTTACACGACGCACGTTTTCATGGATGAAAAAGGTCAAGTAACTCGTCCTCCAAAAACATTTTTAGATGCAGTTGAGGCCCACCCAGATGGACCTTCCACCAATTAAAAACGCTTTGGGGACAATGTTCGATAATTTCGAACAACATGCTCGACTACCTCGGAAATACTCCGTTGGTCAGTAAGGATCGAAGCATGCGCAGCGGCATAATAAGATTGTCGTTCTGCAAGAAGTTGACTGATTCGCTCCCTGGGGTTGTCAACGTTTAACAAAGGACGGTTTAAATTCCCTCGAGTGCGATCAAGAATGGTCTCCACCGAAGCATGAAGGCACAGTAAAACTCCTTTAGACTTAAGAAACGGCACCATCCCATCCTGAGTTATCAAGCCTCCTCCACAAGAAATAACACAACCCTCTACTGGGTGGCCACTATCAATAAAGTCCCATTCTAATTGGCGAAAATATGCCTCTCCATGTTTGTCGAAGATTTTAGCAATTGGTAAATTGGTAGATCGCTCAATTTCATCATCAACGTCCAAAAACTGCATCCCAAGCTTACGAGCCACCCGGCGGGAAATTGAAGATTTACCGGTGCCCATGAATCCAATAACATAAAGGTTCGGGAAGGAATCGGCGACTCCTGAACAATCTACATTCATTGACTCTCTTGATCCGGAGAAAGATCCTCACCAGAATCCTTCTCATTGTGCAAAACTGAGTCAATCCGAGTGGCACTCGCCAAATCCTCTGCAAGCGCCTCAAGAGAATCAGCTAATTGTGATTTTTCAGGAAGTACACCCTGTATAGAGATATCCTGTTTCTCAATCAGGGGTTTGGACACTCGCTCCAACAATCGGTTAGCCTCACCATTACGGACAGATTCCAGCAAGGCAGCTTTGGCATGCTTGCGGTCGGCAAAATTTTGCCCCTCAATAATCTGCTTTTGCAAGACTCCAGATACATCTCCCGGTGTCCATTGTTGTGGATAAGAGAATCTGCCTGAACTGATCTTGACGGATTCAGGCTGAGACGTGAGTACCTCGAAATCCTCTAATAGTGAAGCGAGGTCGGAATCATCTATATTTTGGTCTTCATCTACATTTCCCATTTTATCAGTAACAGATGAGAAAACCAAATACATAGACACAAGCAAAAGAAGCATAAGAATGATGCCACGTAGTACCGCCAAATCCTTCATGACCGCCACCGCCTACCTTAATCGAGAAGTTCTCGAAGTTGCTTAAAATCACCGTTTAGTTGGGCCAACTGTCTCTCCAATTCCTCGACCCGAGCCTCTAGACTCTCGATACATTCAGCACTTACCCTTCCAGGTGCCTTATAGGAAGGAACACCTTCATTAAATCCATCAGGAATATCCAGTGGATATTCACTATACAACTGATGATAACGATGTTCCTTACGTCCCTGGGAAGGTGGAATAACCTTAACGAGAGGCCTATGCCGACCTGCCAAGTCTCGCAGTATTTGTTCCACCTCTGCAGTCGAATCAAAAGCATATAGGCGCTCGGTGCGACTTCGAATCTCCCCCGGAGTCTGGGGTCCGCGAAGCAGAAGAACGCATAGAAGCGCAGCTTCATCATTTTCAATATCAATGGTTTCAATTGCGCGATGCTGAAACTTGGGGGTACGAGCTCCAGCTTGATCTACACGATGAACCAATCGCTTTAAACGCAGGCCCTCAATAGCATCAATTATATCACCCTCATCCAAATCTGTCACGGGCAAGCGACTAGTCTTCTGGTTACACGCATTAGTAAGCGCGTTTAAAGAAAGAGGATACGAATCAGGAGTTGTCTTAGCCTTTTCAATGAGACAGCCAAGAACACGGCCTTCTTCAAAAGAGAGAAGTGGACCGGACTCCTCCCCTGTATTCTCAAGTCCATCGTTACTAACATCTTCAATGGATATATCAGCGTCAGATGTAAGCTGCGTATTTTCAGAATCAGAAGAAAGTGGTATTGCTCTTTCTGGCTCACGGTAAGGAATAGCCCCATCACCACTGGGCTTGTAATCATCGCCCGAAGTATTGGAAGAGGGAGAATAGTCAAAATCCACCATTGTAGTTGTATCTATAAGGGTTCTAACCGGAACAGCCCCAAAGCTTGCGGTCCTTGATCATGGTGACAACTTCGGAAGGAACTTCTAATTCCCATGAATCGTCTCCTTCTTTAATTTTGCAAACGATATTTTGTGAAAAAATATCAAGGCACTTCGGATCAAATCCTGCAAGTGGCTCTAGAAATCCATTTTCTTTCAAATAGTTGTACAGGGTCTGTAAATGTTTCTCCGGACAGAAAGTATTGGCTGTGATCACGGGAATACCGTTCTGGGTTTCGCAAATTTGCTCACCAGTATCTTCGAGACCACGCATTTTCTGGTAGTTACAGAAACTCTGCATGGTCATAGGATAGATGAACAACTTCACAGACTGTTTGAATAGACGCCCAAAAGATTCCAAGATTCCACCGTCTAAAGTATCATAATAATCCTCGTTGAAAATATCTGCCAAGTTGCTGATGCCAAGTACAATGCCGATAGGTTCCTGTGTCCAACGCCGAAAATAGGCGCTCAATCGATAGTATTCAAAATACTTGGAAATGAGGACGGCATGTCCAAGCGCAGTCAATGCATCCACTCGGGAAAGAAAATCAGTAAGATCCAGTTGATCCTCTGACCCGAATGTAGTGGCAAGATTCAGCTCAAAGAACATCAGGACATCATCCTCTTCAACACTGGGGTCCTGCGTAAACCGTTTTCTTGCACACTCGAGCATATCAATATGAACATTATTGACTGGATGAAAGCTGCCACGCTCCATAAGCACAGCCTTTTTATATAGTACCTCAGCCGGTTGCTGGACATTGCCATTGCAATCAAAGATCACCGCGTTGGTCATACCTTCCTGAACAAGCATCAGACTGAGAATTCGATTGTCTACGGAATCAAATCCAGAACCAAGAAACTGAATCATGTCGACCTCGATCCTCTCCTTTCCAAGATTGTCAGCGAGGGAGCAGATAAATTGACGTGGATCATCACGTAAATGAAAAGAACCGTAAACCAAGTTGACCCCAAAAACTCCTAGGGCTTCCTGTTGCTGCAAGTTATAATTATCAAGCATACGGACATGGATAATAATTTCACAGGGAGGGGATCCTGGATGAAGTTGAAAGCGCATGCCCATCCATCCATGACACTCCCTCCCTCCTCGAAAGCTTTGGGCAGCAACCGTGTTGGCAAAGGCAAAAAAGGTTGTATGGTTACCCCGCGCATCTGTCAGACGCTCCTCAAGGAGAGCATATTCATGCTCGAGCATCTGGATGAGACGTCCACGAGAAACATATCTATCGGCCTGACCATATATCTCATCACTGAACTTCATATCATAAGCGGAAATGCTCTTGGCCACAGTTCCAGCAGTCGCTCCAGCTTGGAAAAAATGGCGCACCACTTCCTGACCTGCACCGATCTCAGCAAAAGTTCCATATTTGGATTCATCAAGATTGATGGATAAGGCCTTTTCGTCGGTTGATAGCATTTTTTTGCTCATATTTTTGGAATTATAAAAAGTGAATCCCTGAAACGTAAATTAAAATTGAAAAGGAATTGAAAGCGGACAGGCTCCGTCCGCAACGATTTTAATCAAACAAAAGAAATCGACCGAATCTAATTACAGAATGAAGTTGTTCTTCAAGTCCGTCCTACAGCAAGCTGCTGCTCAAATTCTGGCTGGAGTCCTATTGATGGGATTCGTTTTTCTGGGATTCGCAATAATTATTGGCAAGTTCGCAGTAACAGAAATCGACATACAGAAAAAATCTGTCCTCGTTTTGAACCTAAACGCTAACATCACGGATACACCCGCACAATATGGGCCGCAAGACTTGATGCTCGAGGCCATGCAGGGAGGAGGGAATCAAAGTCTACACCTCTACAAGATTCTAGAAAACATCAATGCCGCTGCAGAAGACTCAAAAATCAGAAGCCTATTTCTTCATGGCAACCTCATCGCTATCGAGGGTGGTTCCGGATATGCGGCACTCAGGGAAATACGTGATGCAATCAAGAAATTTAAAAATACCGGTAAACCTGTTTACGCTTACACACTTACACCCAACTTAAGGACATACTACCTAGTCTCATGCGCAGACCATCTCATGATGAATCCTTTTGGTGACATCACTCTAAATGGCCTCTCATCTGAAGTAACCTTCTATCATGGAGCAATGGAAAAGTTTGGTATCGGAGTACAACCAATCCGTGTGGGCAAGTACAAGTCTGCCATTGAGCCCTTTACCCGGAAAAAATTTAGTGAAGAAGGGCGCGAACAGATTCAAGAACTACTTGATGACAGATGGACATCAATTATCAATGAAATCAGCGAAAACCGTATGCTCGAGCCCCATGTCTTGAACAAAATCCTGGAAAACTCTTTCCATTTCAAACCCGCACAAGCACTTAAGGCAGGCCTTATTGACAAGATATCGACACGGCAACAGTTAGTGGAGCAATTAGTCAAAATCGGGGTGGAGGATAAGGAGAGTGGAAGCTTTCGTCAGATCGGCTTAGTTGAATATGGGGAAAGCCAGTCAATTGACAAACAAATGAGATCGAAAAAAGATAAAATTGCCGTAGTCTACGTCGAGGGAACAATCGTAGAAGGAGAAAGCTTTCCGGGCTACACAGGTTCATCAACTATCCAGCGTGTGCTTTCAAAATTGAAAAAAAGAGAAGACGTAAAAGCAGTTATTCTACGCGTGAACAGTCCTGGAGGTAGCGCAACCGCCTCTGAAATCATGCAACAAGCAATACGTGCCTTCCAGGAAAGTGGGCGACCCTTGGTGGTCTCAATGGGGGCACTTGCTGCATCTGGCGGATACTGGATTAGTGCACCCGCCCAACAAATCTTTGCACAACCAGAGACCATCACAGGATCAATAGGCGTCTTTGGTCTACTTCTGAATATGGAAGGACTCGGAGAAAAAGTCGGCCTCACATGGGATCGTGTAAGTTCAGGACAACAAATCAACCCGTTCACTATTTCCAGACCAAAGTCAGATGAAGAATTGGAATTTGTTCAAAAAATGGTGGATGACATTTATGATACATTTATATCAAATGTGGCTAACCATCGTAACCTTGAAAAACAAGAGGTACACGAAATAGCTCAGGGTCGTGTCTGGTCTGGATCAAAAGCACTTGATATTGGACTTGTCGATTCACTCGGCGGTTTGGGACAGGCTATTGAGACAGCAGGTGACCTGGCTGGTCTGGATATTTACGAGATTGAGCACCACCCAAAAGAAATGACTGGAATCGAACTCCTTGCGGAAGTCTTGGGTAAAGACCTTGTTAAGGCCCGCACTCGCTCTTTAGCTGAAACACAACTGAGCCAAATCCAACATCAGATCATCAATCTGCGAGCGTGGAATGACCCGCGTAATGCCTACGTCAGACTGCCTTTTCGCCTCCCATAAAAAATTAATTTGTGGCATTCCCCCCTTTGGTAAAAAAGAATGGTGTACAACTTAAATATATGAAAAATAACCAAAAATCATCATGCCAACTTTAATTCGTGACTGTGAGGCCACCATCATCCCATCAGGAGAAGAAGTTCTTCTGCAAAAAAGTAGCATATATAGCGTCAAGCAGGCCCTTGGGGAAAGCGTCACTCTAGCAAACGAACTTGGCCTTTTCCGCGTTACAAAGGAAAACCTCGATGCACTTGGTGAAGATGGCGCAACCCTTTCAGCACAACTGGATGCCCAAATTGCTGAAGCTGATGATATTGCTTACGGAGAATTCTCAGAAGATCAACTATGGGATGCATTGAGGAAATGTTATGATCCCGAAATACCAGTGAATATTGTGGATTTGGGCCTTATCTACGACTTGCAGCACGAAGCCTTGGAAAACGGCCAAAATAATATCAAGGTCAAAATGACTCTTACTGCGCAAGGTTGTGGCATGGGACCGGTTATCGCCGATGATGCCCGGCAGAATCTTGAAGCCCTTAAAACTGTTTCTGCTGCTGAGGTAGAAATTGTATGGGACCCTCCCTGGAACCCTCACATGATTTCAGAAGTTGGGAAGCAAAAACTTGGGATGTAAAGTATCTATAAACTAAGAGCAAGAAAGAGGAATATCAACAGCCTCGGAGGATTCGCAGTTTGGTCGCGCAATAAGTCCAGGATGGGGCTCATCTGAGTAAAATACTCCTGCATTCCCATTGTTGATAAGAAATTGATCGCAGACACCAAAAAAATCAGTCTCATTATTTGTACGTCGAATCTGGTATAGAAACTGGCCTTCCTCGTCCACAGAAAGACCGATGAAGTTTAAAAATTTTTTTAATCGAGCAATATGCGCATTTTCAGGAATACCTTCAACCCATGTGGCCCGATGCAACTTGTCTACATATATCCGCACATCCTCAAGGGTTGGCTGAAAAAGTGAATCCCCTTTGCAATACTGGCGAAATTGGGAAAAAATCCATGGATTCCTTATGGCCGAGCGTCCGATCATTACTCCATGACAACCTGTGAACTCCAGTACCTTTCGAGCCTTGAGAACTGAGGTAATATTACCATTGGCCAGTACCGGGCAATCCAGACGATCTACCGCCGTCTTAATAAAATTGTAATTCACTCGACTTCGATAGGAATCCTTAACCGTACGAGCGTGTAAACTCAGAAGGTTAATTTTATGCTTCTCAATCAATTCAAGTAGTCGGTCAAAGTGGCGGGCATCATCGAATCCAGTTCTCATCTTTACCGTGAACAATCCCTCCACATTCTCCCGGAGCAAGCTCAGGATTCCATCTAGTGCCTCAGGATCCCGCAGGAGCCCACCGCCCACATTTTTCTTGTAAACCTTGGGAGCCGGACATCCCAGATTCAAATCAACGCCGGCAATGGGATATGGTTTAAGGTCTTCGACCGTCCGCTTCAAATCTCTCAAGTTTTCTCCGATTAACTGGGCAAAGACTGGACGACCTGTAATATTATCAATTATGGAGGATAGAATTTTCTTATCCAATCGTGAGCTCTCATGAACACGAAAAAATTCGGTAAAGAAGTAGTCAGGCGGGCCATAATGAGCCACAACATCCATGAATGGTTTGTCAGTGACATCCTGCATGGGTGCCAAGGCTGATGATGGCACTCCAGGAAGAAGCGTTGGAGGGAGACTTCGCATTTCAATCAGCAACCATTGATTTGCCCATCATGAAACATGGCTATCCTCTTTGATTGTTATTTGAGTGAAAAACGAAAATCTTGGACCAAAATAATACGCAAGCTCAATCCTGTTGTTTCAAAATGCGCTCAAGTATTTCAGTCATGTCTTCGACAGTATTGAATACCTTGGCACTTACCTGAATGGGCACATCTTCCAATAGTGCCAAGGTCATGGAGTCACTGGGACGAACATCCAATTCCAATATTTTTTTTCCAAGTTCATTATCCATTTCCAAGAAAATTCTAGCGTAAAATGTACCTTCATCGACATCACTGATGACCACTTTTCGTAAATTTGCGCCAAATCCCTTAAGAACCATCCCAATCAAGTCATGTGTCAACGGTCGCTCACGCTTCACACCGTCCATAGCCATGGAAATCACATTACCAATTCCTTGGTCAACATATATGACAAAGGTTTTTTCATCTGTACCAAGAAACACAGCGGAACCACTATGAGTCGGCAACACGCCTTTTATTGTGACATCAAAAACCTCGCTATTCATTGTCATATTAGAGTCTTTGTAAAAGGTTTTTTCCGCAAGAAAATAAAAGTCTGAGACTTTATTGTCTTTAGGATCAAGGGGCATTTGGTATAAATAGGAGTATGTTCAAATGCATGTAGAGAATGCAGAATCTGTAAAATCTGTCGTCTTAAGGAGTGGCGCACTCGGAGATAGCGTACTTACACTTCCACTAATTCGCCAACTTTCAGTTCTGGGACCAGTCACGGTCCTGACAAGAGATGGGTATTTCCCGATACTACGTGGTATGTTGCCAAAACTTAATCTGCTATCCATAGACTCGGCAAAGGCAGCCACTTTATTTAACACCCCAGATAAATGCTGGGAACCAATCTTCAAAGGCGCATCTGTGTACAGTTTCCTTAAAGATGAAAAAGGAAATCTTCAGGAAAACCTGCGACAATTGGGAATAAAAACCTATCGTCAACTTGCATCGAGAACCAAACGAAGACCTCATATTGTTGAACAAATGTTTTACGATGCAGGATTGGTCTCACCATTAAATCTCTTGCAAACTTCGCAACTCAGCCATCTACGCTCAGGTGCGGGCACTCATTTCTGGATCCATCCAGGAAGTGGATCCCCTTCAAAAAATACCAAGTTGGAACGATTACGAGAAATCTATGAATCCGATTGTCGCAAGCTTCCCATACTCGCTAGTTTTGGAGAAGCTGATCATCGTCTAATTGATGACTTCATGAAAATCTTTTCGAACTTAAAATATGATTTGATAATGCCAGAAAACACAGCTGATCTTCTCTCTAAAATAGCAGCAAAAGCAGCAGTTTTCCTAGGTAATGACTCTGGCCCTGCTCATCTATCTGCCGCCTTGGGAATTCCCACAATTGTTTCCTATTGTTGTACAGATCCAGCTATATGGAAACCCGCAGGACAAGACGTAATAATTAAGTGTCAAATAAGCAGGTGGAGGTAGCACTGACTTAAATTATTTATCCCCGAGCATCTGAAGCTTGTATTCAAATGCATCCCTCAGTGCAACCCATGTAGCATCAATGACGTTATCACTGGCACCAACAGTGCCCCAGACTTCCTTGCCGTCAGTTGACTCAATCAACACTCGAATCTTTGAATCAGTACCGATCCCTCCCTCAAGAATTCGAACCTTGAAATCAGTCAGCTTAACATGATCCACATCCGGGCTCGTTTTCTTGAGAGCCTTACGAAGAGCATAATCAAGTGCGCCAACAGGACCATTGGATTCAGCAACTGCATGAGTGACTTCATTACCTGTACGAAGCTTCACTGTGGCTTCTGAACCCATCTTGCCCGTTTCGTTATCGCGTTGGACAGAGACGCGGTAACCGAGAAGTTCAAAGGTGCTATCCGCACCTTTTAAAAATTTGTTCAAGAGAAGTTTAAATGAGGCATCTGCAGCCTCGTACTCGTATCCCTTAAATTCCAGATCCTTTAATTCCACAAGAAAATCCTTCATCTCAGGGCTCTTGGAGTCTACATCAATACCTATCTGCCGAGCCTTCATCATGATACTGCTTCGCCCAGAAAGGTCGGAAACAAGGATGCGACGGCGATTTCCCACTTGCTCAGGTTCCATATGCTCGTAGCTATGTGAAACCTTGGCCGTTGCATCCGCATGGATTCCCCCCTTATGGGCAAAAGAACTGGCACCGACATAAGGGGCACGGCTATCTGGTCTTAAGTTGGCAACATCATCCACGTAGAGAGAAAGATCCCGCAGACTTTGGAGTTGTGAGGAACAAGATGTATCGAGGCCCATCTTGAGAATAAGGTTGGGAATGATGGAAGTGAGGTTGGCATTGCCGTTTCGCTCACCATAACCATTAATGGTACCTTGCACCATGGAGGCACCAGAATCAACCCCGGCTAAAGAAGTTGCCACACCGAGGCCAATATCATTATGGCAATGTACGCCAATGCGATGTTCAGCAAATCGTCTGGCAACAGTTGCTGTGATATCACCGACCTCGGCGGTAAGTTTACCCCCGTTGGAATCACAAAGAACCAGCCAATCAGCACCCCCAGAAACCGCAGCTTCAAGGGTCTTCATCGCATATTCGGCATCCGAAAAATAGCCGTCAAAAAAATGTTCGGCATCATAGACAACCTCCTTACCTCTTGATTTTAGATGCCTGACAGAATCCTCTATCATCAAGAGGTTCTCGTCCAAGGTGGTTCGGATAATCTCAGTCACATGTAACCCCCAACTTTTGCCAAAAATTGTCACTACAGAAGTTTCCGCATCCAGCAAAAGTTGAATCTGCGCATCATCCTCCACGGTTACATTTGCGCGGCGGGTCGAACCAAATGCCGCCAATTTGGCGTGTTGAAGTTTTAGGTCCTTGGCTGCCTCGAAGTAGGCCATATCACGTGGATTCGATCCCGGCCAACCGCCCTCTATATAATCAACCCCGAACTGATCGAGTTTCTCAGTGACTCGTAGCTTTGCGCTTACAGAAAAAGAGACCCCTTCCCCCTGTGTGCCATCACGGAGAGTTGTATCGTATATTTGAATCTTAGGTTTGCTCGACATGTCAAATGAGGGAATGAAAAAATACCATTCACAGACAATGACAACCAGCAAATGAACAACCTTCGTCAATTCTGAGTCTCTGAATACCCATGTGCATGTGTAATATGTGTTGAAGATGAAGAAAAATTTGTTTGAACACCAACCCAACCACGAAGATAAAGCCAAGACCCGATACGAACCCCCATATGACAAACAACCACTGGGAAAACGCCCGGAAACTTTTCAGGGAAGCCTGCTTCCTCCGCTCCATGGGTGATGAAAAAGGTGCCATAGGCATCCTTTCAAAGGATATGCCTGGCACTATTTCCTCATGGATGGCCGACTCCAAGTTGACCGCGGGTGAAAAAAAGGAGCGACTTCAGGAAATGTTTCAGGAGGAAATGAGAAAGGTCGATGAATCTGTCGAACTCTGCGAACTCATGCTAAACCGTTTCGAAGAAACCTTCTCATTACAAATTCGCAGTATTCTTTACGACTTTCAGCTCCTGATATACGAAGTATTTGGTTTGGATACATCTTCAGTCCGAACGCCTTCTGAGCCAATCGCCCCAGCCCGAAAACGAACAAAAGGCAAGGCGCCGTCTAAAAAAACTGCGGTTCCCATTCCACCACCATCTGCAGAGGAAATGGCAGACAGGCTTCGTAAATTCAAGGAAACCAGACTACGCACCAACAAGGAATGGCAAAGCATCCTTTTCAACGATATAGAAAAAATCATCGACTCCGTTTTGGATAAAGAGGCACAATCCCGTACAAAAACAACGAAACCCAAGCCAAAAACCAAAAGAAAATCAACCCGCGCCAAATCCTCATAATGAGCTCCGAAGAACTGACCCAACCCGAACTTCCTTCAACTCCTGACGCAGTCGATGTTCCTGCGGAAACCGAGAATGCAGTAACAGAACCTGCTGTCGGCGATCAATCCAACTACATCATCGTCGGATTGGACCTCGGCACCAATACCTCCTGTATTCAAGCCGTCGACGCAGCAACCGGCAACGAAGTCTGCAATACCGTGGTGCCCACCATAGTCGGCTATGCAGATCGTGGCATTCTAGCAGGTATCCTGCCGGATGACTCTGCAGAACTCTTCGGCACAGAAGCCCTACGGAATGAGTTGCACCTCAGGATATCACGCCCCTTAAAAAATGGTGTCATTGAAGACGTTGATGCTGCAGCGAAGTTTGTGAAACATCTGCGTGACATAGTTGACCCTGGAGGGAAAGCCACAATACACGCCGTTGTCGGCATTCCGAGTAACACAGACGAAGAAGCAAAGGATAACGTACAAAAAGCAGTCTCCGGCATATTTGACTCTGCCATCCTCGTTCCTGAACCTTTTCTTGCCGCCTATGGCTTCCGCGATGAATCGCGACTCAAGGACCCCGAGTATGTTGACCCTGTAAAAAACTCTCTCTTTATTGATATCGGTGCAGGCACGACAGACTATTGCATTATTCAAGGCTACTTCCCCACTCCTGAGGACCAGCTTAGCATGCCAATCGCAGGGGAAAACGTTGATGAACAACTGGAAAAAGGATTAGCTGAGGCCTATCCTGACACACGTATATCGCTAAACAAGGTCCGTGAGTACAAGGAAAAGTATTCCTATGTTGGTGAACCCCAGTACGGGATGAAAGTACGTGTGCCAGTCGGAGGGAAACCACGTACAATTGAGATTGGGAAACAGATTGGTGAAGCCTGTAACATGCTTCTTGAGAATGTTTTTCAATCCTTGGAAAAAGTTATCCCCATGGCCCGACCGGACTCAGTCTTCGAACTACTGCAAAACATAATTCTTACCGGTGGTGGTAGCATGATAGAAAATTTACCTGAGGAACTACAGCGACTTCTTCTCGAAAGTGGATATGAAAACCCACGAGTACTCGTTGCTGGGCAGGATTTCAAAACCTTTGTGGCAAATGGTGCGTTAAAGGTTGCACAAGCTGCGCGGCCGGAACAATGGGCAAACTCAAAGGTCTAAGTTGAAATTTTCCAATTACTCAATCTATCTGGATTCGTAAAAAAACCTGCCGGGAACCAGGGCAGTAACCCAGTTCTTGTAATAGTGATCCAATAGTTGTAAACAAAAGGAGGATGTTCTTGCCTTTTCCATATAGTCACTTTTTTTGACAAAATTTGTTTGTCCTGACGCCAAGCTATTTGAGCTTGATTTATTCCTGTATCAGGGAAAAATCCACAGCCCAATTTTTATTTAAGCTAATTCAACGAACCCAGAAGACACAGCAATGATCGAAGCAAAGAACCTGACCAAGGACTACGGCAACTTCCGTGCCGCAGACAATGTCTCGTTTACCGTCGAGAAAGGTGACATACTCGGATTTCTCGGACCAAATGGAGCAGGCAAGTCCACCACCATGAAAATGCTGACAGGATTCCTGTCACCGACGGGAGGCACTGGTGTCATTGGCGGCAATGATATTCAGCAAAATCCACTGGAGGCCAAGCGCCTCTTTGGATACTTGCCGGAGAGCGGCCCCCTATACACAGAAATGACCGTGAAGGAATTCCTCACCTTCATTGCGGAAATTCGCGGATACCATGACAAGGATGCTGCGGAATCCGTAATTAAAAGAGCTATAAAAATCTGCCACCTGAAGGAAGTTAGAAACCAAACGATTGAAACCTTGAGTAAAGGTTATCGTCAGCGCGTTGGTTTGGCTCAAGCTGTCCTTCACGATCCGCCTTGTCTTATCCTTGACGAACCGACTGATGGGCTGGACCCCAATCAAAAACGTGAAGTTCGTAAATTGATAACTTCAATGGCAAAGCAAAAAGCGATTGTCCTATCAACTCATATTCTGGAGGAAGTTGACTCAATGTGTAACCGAATCATAATTATTGCCAACGGAAAGGTCATTGTGGACAGCACGCCGGACGGACTTCGCGAAAAGCATCCCGGCAAAAGCCTCGAGGATATTTTCTGCGATCTCACCACTTCCCAGAAAGGAAGCTAACCTGCCAGCGTCCCCCCTGCAACGAACCCTGAAACTTACTGATGAAAACCATTTACTATTTATTTAAAAGAGAGTTCCTCGGCTACTTCCGCTCACCGGTTGCCTATGTATTCCTCTTCGTCTTCGCTGGCGCCTCAGCTGTTATGGCCCTAAACTTAGGAAAGATGCTAGAGACCAATGATGCCAGTATGCGCACGCTGTTTCACTATCAACCTTGGATTTTCCTAGTCTTTATTCCGGCTATAGGCATGCGCCTTTGGGCGGAGGAGAAAAGGTCAGGGACATGGGAACTGCTATTTACCCTACCGATCACCCCCATACAGGCAGTCTTGGGAAAGTTCCTTGCCGCCTGGATATTTGTACTGGTGGCAATCTGCCTTACAATAACCATGGTTTTGACAATCGGGTACCTTGGCAATCCGGACTGGGGTCCTGTTTTGACTGGGTATTTTGGACTATTCCTGATGGCCGGAAGCTTTATGGCAGTCACATCCTTAACCTCTGCCTTCACGAAGAATCAGGTCATCAGCTTTGTGATAAGTACCTTGGTCACATTGATATTTCTTTTTCTCGGATGGAGTGTCTTCTCGGGGTTTCTGGAAGGATTTCTACCAATGGAAATAGCAGATGCTATTGCTCAATTTAGTTTCATAACACACTTTGAACCATTTCAAAATGGCGTAGTATCATTGAAAGGACTTCTCTACTTTTTATCATTCACAGTCTTTTGCTTGTTCGTGAACGTGATCGTTCTCGAACGCTGATCTGATTCAGAACTGAATAATAATAAAAACGAATTCAAAGACGGAAAATCAGTCATGAAAACAAAATTTATTTCTATCGTAATACTATTCATCGGTATCGTCCTCGTAAACTGGATAGCCAGCAAGGCAAAAGGGATTCGCTTGGATACGACCAACGACAAAACTTATTCCCTAACCAAGGGCACAAAGGAATTTCTGGCCAAAATCAAGGGAGAGATCGATATCGAAGTTCATTTTTCACGCAGTCGGGAAGATGTGCCAGTTTATATCAAAAACCAAGCAGACCGTGTTCTCTCTCTGCTGGAGCAATTTGAAGATAACTATGGATCAAAGGACTCAAAGATTACTCTTACAGTAATTGATCCCAAACCAGATACTGATGAGGAAGAAATCGCTGAAAAGTCGGACTTTGGAATAAAGGGACGCTTGGGGAACACGCTCTTCTACACAGGTATTAAAATTATCTATCAGGGTGAAGAGGAAAATATTAACTTTTTACACGAATCCGAAACCTTTCTTGAGCGCCAGATCATTACCACTCTTTATGGACTCACCAACGATGACAAACCAGTCATCGGAGTAATAAATAGTATGGAGCAAATGGCTCAGCACCAACCTTTCTTTCAGGATCTGGGCAAACTCTACGAGGTGGAAAATATTGGTGCCACAGCAACCTCACTCCCGGAAGGCAAGGACCTCGCTGCCCTGGTAATTATCCATCCTAAAAATCTTCCCGATGAACTTCAATTTGCCATCGATCAATATCTTTTGGGTGGTGGCAAACTTTTCGTGGCTGTCGATCCCAGTTCATGGATTGACCAATACGCCAATGGAAATCTACCTCAAAACCTGCCAATAGGTGGATTTCAAATGCCCAACCGGATTGACGCCAACAGCGATCTGGAAAAATTATTTAAGGCATGGGGGGTGAATTATGACAAGACCAAGGTGCTAGCAGACCTTGGCGCACAAGTTCCTATGCCCAAACTAGGGGACTATCCCGCATGGATTCGGGTTATTGGCGACGAACAAATCAATAAGAATGAATTTATTCCTAGTGATGATCTCCTGCTCTTTATGGAATGTGGATCTTTTAGCCTATCGGAAGATAGCGGGCTAAACCTGACGAAGCTGATAGAAGCTTCGCCAGACGCTGGGTTACTTCCTACAGAAGACCTTCCCCGCACCCAAAGTCTTTATCCACAATATCCGTTCGATCCATTTCAGGTCAATCCTCGCACGCTCATGAGTCTCCGCAGCCAATCAGCCGCCATCAATGCTAGCATTGAAAAATCCAAGGATGGTAAGCGACACACCATTGGAGGCATCCTTAAAGGTAATTTTAAAACCGCCTTTCCGGATGGCAAGCCCGGCGATGCAAATGCCAGCGAAAAAGACTCAAAAACTGCCATCAAGGAAGGTGAGAGTGAGGTTGTACTGTTTACTGACTTTGACTTCCTGAACAACCTGTTTCAGCGTTTCCAGAACACCGATAATATGCGCCCCATATCCGCCCACAATGGCGTACTCGCCCTGAACCTCGTTGACTACTTGGTCACAGGGGAAAAGTCACTGGGAGCAGTTAGTGTCAAGGGAGACTCCTACCGTCCATTCGTACGCATTGAAAAGCTTGAGGCTGAAAGGCAGCAAAAGCTTAACGAAAAAAACAAGGACATAGACAAGGAAATCCAAGCGGCAAACGCCGCATTGGAAGCTGAATTGGGGAAAATAAACATGACCATGCAACAACAACAACGGGATGCCCAAATCCAGATGCGTGAAAAAAGCCTTCAAATCCAGAAGGAACTGGAACCGTATCGAAAGTATGTTAAACCAGATGGTTCAATCTCTCTTGATCGGCAAAAGGATGCTGCAACCATTAAAAAGTTGATGGATTTACAAAACCAGATGAATGTTATCCGGGCTCAGGTACAAGAGGAAATGCGCAAGTCTATTCTCGAATTACAGGCACAAATCCAAGTAAAACAGGAGGAGGCAAATGAAAAAATCAAAGAACTGGAGAAACTGAAGCGCAAGGACCGCAAGGAAGGACGTGAAGAAATTGAAAGTGTGGAATTCTGGGTCAAGTTGGCAAATACCATCGTGGTTCCTCCAGCTGTACTGGCCCTTGGTATTTTTTCATTCATCATGAGGAGGAACCGAAGGTAGCAGAAAGTCAGAAAACACAAAAATAAAAATCTTAGGATCTAAAAGAACGATGAAACCAAAAAACCTCGCCATTGGCGTCGCAATCCTAGGCATAATTGCCATCGCCCTTTCCTTCATGGGCAAGTCAGGGGAAAATAGAAATTCCAACTCCAAGAATCAACTAAAGGGTCGCTTTCTTATTATCGAAGAAAAAAGAAAATTACTTGATGGTACTTATTTCGTGGAGATTGAAGCAGAAAAGACTCTTTATCTCAACGACGATGATAAAAATCGCTCTGATCTAGGCAACTTCACCTTAACTGAAGATGCAAAGAAGGACGAAGAAGTTATCACTAAAGCAGGAACGATTCTCGACAATGCCAACATTTCCAAACTGCGGGAAAAAGAAGTTGGCAGCGTTGAGGTTCGTGAAAAGGTGGTTCTGAACCGGGGAGCAACAAGTTGGCTAGTACAGACCTTCCATGGTCTCCCCGGCAAGGATCCATTTGATAATGAGGATGGATTCGTTAAGGATCTTCGCAATGCCAAGATCTTTCGCCAAGCAGGCAAAGCTACCGCTGTATCGGAAAAGCATGAGACGGGAAAAACAACAATCACTTTCAAAGATAAGGACGGTAGCACCATATGGTCGTTTCATCCTGGCAAAAAGCATGACAGCGGAGGTCGTTTTGCCGCCGTTGAAGGGGAAGAATATGCCTACCATGTCCAGTCCAAGAAAGATAGTGACAACGATAGTTTCTCATGGCTCAACATTGACAATGACAACGATGACTGGGCTGAAAACAGCATTCTTGAACACATTGAGAATGACGATATCGAAAAACTTGAACTTACCTATCCAACACTTCCTCCCATAGTTGAGGCTATTACATTTACAAAAAAGGATGGTAAGTGGTCCACCGATAAAAGTGTACAGGGTAAAGACTTCGATGACAGCAAGGTAGCAGACCTTGTGGATGACATTACAGATTTGCGCTGGAATGATGCTCTATCTCTTGAATGCGAAGATGCCAAAGGAGCAAACGGCCAATACCGCAAACTTATTCTACATACATCCCTCGGCCGTTATCAGGTACAGGTTGGTCGCAAACCCGCCCCTCCCAAGCAAGTAACGAATGAGGATGAGAAAAAGGAGGATGAAGAGAAAAAAGATGGCGAAGATAAGAAAGAAGATGAGGAACCTAAACCCGGACCTGTAATTACCCTTGTGGAATCCCTTGAAATATCTAGTCCCATTTTCAACCTTGCTGAAAAGACTGCCTTTGATGCAGGTGAAAGTCTATACGATGCAATTCCCGCTACAGTAGCAGGCTTCTTTAAAGCCCCACCACCTCCACCGCCACCACCTGCAGCGTTGTCAGGTACAGGCGGAGTGTCTCCTACAGGAGGAGTCAAAAAGCCAACCAGAAAAAAAATAACAGTAGCAACACCTCCAATTCCAGTTCCTCCAATACCCCAAAAAAACAACAAGGAGGAACCTCCTAAACCACCGGCGAATCCCCCAGGTCCCCCGCCTTCGGTAAAACCACCGAACCCGCCACCAACAACGCCTCCATCACCTCCACCTGAGGTAAAATAATTTCAATAATCTCAATGTATGGACGCCGGCACTTTGTCGGCGTTCCTGCTTAACGTCCCAAGCTCATGATCTCCCGGGAGATTTTCGTAACCTCCCGGTCATGTTTTCGAGCCCGAATATCGTAAGTCTCCAGTAATAACCAGAAAGTCCCTGAATGGTTCATCTCTGTCAGGTGTGCCAATTCATGCAAAATGATATAGTCCTGCAAATCCGGTCGAATCAAAAGAAGTCTCCAATTGAGAGAGACGGTACCCCGATCGGAACAAGACCCCCATCGTGACTTCTGGTTCCGGACACTGATTCTGGCCAAGGATAATTGCTTTTCCTCTGCTAAATCCCAGGTTCGGGTCTTCAGCTTTTCGGATGCCAACTGTCTTAAAAGACCAATCAACTCCAATTCTTCATCTCCATCCCTGTTCAGGACAAAACACAAAAAATCATCCATAAACTTGATCCGGGAAGAATTCCCAAATGAGATTTTAATGGAATATTTTTTGCCAGCAAAAGACAACCAGCCCTGCTTTTGTAAAAATTCCATAAGCGACAAAGCAGACTTTTTCTTGCGATTCCCCAAATGCTTCTTCATCCAATCCCCGTGCTTGTGAAGAAATTTAATACCTTCTGCTCGCGAGCATCCCCTTGGGATGGTGAGGATTGCCTCCCCCTGCACTCCAATGGTTAGGCGTAGTCGCCTTGCGCGATTAGAACGCCGAACAAGAACAGGCATTAATTCAGCGCCCTCCGTTGTCGGAATAGCCAAGAGTTCCGTATCAATCCCCTTCAACGACACGTGCTTCTATCTCCCGCTGAACCTTCCCGGCATGGCGACGCACTGCCGCCTCAGGATCAATCCCCGCCTCCCGGCAAGCCGCTACAATTTGAAAAATCTGCTCCCCTGCCATAGACTCGTTAAGGCCTGACGCTGTATCTCGAATTGCATCCTGATTCACCATATTCTCCGCAGGCAAATTCTTTTTCTGGATACGTTTATAGGTTTCCAGTGCATATAATAAAGCCGGCAACCTAGGAGGCAACTTCTTGAAAACGCCTTCTGGAGGTTGATCCTTTTTTTCAGCCGCCTTAATCTTATCCCACTCAACAAGAACCTCGCCAGAAGTATCAAGACTAACTCCTTCACCGAACACATGGGGATGACGCCGTATCAACTTTTCATTGATGTCCCTGGCAACGTCTCCTAGATCAAAACGTTTCTCCTCCTCCGCAAAGCGCGCATGCATAACAACCTGTAAAAGCAGATCGCCCAGTTCTTCCCGCATAAGCTTAAAATCAAGATTATCAATTGCCTCAAGTAATTCAGAACATTCCTCAACAAGACAAATCGTCAATGATTGATGGGTCTGTTCCTGATCCCAAGGGCACCCACCGGGTTCCCGTAAGCTCGCTACAGTTTTCTTTAATGCAATAACTTCTTCCATTTAAAATTGAATAAAGTAGGACAGCCTTCCAGCCTGTCACCTCAAAACACACTCATGGACAAACTTGCAGAAATTATGGCGTGGAAACGTCAGGAAATAAAAGATCGAATCCGCCCGGTTCGCGAGCAGGAACTTCTGCATTTCAATAAGTTAAATCAAGGACGCCGTACATTCATTGAATCACTGAAAGGAAACAAAAAGCTATCCATCATTGGTGAAATAAAGCGCAAGTCCCCCTCTGCAGGAGAAATAGCAGAGCTGGCTGATTCATCAGATCAGGCTCGGCGCTATATCAATGCCGATGTGGATGCAATCTCTGTCCTGACGGACGAAAAATATTTTTCAGGAAGAATCAGTGACCTATGGGATGTAACCGACTTCATTCGGGACCATGACCGAAACACCCCCTGCCTACGCAAAGACTTCATGGTTCATCCTGTCCAAGTACTCGAAGCCTGTGAAGCCGGAGCGCGCGCCATCCTGATAATTGTTCGAGCCTTGGAAAATGATGAAATCAAACAGCTATACGATGCGGCCAATCTTGCGGGATTGGACAGCCTCTTTGAGATCCATGAACTTGCAGAGCTTGAACGCACACTCAATTTTAACCCCAAAATAATTGGTGTAAATAATCGAGACCTGACCCGGTTTGTTACTGATCTTCAAATTTCCTGCGATCTCATTCCTCAAATCCCGGATAATATTGTATCTATTAGTGAAAGTGGAATCCACGAAATCAATGATGCGGCACTCGTAAAAGAAGCCGGGGCACAAGCAGTCCTTATTGGAGAAGCCCTTATACGTAGCGAAGATCCAGAAAGTTTTATTCAAGCTCTACATGACCTTTAAAGAATCCAATGAAGCCTATACTATACATTAAGAAAGGATGCCCTTGGTGCGTCGATGCTCTCAATTATTTCCAGGCCAAAGGTCTAAAACTGGATATACGAGATGTCCGAGTTTCAACGGATGACATGAGAGATTTACAAAAGGTCAGCGGGCAAACACTTACCCCTACACTCAGTTATGGGGACTTCCTTGTTGCTGATTTTGATATCAGTGAATTTGAAATAGCCATAGACAAATTTCCGGCTGTTAAATCCTCCTTGGGATTGTAAATAATACTCAAATAGTCTGCCGGAACGGCACAATGAATGCGTTCGTGCAAACAAATATCCGAACCAAATAATCAGATATTCATTTGCATCTTGATATGATTAATATCTGCCTCTTGGTATATTTCACCAATTTCAACAAAACCAATTTTTTGGTAGAATGCCTTGGCATGGCATTGCGAAGAAATCCATACCTCAGGCAGTTGTAGATTCCCAGCGACACGAACTAATTCATTGATTATAATTGTCCCAATCCCCTTGCCCCGGTAATGCTTCTTAACAGCAATTCGCCCAATATGCCCGTCCAGTAGCATCCTTCCTGTTCCAATAACTTCTTCGGCGTCAAAAACAAGAACGTGACGAGCTACAGGGTCTAAGCCATCTATTTCAATGTCTGCAGGAACGCCTTGTTCCTTTACAAATACGTTTTCTCGTATTTTCCTTATGTGCTCCTCGCCTGATTTATAAGTGACTATCCTTGAGTGAATCCCAGCCATCTTGTTTGTCTAGAAACTAATTCAATGCATTGGATACCCAACATACATCCAGCAAAATTTTATCCAGATGGAATGAAAGCTTGGCCCGATTTTGTAGACCAATGGATCGTAACAGATTAAAGACTTCCACAAAATTCTTTTAGACGGACAAGACCCTTTTCAATCACCTCGTCAGAAGTGGCGTAACTTAGACGTATGTATCCCGGTGCGCCAAAACCCTCACCAGGAACAACAGCGACTTTATGGGACTCAAGAATACGTGCGGCAAAGTCATTGGCGGATAAACCGAGAGCAGAGATGTCAGGAAAAAGGTAGAATGCCCCTTGGGCTCGCTCGCAATTGATGCCATCGATGGAGTTTAGGCCATCCAAAAGCATCAACCGACGACGCTCAAAGACTTCCAGCATCCCATCGATCGCCGCGCGTGACTGATCTGGTTCCTCTATGGCAGCAAGGGCTCCCCACTGGGCAAAGGTTGTCGCGTTGGAACTGGTCTGGCTTTGAATGCTACCAACAGCCTTAGCGATTTTTCCATGAGCGACAAGCGTACCCAGGCGCCAACCAGTCATAGAGAAAGTTTTGCTGAATCCAGCAACGGTAATGACCTTTTCTGAAGCCTCCTTGCTAAAAGATGCAGGGCTGTGATGTATGACATCATCATAAAGGAGGTATTCATATATCTCATCAGACATTATGTAAATACCTGCGCTGAGAGCAACATCGACTAGAGACTGTAGTTCTTCTTTATTGTAAACAGCTCCCGTGGGATTGGAGGGACTGTTTAGAATGACCATGCGGGTATTGGGTGTGATCGCGTCCTTAAGTTGCTGGGCAGTAATCTTAAAGCCTGATCCATCTTCAGCGGGAAGAACTCTGGGAACACCACCAGCAAGTTTTACCATTTCAGGATAACTGACCCAGTAAGGTGCGGGAATAATAACCTCATCGCCAGGACTGGTAACAGCAAGAATAGCGAGATAGCAGGAATACTTACCCCCGGGACTAACAATTACATTGGCTGCCTCAACATCATCAATCCCATTTTCCTTCCGGTATTTTTCCGCAAGTCTTTCACGAAGAACAGGAAGTCCTGGAGCAGGGGCATATTTGGTTTTACCCTCGGCAAGTGCTTTGGCACATGCGTCTTTAATAAATTGAGGGGTGTCAAAATCGGGTTCGCCCGCGCCAAAACCGCAAACGTCTTCGCCTGCGGCTTTCATCGCTTTGGCCTTGGAATCAACAGCAAGTGTAGGTGAGGGCGAAATATTGGCCGCCCATGATGAAAGTTGAATATCAGTTTCGCTCATAACGTTACAGCATATGTGTAATTAGGACTTGGTGTGGCAACGAAAAATTTAAACAAAAGGTTTAGATTTATAATGTTTCTTAAAATGTGCGAAGAATTAAAAAACTCTGCAAGATCATGCTAAAATCGCTTCATGTTTGGTGGTTGGGGAATTGCAAGATAGTTAGGATCGAAAAGAATAATGGGATGAGGATTTCCAACATTCGCTGCACCGATCTCAAAACGAGCTTTATCTCGACTTAATTCATTAACCAAATCAATGGTTTTAAGAATCCACTGGTTATCCTCTAGCTTTTTAAAGCTAAGTATCTTGAATGTCCTTAGAGGCTTATCAAGGGGACCGAGAATTTCAACCCGAAGAAGAGCATTGTAGCCATCATCAAGAGCATAACGAACTGCTTTAAATTTTTTACCAAAACCAGGAAAATTGTCTGGAGGATAAGCAAGAAATATTTGAGCTGGTCTCCCCTTGACTTTTTCTGCGCCAAGATAGGTGGTTTTCTTCCAATATGTGAATGGCATCAGGAGATCGAAAGGTACATAGCCCACCCCAGGCAAAAATTCCTTGAACCAGAAGTGAGGGGGCAGGTTGGTGAAGGGTGGAGGTTCCGTAGATGATGTAGGTAGTGTAGATGCAAGAGACCGACTCCAAACCAGCGGGGCGATGCCATTCTGAAGAATCATCTCTATGGATTTGCCACTTGCAATTCCTTCCACTGCCGAAAACCGAGCCCGCATGAGAGGACCTGAAGAATTCCATGTCCCCCAAAGGAGACCCTGAAATATCCGGGATTCCCCACGGCGAGGCATGTGCTCAAGTTCAAATTGAAAGGTAAAGTCGCCTATGAGGCGCTGATACCTGAACTGATGGAGTCGTGATGATGCCTCCCCTTCGGAAAGATTTCTAGCAGAATTGGGTGGCGGTTTCTGTGCAAATACCCCCAGAGCAGTGAAAATAAATCCAAAAAATAAAAGACAAAGACGAATTTCCGGAATACTGCCGGGCATTGCTACTTAAGGCAAGTCAGCCTAATTGCTACCACCTGTGGTTGAAGTGGATTCCACAGATATCTCCTTGATGCCCGATGTTTTCGAAGTTGTGGAAATCCCAGGTCCAGCCGGTTGAGACAAAATAGGAGATGGCAATGGGGGCAGAGGAGTTTCTACTCCTGCTACAGGAGCAAGGTTCTCGAGCGCCTTACTCTCAGTGGCAACCCGCTTCTGGGTTCCGAGGAAAAGACTCATGCAAAGGACAAAGAAAATAATAGTACCCCAAACGGTCGCTTTGGTGAGAATATTGCCCGTATCGGACCCAAAAGCCTGCTCAGCAGCACTTCCGCCGAGGGTGGATCCCATGCCTGCATTGGCACTAGGCCTCTGCATAAGCACAATAAGAATAATGAAGAGGCTCAGTAAGACCAGAGCTACAATACCGAATCCGAGAAGAAAATTCATGGGTTGTGTGTAAAAGAAAAGGTGGGGCAGGATAGTTTTATGTGCGTGCCTGACAAGAGGAATCGGAGATAGAATACAGGATTGAAAAACTTTCTCTTATCAACCAATTTAGAGATGGCCATATTCAAGAAGGACTTCTGAAATCTGCACAGCGTTCAAGGCGGCACCTTTCCATAGTTGATCACCGACAACCCAAAGTGCCAACCCGTTGTTCAGAGCAGTATCTTTTCGGATTCGTCCGATGCCACATGATACCTTTTCGGAGTAGTCAATTGGCATGGGATAAACAAGATTGGAAGGGTCATCCTTGAGTTCTGAACCGGAAAAACCCTCAATCGCCTCACGGGCAATCGAAACGGAAACAGGAGAATCAAACTCTGCATTTATAGACATGGAGTGGGCCCGAAGGACTGGTACACGAACGCAAGTACAGGAAACCTCCAGACTGGGATGCTCGAGGATTTTTCTGCCCTCATTGAGCATTTTCATTTCCTCCCTGGTGTATCCATCGTCCAAAAATGAATCAACGTGAGGAAGAAGGTTGAACGCAATCTGGTATGGATATACTTCTGGGGCGTAATCTTCGCCCGCCATCAGAGCGCGAGTCTGAGCCTCAAGTTCACGAATAGCTGCAGCACCAGTACCAGAAACTGCTTGGTATGTAGAGACAAAGAAACGCTTTAGCCCAAATGCCTGATGGAGTGGGAAAAGCCCCATCAATGCAACGGCTGTAGAACAATTGGGATTGGCTACGATGCCAGGCTTTTCATTTCTTAGAACATGAGCATTAATTTCGGGTACAACAAGTGGAACCTTAGGATCCATTCTAAAAGCGGAACTATTGTCGACGACAATGCAACCTCGATTGACGGCCTCTGGAGCAAGCTTGGAGGAAATACTTCCGCTTGCACTGAATATCGCTAGGTCCAAGTCGTCAAAGGCTTCAGGTTTGGCTTCATCGATTATCCAGGTTTTTCCTTCCCAGGAGACTTTTTTGCCAACAGATCGAGCAGACGCAAGCAGGACCAACTCCTGAAGAGGAAATTTTCGTTCATGCAGAAGGCGGATGAGTTCTTGACCAACCGCTCCAGTCGCGCCGACAATACCGACCTTTAAATTATTAACTGATGGATTCATTATGGAACGCGCGGATGATGAAAAAGTGCCACGCCTTGTCAATCCCCTCGGCGAGGATTTGGTTGGGCGTTGACATTAATGCACAGAAAATGTGCCTGTTTGAAAATAGAAAATTGGTTCAACGCTATAGCGTCTCCACATCGAGAAAACTTCCTTCCTGTATCGAAAACTCTTTGGGCACTCCTTGGGGGCTTCACTCAATAGAAAAAAAAATAGGGGAAGGGGAAAAAGAAGGAATGGTTTTCCACAGTCGTATTCCAACAGGAAAGTGTTTTTTCGAGTATAATGAAGAATACAACAAGCAAAACCTCATAACATCAAGAATCCTTCGTTTACGGGGTGTTGAAAAAAAATTAAATGCTGGAGGTAATTGTGATTCATGGAATCGCTATATCTACATCCATGGCACCAATCACGAAGGGGAAATTGGTATCCCATCCAGCAGCGGTTGTATTCAGCTAAGGAATAGAGAGATTTTGGAGTTATTCGACCTTGTGGAAGAAGGTAGTCTCGTACTCATTGAAAGGGAACTTATCAACAAATGATCAGCCTACGCAACGAACCAGATACACCCGAAGCACCACCATTTTTTGAGCAACTACCAAAACTAACCGACAAAATTTTCTCTCAATCCGGCTGGCTGACAGGGGCAATGGGTATGGAACACCGCCCCCAACAGGAAGATATGGCCAGTTCAGTTGCCCAGCACCTACTAGATGACTCTCCTCTTCTATTTGAAGCAGGAACTGGGGTTGGCAAGAGTCTGGCTTACTTGCTCCCGGGAATTATGATGAGCCTTGAGACAAGGCGACCGTTTATTATCTCATCGAATACCATTTCACTGCAGGAGCAAGTGTTGCAAAAAGATATCCCTCTGTGTTCCAGATTTTTTGCAAAAGTTCCAGAACTTGAAAAATACAAGAAATTCGAAACAGCACTCCTCGTTGGCAAGGGTAATTACCTGTGTCCCAATCGTCTGGCTGCTGCCATCCGAGCAAAGACCGAACTCTTTCCCTCCGAGAATTTATCTGAACTGGGAAGAATTGCAGACTGGGCAAAAGAAACGAAACACGGCATGCGGCAGGAACTGAGTCCAGCACCCACTACTGAAATTTGGACTCAGGTAAACGCGGACTCCTCCACATGTAGCAGAAAAAACTGCAACGCAAGTCACTGTCACTACCAAAAAGCAAAGGCCAGGATACAGAAAGCCAACGTCCTTATACTAAACCACAGCCTCCTGTTTGCTCTTCTTGGGGCAGGAATGCATCCTGAAGGGAAAACATCAGGTGTCCTCTACCCTCAAGACTTCATGGTACTTGATGAGGCACATCGTATTCCAGCGATTGCAACGGAACATTTCGGACTCGACATTAGCTCATATGGACTGGGTCTAGCGCTTAAGCTCCTCTATAATCCGAAGCGTAAGCGTGGGCTCTTCACAAAAGTTGGGACACCGAAGGATTGCCAAATGGTTACAGACGCAATCCGTTCTTCTGAAGGTTTTTTTCATTATGTGCGCGACGCTTACCTTATGGAAAGGCCAATTACCCGTTTAATGGAACCCGCAGCTGGCGACCTCGATAGCTTGCACCCAATATACTATCTGACCCAACGAATTGCTACAATCGCAGAAAACCTGAGTAACGAACGCGTTATTGATGAACTGAAGGATCACCGCGATAAAATCCTAAATTACTACCACAATATACATGAATTCTGGAGAATGGATAAAAAGGACCACGTACACTGGTTTGAGCGAGGCGGCCGAAAAGGAATTATCACACACCTAAAAACTGCACCTGTTGATGTGGCTCCCTATCTAAGGAAACATATATTTTCAAGGAACACAGGTGTTATCCTAACCAGTGCAACACTAAGTATTTCAGGTTGCATGGATAATTTCCAGAAAGCAGCCGGTGCAGAGGAACAACCTTCGGTAATCCGTGACTCACCATTTAATTATCAAGATAAGGTTAAAGCCTTTATTGCAGAAGACTCTCCGGATCCACTACCCCAAGGGGAAAAAGATCAACTCGTTAAATTTCTCGCTGAAAATATTGAATATTTTACATCCAACATAAAGGGAGGAAGCTTGGTACTTTTCAACAGTTATAAAGACCTTTATGCTGTAGCAGATATCCTGTCAGAAAGTATTCTGATAAAAAATCGACCTCTTTTTATCCAAGGTCGAGAACTTTCCCGCACAAAAGCACTTAGACAATTCTCAAATGCAGGTAATGGACTTCTCCTTGGCACAGACACCTTTTGGACAGGAGTAGATGTCCCAGGACCTTCACTCTCCCAAGTTATAGTGACTCGCCTTCCCTTTGAGAACCCGACTCATCCCATTGCCCAAGCCCGTCAGGAATGGCTTCGGGCAGAAGGGCGCAATCCATTCCTTGAATTAACCTTACCTGATGCAATCATTAAGTTCCGTCAAGGGATAGGAAGACTCATCCGCAACAAAGAGGACCAAGGTATACTAACAATACTAGACTCAAGAGTCCTTCGGAAAAACTATGGTTTGCATTTTCTCAATGCCCTACCACTACAACACAGAAACTTTAACTCTCAAAGCAGACCTAACTTGCGAGAATTTGGTATTTGAACCCAAGGACTGCACCTTCTTGACGTCAGAGGTTTCTTCGCCTAATAAACATCCCTTTTTTAAATTCCGAGACTTTCCCATATGGCACTGATAGCATTTGGTAATTCTGACATTGGTCTACACCGTGAGCAGAATGAGGACAGCTTCCTGGTTGACAATGACCTGCAACTATTTGCAGTGGCGGACGGCATTGGAGGACTTCCCTATGGGGATAAAGCCAGCGGTATGGCAATGGAGTGTCTCCAGTTGTGGGCAAAAGAAAATCAAGGCATTGATTCAGAAGATGAATTTAAGGCTGCACTTGAATTTGTAAATGAGACTGTCACAGAGGAAGGCGTTGCACTTACCCCCGACACAGGTATCGGCACAACCATCTCAGCCCTGGCTGTAAAGGGAGCCAAAGTACTTGTTGGTCACATTGGGGACTCTTCAGGATTTCTCTTTCGTAAAAACGGGGCAGGCAAACTGACAACCGATCACACAATCGCACAGGAAATTTTTAACAAACTGGAACCTGGTGAGGAAATGCCAAATATCCCTGAATACTACCATCATTCACTAACACGTTGCGTGGGCCAACAAGCGGATTTTCACCCTGATGTCCACGCTTTCGACTTGTATAAAGGGGATCAACTTCTCATCTGCACCGATGGAATAACTGACCTTATTCAGCCAGACGAAATGTATCAAATGGCACTGGAGGCTGAAAAACCTGACGACTTTGTTGGCAATCTCATTCGCATCGCCAATAAAAGAGGGGGGCATGACAATTCAACGGCTGTTGCTGTATTTGTTGCATAAGTTGGTGCCTTGGGATTCAATCGTGCGCTCTGAAAAGTTCCTAAAACTAATCGAAAGCAAAGGGGAAAATCCTCTTCTGCTTTTCAGTTATGGCCAAGCCCTTTTAGATGAAGGCAAAACTAAAGCCGGTACGCTTCCACTAGAGAAATGTGCAGAGAACGATAAGGACTGGATGATACCACGTATCCTATTAGGTAAGGCACATCTTCAACTGGGAAATATGGATGAGAGTAACAATTGGCTTAAATCAGCGCTAAAACTTGCTATTGAGCAAAAACACGACGATCCCGAAGCGGAAATTCGTGAACTGCTCTTAGGGATAGAGGTTTAGTGATTTCACAAGAACCCATTGGTGTTCTACTGAATTCTAGGTATATTCCCAAAGTTTATTCGGATAGACACCTTCATCTATACGTTCCAGAATTGCAGCCTCTACCGCAGTTCTCTCCTCGGCATAAGTCATACCAAACCAACTTTCCTCAGTAGGCAGTACACGAAGTGTTGCATCACCATCAAGGATAAGTCTGCTGATCACCTCCGGCAGGAAAAACTCAGCATTCAAGTCTCCCTCATTGGCAGACAAAAAGTCCTCAAAGTTATCATTCAGTGCCTGTAGTAATTCTGACTGTAGAGCGAAAAGGTTTAAGGAAACAAGTTCTTCTCCAGTAAATTGAATCCCATGCTTGCGAGAATGCACAAACGTTTCACTTATATTCCAACTGAGCTCTTGATGCTCTTTCAATGACTTGAGGAAACCCTGTTCATCAACCTCACATATTCCACGGGAAACAGATCCATGACCGGACAAGGTGTTCCTGAGACGATAACCACCCAGAGCAAACCGCATCCCGTTGAAGCCAGAAGTGTCATTCTTAAGAAATCCGACAAGGTCCTGAAAAGCAGAGGCGCCATAAAAGTCATCTCCATTGATAACAATAAACGGGCCTGACAACTCATGCCTTGCCGCAAGAACGGCGTGACCGGTGCCCCAAGGTTTTGTCCGACCTTTCGGCGAAATTCTTTCACATGGAAGGTCTTCCAAGTCCTGATAAACACAGACCACCTTAAGCTTTGATGGAAATCTCGATATAACCAGTTTTCTAAATTCTAATTCAAAACTCCGACGAATAACAAAGATAACCTTCTTCACACCTGCACGCCATGCATCGTAGACTCCGTATTCAAGAAGTGTCTCTCCGTTGGGACCGATACCAGTCAACTGCTTGAGTCCGCCAAAACGATTCCCCATCCCGGCAGCAAGGACTACAAGTGAAATATTCATTATAATAATTCTTTGAAATTTACATTTCGAATAGCGTGAGCTTTAATAAGAGAAAGATGGATTGATTCAAGCTTTGTCCTTAAATGCGCGCACTTCTTACCTCACATGGATCCACCGGTGACATTTATCCAGTCATCGCTCTTGGCAAGGCATTAGCGGACGCAGGGCACGAGGTCCGGTTTGCTACAGTTCCATACTTTAAGGACGAAGTGGAACGCGCTGGTCTAGCGTTTATACCCGTCCCTCCCGATTGGGATCAGGATCGACTAACAGAAGCAATGCGAAACCTAAGTCGCACTAGAAATCCGGTGCGACTTCTCCAAAAGATATACAAACAATCAATTCCCTTCATTGGCGAATTGATGGAGCGGCTTGAATCAGCAATGGATGACTGTGATATCGTGGTATCATCCTATCTTTTTGCTCACTTCAGGGTATTGGCTCAAAAAAAGAAAAAGCCATTCGCAGTCATCACTTTTAGCCACAACGTAGTCCCTTCACCAAATTATCCACCATTCCCTATTGCCAAGCTTTGGCTCATGCCTCGGTTTGCACAAAAGTTCTGGAACCGACTACTGTGGAAGGCATCCGATCGATTTATTCTCTTGGCTCTCAACCGTACAATGGGCGGACATTTAAAAAACACTGATAGCCCAAAAATAAAATATTTCCTGATGAACCCAGGCGATCTCTCTCTGGTCGCTGTCTCAGAAAAACTCCTTAAACCAGAGGGATCGACCCAAGGGAGGTTCAAATTCACAGGTTACCTTCGCTGGCAATCGGAAGAAGACGCTTCACTGGAAAAGGTAATCAATGAATTCAGTGGGGGAGAAAAATTACCGATCCTCACTTTTGGAAGCGTCTCATTTGATAAAACTGAAAAGCTGATGCAACGCTTTCTGAATAAATGGCCCGAGGGTAAAAAACTCATTATTCAAGCTGGCTGGGCGGGGCTCTCGCTACTTGAAGAATCTCCTGGGATACTAGTCATAGGTAAAGTATCTCATGACCAGTTATTCCGTTATGGATCAGTGATCATTCATCATGGAGGTGCCGGTACAACTGCATCAGCTCTTCATGCAGGAGTTTCACAAATAATCATCCCGCATTTCGGTGACCAATTCCTGTGGGCGAGGGAAGTCAGGCGACTCGGTTCAGGAATCCGAATTCGCCGTAGAAAATGGCCGGAACGAATTGGCCCGGCAGTTTCCTTTGTCGAGAATTCGTTCCAAATGAAGGAAAAGGCAAAGGAATTGGCGGCAATATTATCAACCGAAGACGGGCGAAGGAATGCTGTGCGTGAACTTGAACTTCTCCATTCTGCCAACATTAAAAGGTGATAGACCAGTTTTTATAATTCTTCCAAGCATGCCAGAAATAAAAAAGCCTGCAGGAATATTCCTGCAGGCTTTTAAATTTCTGATAACTGGAGTAGCTTACTTAGCAGCAGCCTTAAGACCAGCACCAGCCTTGAACTTCACAGCCTTGGATGCTTTAATCTTAATTTTATCACCAGTGCGAGGATTCACACCAGTACGAGCAGCGCGTTTAACTACAGAGAAGGTACCGAACCCAATGAGTTGGACGGATCCATCCTTTTTAACGCCAGAAGTGATGCCAGCAAGTACTGCACTAACAGCAGCATCAGCAGCAGCTTTGGAGGTGTCGCCACCGAGGTTTTTTTGAACAGCTTCTACAAGTTCAGATTTATTCATATTCTTCGCTTTATTATTGGAGGTTAACAAGTTCTTCAATTCTTATGAACTCGGCTCCATTTCTGGGATAGAGAGGGGAACCTCGTCAACCCAAAATCAAAAAAAAGATCAATTTTTTTTATTTTTGCGATTTGTCGGGGCAAAATCTGGATCAATTTTGCCTTGAAAACCTTCGTGACAAAGTCGCATGAGACGTTTCAGTGACTCAACTCTTGATATATTTTGCTCCTGGGCAACCTGCTCCGCACGTCGAAGGAGCTGTCTGGCCATTGTAAAGGCCTGTTTTGATTCTGCACCGAGCCCTTCAAACACCTTTGCCAGCTGTTCTTGCTCATTCATAATTAAATAATATCGGTAATTTTGAGTCCTGAACCATCTTTTAAAAACCAAGATTCGGATGCCGCCTTTTCAGCAAAACGACGTCGCAACATTACAATGGCGATCCATTTATTTAAATGTGATACTCTACAGGAACTTCGAACCTCGCCGGCATCATCATCACCGCAAAGTATAGCATCACCATAAACCGGCACCTCCCCTCTGCCTTCAACCCGAAAAAGTCGGCGCTGAACCCGACCCATGGCTTTAAGCCGTGCCATAACCTCCTGCCCGAGATAACACCCTTTGTTAAAAGAAACCGCATCATGTTCCAAGCCCCCTTCCTGCGGAAGGTCTCCCGGACCTATATCCGTTGGAATAGAAGGGTTGCCAGAATGGATTCGCAGAAAATCCAGTTTCTCAAAATTCTGTAGTGTACCTTCCAGTTCAAAGATAAAAGAGGACGGAACCAGAACATCATAATGTTCCTCTGAAATCCATCGGCCATGAAATGAAAGACATCCGGATGTATCACTGAAACAACCTTTCGAAGAAAACTTATGACCATTATTTAATTCATTAACCCCAGCAATGACCACCCATTTGCCTAAATCCTGTTTTTCGAAATAAACCTCATCAGCTATTACATTCTCCACCAATAACCTTTCCAGATTTTCAGAAGTGATGTGATAGCTGATTACATCAAAGCATTCGCTCCCTCGCTGGCAGACAAACGCATCTGCCCTTACCTTTCCCTTAAGTCCCAGAAAAAGTCCGTAGGTAACAGGATTCTTTTCCGAGCGATGTAAATTATTGCTGAACTGGCTCTGTAGGTAGTCTGCTGCATCTTCTCCTGTTACCCGAACCCAACCCGCCATATGGTTTTCCCATATTCGTAAATCCTTTTCGCTTTGCATCATCATATTTAAAATCAAATATTACCAATGTAAGGCTGAATAGGCACCACACCCTTTTCAAGCTTGATAGACTACAAGAAAAAACTATCAACCTACGCCCCGTGCAACAAACATCGGACATACGCATCACCCAAAACAAAACACTACCCGCTCCGGAAATACTTCGGCAGGAAATTGCCAAGACCCCGAAACAGGCAGAATTCGTTTTGGAATCAAGAAAACAAATTGCCAGTTCACTGAATGGCAAAGACGACCGACTCCTTGTCATTGTAGGTCCATGCTCTATTCATGACACACAAGCTGGGATTGAATACGCAAAAAATCTGGCCGGTCTTTCCCATGAGATTGAGGACCGTATCCTTGTCGCCATGCGCGTATATTTCGAAAAGCCACGAACAACAGTGGGGTGGAAGGGTCTCATTATGGACCCTGACTTGAACAATACTTGCAACCTGGAAAAAGGTCTCCGAACGGCTCGCAGTTTCCTTAGGGACATCTTGGACCTCAGACTCCCAACTGCAACCGAACTACTCGACCCAATTACTCCACAATATATTTCAGATTTATTAAGTTGGACAGCCATAGGAGCGCGCACTACTGAATCGCAGACACATCGTCAGATGGCCAGCGGACTCTCCATGCCTGTGGGGTTCAAAAATGCCACCTCGGGCAACGTCAATGCCGCTATAAATGCGATTCTTGCTTCTAGTCAGGAGCAAACATTCCTCGGTATCGATAGAAATGGGAAGGCTTCAGCTGTCACCACCACAGGCAACCCCGAATGTCACCTCATTCTTCGTGGCGGAGACAATGGAGCAAATTATGATGAACTGTCGGTGCGGAAGGCACAAGACGCCATTGAAGCAGCGGGAATTGATACATCCATAATGATAGACTGCAGTCATGCAAACAGCCAAAAGGATCCAGCCAGACAACCTGAAGTCCTTACGGAGATCATACGCCAGTTCAAGGACCCAGACCTCCGCGTCTCCAGTGCCATGATTGAAAGTAATCTTCTTCATGGAAGTCAGAAGTTCCCTCCAACTAATGAAACCAAACTGCAGTATGGGCTTTCAATCACAGATGGTTGCGTTGATTGGAAAACTACAGAAACAATTCTCCGTAAAGCCCACCAAGACCTTTCATAACCAAATAATAATAAATCGAAAAACTTCCCATAAATTATGACTAAGCCAATCCGAGTCGCCGTAACTGGAGCTGCCGGCCAAATAGGCTACTCCCTCCTCATTCGTATTGCCTCAGGTGCCATGTTCGGCTCCGACCAACCAGTTGAGCTAAACCTAGTGGAGATACCCAAGGGCATGCAAGCACTTGAGGGTGTTGTTATGGAACTAGATGATTGTGCTTTTCCTCTCCTCCGAAATATCGTAGCGACCGACAATCTAGACACTGGTTTCAGCGGAGCAAACTGGTGCCTGCTCGTCGGGAGTGTTCCCCGCGGACCAGGCATGGAGCGGAAGGATTTACTTGGTATCAACGGAAAAATCTTCACTGGACAAGGACAAGCCATCCAAAAAAATGCGGCAGCAGATGTTCGTACCCTCGTCGTTGGCAACCCTTGTAATACCAACTGCTTGATCGCGATGAATAATGCGAAGGACATCCCCAATGACCGCTGGTTTGCAATGACCCGACTGGATGAGAACCGCGCCAAAAGCCAGCTTGCACAGAAGGCTGGCGTTCACTCTGAAACAGTCACCAACATGACTATCTGGGGCAATCATTCAGCAACACAATACCCAGATTTCTACAACGCCAGAATCAACGGCCAAAATGCTGAAGCTTTGATTGGGGATGAAGCTTGGCTGAAGGATACTTTCATCCCAACAGTCCAACAACGTGGGGCCGCAATCATCAAGGCTCGAGGACTCTCCTCCGCAGCTTCAGCTGCCAATGCAGTAGTTGACACGGTCACCTCCCTCACCAACCCAACACCCGAAAGTGATTGGAACAGCATTGCTGTCTGTTCTGATGGATCCTACGGAACCCAAAAAGGTCTCATAACTTCGTTCCCCATCCAAGCTGATGGGAAAGGATGTTGGGAAATTGTTCAGGACGTCCCAGTCAATGATTTCAGTCGAGAGAGAATTGATGCCTCCGTAAAGGAACTGGCTGAAGAATGTGAGATGGTAAGCGATCTGTTATAAATTTCACTTTACCTTTAGTTTTAGCCCTATGGTTTCGACTCAAAGGGTTCTTCGAGTAATTTGACAAGATCTATAGCCTTGGAGACAGGACGCTTGCACTGGTAATTCTGACACACGAAGACTTGTGGGATTCCATCCTTGGTCGGAGCTTGAAATTCAGTATAAGGTGCAATTTTTATAATGGAAGTATCGGCTTCCGAAGGTCGATGAAGAATAACTTTGTTCGGAATAAAATCCTTATGCAAAATCTTTAATAAATTTTGGGTTTGAGGGATATTCAGATCGCCGGCAATGACAATTTCAAGCGAGGGACCGACAGCAAAATCAAGCGCCTGCATTAGCTGGGTGTACGCGGAAGGATTACGTTGAACATCCAATGAGAAGGCTTTCATGACCCCTGCAGCCTTTTCCTCGAGTTCTATTCTTCCAGTGATACGACCAATACGAAGAAGATTCAAGGCGGTGACGGAATTACCGGAGGGAATGGCACCGTCGTAAATTTCCTTATGGCGAACAAGAAGTTTTTCGCCATCGTCTGCTGTCATAAAGAAACCACCATCCTTTGAATCCCAGAAATGTTTTAGAGTAAGGTCATTTAGGGAAATGGCCTCCTGGAGGTAGCTCACATTGAAAGTCGCCTCGTATAGGTTGAGAAGACCCCAAGTGAGAAATGCATAATCTTCGATGTGGGCAGGGAGTCCAGCCTCACCGGCACGGTAACGCTTGAGAAGTCGACCATCCTTTCGCCGAAGGGTTTGCAGGGAGAAATCGGCCGCACGTTTGGCGGCGCGAATATACCTGTCTTCGCCAAGGATGGTCCCAGCACGCGCCATCGCGGCAATCATCAGGCCGTTCCAGTCGGTTAAGACCTTGTCATCTTTCTGCGGATGGATGCGTTTTTCGCGGACAGTGAAAAGTTTGCGACGGTCAGCCTCAAGTTCCTCGGCGAGTTTACTGGATTTAAGATTAAGGTCCTTGGCAATTTCTGGTAATGATTTCCGTAAATGCGGAATATTGTCCTCACTCGCAATTCCTGAAGCTTCATCACGAAAATTACCCTCATCCAAAATATTGTAAATATTGCAAAAACGTAGACCTCGTTCCTTGCCGAGAACCTGGATGACCTCCTTGAACATCCATACATAGAACTTTCCCTCTTCCCCCTCGCTATCAGCATCCTCGGCACTATAAAAACCACCTTCAGGCGCAGTCATGTCTCGAAGAACATACGTAAAAAGTTCACGAACGAGGTCGGCATACTCGGCCTTACCGGTTGCCTGATATGCATCCAAGATGGCCTGGGCAAGGATGGCCTGATCATAGAGCATTTTCTCAAAGTGAGGAAGAAGCCAGACACGGTCAGTAGAATAGCGGTGCACACCCAGACCAACATGATCATAAATACCTCCAAGACGAATTCTCTGGATGGTACGTTCGACCATTTCCAAAGCTTTTGGGTTACCAGATCGTTTCCAGTAACGGACAAGGAAGGAAAGTTGGTGGGAAGTAGGGAATTTCGGATTACTTCCAAAACCGCCATGAACTGGATCATACCGCCCCTCCAGTTGCTCAAAAGCCTTATCAAGAAGATCCGCCGTAAGGGAATCCCCGGGGGTTCCTACGCTGGCTTGCTTGAGAAGACGTGTCACTTCCCCGGCAACTTCCAACACCTTGTCACGATCATCCTTCCATGCACCAGAGAGACCAAAGATAAGTTGTTTTAATCCGGGACGACCGAGGCGACTCTCCTTTGGGAAATATGTGCCGGCGAAATATGGGCGCTTTTCAGGTGTCATGACAACGGTCATGGGCCAACCACCAGAACCGGTCATCTGCTGGGTTACAGTCATGTAAACGGCATCGATATCTGGACGCTCCTCTCGATCAACCTTGATACAGATAAAATGCTCACTCATGAGTTTGCCAATTTCCTCATCCTCAAAGGATTCGCGCTCCATAACATGGCACCAATGGCATGTGGTGTATCCAATTGAAAGGAAGACTGGTTTATCCTGTTTCCGGGCAGCGGCAAAAGCCTCATTTCCCCACGGGTACCAATCGACCGGATTCCCCGCATGCTGGAGTAAATAGGGGCTTTTTTCAAAGACCAATCGGTTGTAGTTAGGCCCACCGTCCTTGGGGAGTTTCGCAATAACCTCTGGCGACGGAACAGGCTTCCGGTGGTGATGGTTACTCTTTTCGGCCGACTGCGTAGAAACTATGGACAAAAAAAACCAAACGGCTCCAAACAAACAATTTCGAACAAACAGCTTCATTATCATGACAAAGATGAAGTCAAGGAAAGGAAAACTTGTCAAACTTAGCCCATGATACCAATTTCTCTTTCAGAATGACCTCGCCCTCCATCCTAGTTGTTGATGACGAAACACATATTCTCGAAGTGGTGGAGTTCATCCTGCAGGACAATGGTTACGTAGTGACCACCGCCAGCACGGCCAGTGCAGCTGTTAACAGATTTGAGGAACTTGAACCGGATCTCGTTGTGCTCGATCTGAACCTCCCGGGTGTCAACGGACTCGATCTTCTCCGCCGATTTCGTGAACTTCGACCTGCTGTACCCATTGTCATGTTGACAGCCAAGAGTGAGGAAATTGACCGGATTATAGGACTTGAGGTCGGGGCCGACGACTATGTCACCAAACCCTTCAGTCCCCGTGAACTGTCAGCACGCGTAAAGGCAGTTCTACGACGCACCCATGGAAATCATAACGAGACATCAAATCAAAACCTATCCCATGGCCCTATAATTCTCGACCCTTTAAGCTTCACCGTAAGTCTAAACGGGAAGAAAATCCCCCTGACCATTCAGGAATACCGCCTCCTGGAATCACTTCTCCGTAATCCGGCGCGCGTCTTTACCCGTGAAATGCTCATCCGCCGGATTCATGATGGCCAACAGGTTATCACCGACCGAAGTATCGATTCCTACGTCAAGCGAATCCGGAAGAAGCTTCCCAATCTGGATCCCATCCAGACCATTTATGGCATCGGCTACAAACTGGCCCCTCTTCAATAATGCAAAGCCTCCGGTGGAAACTGATCCTGATGGCAGCTGCAATTGTTGTCATCCCCATCTACTTCCTTAACCAACAGGCAATCCGGTCGTTTGATCTATACACAAGGACCGCCTTGGAAGAAGAAATGAAGGGGAATGCAAACATGGCCGGAGCAGCGTTCCTTGCCTACCTACAGGCTGAAGAAACAGAAAAGCCTATTCTGGCTCCAGCCCTACACAATGTATTGTCCAGTTTCCAAGAATACGGAAAAGATTTTAACGCCCGCCTCCTCCTTCTGGACAATAGGGGGATTGCAATGTTTGATACACGCGAGCCACCTGAAAAAGGAAAAGATTTTTCAAATGAGGAGGCGGTCCTCGAGGTTCATGAAAAAGGTTTCGGTGCAGCTTGGTCGACAACGGGGGACAATAAGTTAACATACTACTACATTGCAGTCCCGGTCGGTAATCCTGACTCGCCGGAAGGGATAGCCTACATCATTCAGCATACGAACCCCATCATAGGCGCTATCCTTCGGCTTAAGAGCAACCAAACCCGGGCCACCGCCGCAGCTCTCCTGATCGCCCTCTTCACCTCCATACTTATTGCCTTCACACTCATCCACCCACTTCGGAGACTCACCCAGGCCACCCATGATTTTGCCCGAGGTGAACCCAATGTTAAAATTCCGGAACGCGGGAAAGATGAAATCGGACAACTCGGGAAATCCATCGGTCAGATGGTTGAAGAAATTGAAAAGCGTAACATCTATAATCGCGATTTCGTCACCACCCTGGCCCATGAACTTCGCACCCCGCTTACCGCCATCAAGGGCGCCACCGAAATCCTCGAGGAAAGCAAAAATCTCCCACTGGAAAAGCGAGAGAAATTCCAAGCCAACATCCGCATTGAAACTGAACGAGTCATCCGCATGGTCAACGAACTTGGTGAGCTAACACGTCTGGATGCCGAGACCCTGCGTACTGAGCGAGAAACCGTCGACTACTCAGTATTTATTAGACAAGTACTTGAAAAACTTGAACCCGCATTCGACCAACCGCACGCCAGGTTGGTGTCGGAAATCCCTGAGGAAATTATCGACGTCAACATCCTGCCAACCCGGATTGAACAAGTCTTTGCAAACCTGCTGGAAAATGCATTCCGCTATACACCTAGTGAAGGAAAGGTAACCCTGCGTGTGGAAACAAGCCCCGATGGCGAGGTAAGAACCGATGTAGAGGATACCGGTTGCGGAATTGATCCAGTCAACCTATCAAAAGTTTTTGATCGATTCTTTACCACGGAGCCCACTGGACAGCCAAGGGACCATGGGAGTGGACTGGGCCTATCGATCGTGAAGAGCATCATTGAAAATCATGGTGGAACCATCCATGTAAAAAACATCCCTGATGGAGGAGCTCGTTTCACGTTTACCCTGACATAAATCATGGGGCTGAAGTAGCTAAGGGTTAGTGCTTTGACTTGGAATGCCAGTATTTAAGCTGTTTGTATAGGTTTTGATGGTTGCCTCCATTGAAGCGCCATTCGCACTCCTTGAGAAACCAATGAAAATTGTTCGGTTTGATGCCA
>JABJCN010000113.1 GCA_018668635.1 Opitutia bacterium
CTTTCCCGCCTGGCCGATAAGCCCCTCACAGCCCGGGAACGGGTTCTCGCTCACCAGGAAGAACCGCAATGTGCCAGTTGTCACCGTAAGATTGATCCGATCGGGTTCGGGCTGGAAAACTTCACCGCCGCCGGCAAGTGGCGGACACAGAATACCCATATTATCAAAAAGGGTAAAAAAACAACAAAGAGGAACTACGATATCGATCCTTCCGGTAAATTCCATAAAGGGCCTGAGTTTGCGGACTATTTTGAAATGCGTGATTTGATCGCTCGGAAAGAAAACGATTTTGCCCGTGGCTTCACCGAGCACCTGATCGGGTACGGCTTGGGCCGTCCATTTGGTTTCACCGACGAAGATCTGGCCAATGAAATTCTTTCCTCTGCCAGTGATGAGGAAAATTCCGTTATCGCCTTTGTTCATGCCATCGTTCAAAGCAAGGCCTTTAAAACAAAATAGCCTAATAATATATTCATCATGAAAAACACAACACGCAGATCCTTTTTACAAAGCTCAGGTGCCGTTGGCAGTTTCCTTATCCTGCCCTCCGGCTTGCGGGCCAATTCCCCCAACGGTCGAATCTGTACAGCCCATATCGGTACCGGTGGCAAGGGGCGCGTTGATACAATCTCCCTCGTCTCACACGAACGCGTACAGGCGATCGGGTTTTGTGATGTGGACCGCAAGCGAGGTCAGGCTGATTCGTGGTTGTCTGAGCACAAGAGTGCCAAGTTTTTTCAGGACTACCGTGAGATGCTGGCGACCCTCGGCGACAAGGTCGACGTGGTATCCATCTCCACACCGGACCACACCCATTACCCGGCCACGATGGACGCGATGAAGCTCGGCAAGCATGTCTACACCCAGAAGCCACTCACCCACAAGCTGGCCGAGGCGCGCGAACTGGCGGCTTTTGCGGCGGAAAAAAAGCTCACCTCCCAGATGGGTATCCAGAATCAGTCGCGCGCTCCCTATCGGTTCACCCGCCATCACATCAGGGAAGGCATCATTGGGAAAATTAAAAAGGTCTACGTCTGGTCATTCAAGAACTGGGGCTACGACGGCAAGCCATTTACCGATAAATCCGACATACCTGATTCACTCGACTGGAACCTCTGGCTCGGTACAGCCCCCAAGCGGCATTTCACCGAAAAGGTGTATCATCCGGGTCAGTGGCGGAAGTTCCTCGACTACGGTTGCGGAACCCTTGGAGACATGGGTATCCATATTTTCGACACCCCCTTCAAGTCCCTTGACCTCAAGGATCCTCTTTGGGTGGAGGCCGAGTGCCGTGAACCCAACGGTTTCGGCCATGCGGAACAGAACAAGGTGCATTATGGCTTTGCTCCTTCCAAATATACCACCGATGACTTCACCTTTACATGGTGGGACGGGACGAATTCACCCCGTCACGAAAACAACCCCGACCTGATCCTGCCCAATGGTGACCAATTGCCCAGGCAGGGAGCGGTCTTTGTGGGGGAATCCGGGCGGATGGTCCTGCCTCATTGCTCCATGCCCACCTTCTATCCCGACTCAGTCCTGAAGGACGTCAACAAGGCCGATATCAAGGGGGTGAATCATTATACCCAGTTCCTCGACGCCATCGAGGGCAAGGACAAGACCCTGGCCGGGTTCGACTATGCAGGCCCCTTGGCTGAATCCCTCTGTCTCGGGGTTGTAGCCTGCCAATTCCCGGGCAAGCGCCTACAATGGGACGCCGAGAAGATGAAGGTCACCAATCTTCAGGAAGCCAATGCTCATCTAGAGGGGAAATACCGCAAGTTCTAACCTGCCTTTTTATGATGATTCATCCTCGTCGCTCATTCCTTGTAGGGCTTCTTTTCCTTGCCACCTTCCTTAACGCCGCGGGAGTCGAAAAAGGCTTCACCTCGATCTTTAATGGAAAAGATCTCACCGGCTGGGAAGGTATGCCTGGCATGTGGATGGTAAAGGACGGAGCTATCACTCCTAAGCAATCCACGATCAACAATTGGGTTTTCTGGAGGGGAGGGCAGCCGGCCGATTTTGAACTTCGCCTATCCTTCCGTTACCACAGTGGCAATTCCGGTGTGCAGGTAAGAACCATCGAGTTCGAACCCTTCCAATCACGAGGGTACCAGGTGGAAGTGGCCCCCCAAGCCAAGATGGGCTTGTGGCATCATTCCAAGGCACCCGAGA
>JABJCN010000051.1 GCA_018668635.1 Opitutia bacterium
CCACCGCTCAGGACTCTATGCCAATGGGCAAAAGATGCGCGATGTGTTGCCGGACACCGAAATCCTTTCAAAGACTTTTTCCCGCGCAGGGTATTGGTCAGCCGGTTCCGGCAAGATGCTACACTACTTCATTGATGCCCGCTCCTGGGACGAATACTTTCCAAAAAAAGAGACGGAAAACCCCTTCCCGCGCACCCTCTATCCGGAAAAACGGCCACTTAACCTGCCCCGGGGAGGCCCCTGGCAGTACAATGAAACCGACTGGGGACCCCTCGATGCAACTGATGATGAGTTCGGGGGAGATTACCTGGTATCCAAGTGGGTCGGTAAACAATTGTCCAGGAAACATGATAAACCATTCTTCCTCGCCTGCGGCATCTACCGACCGCACGAACCCTGGTTCGTTCCCAGGAAATACTTTGATGCATTCCCTCTGGAAAAAATCCAGCTGCCACCCGGGTACAAGGCAGACGACCTCGACGATCTTCCACCTACAGGAAGACAAATGGGGCCCAACCGTTATTTTGCACACATCCGTGCACACAAGCAATGGAAACAGGGCATCCAGGGATACCTCGCCTCTATTTATTTTGCTGACACCATGCTGGGCCATGTGCTGGATGCACTTGAGAATGGGCCGAACGCCGGGAATACAATTATTGCCCTCTGGTCCGACCACGGTTGGCACCTCGGGGAAAAACAGCACTGGCAAAAGTTCACGACTTGGCGGGCGTGTACCCGGGTCCCCTTGATCCTGAAGGTCCCAAAAGGAACACCTGGCCTGAATGGAGGTACAAGGCCTGGCACCTGCACCCGACCTGCCAGCCTGCTCAGCCTTGCCCCGACTCTCCTCGATCTATGTGGCCTGCCGCCGGTCAAGGCTCACGACGGTCCGAGCCTGGTTCCATTGCTCTCCAACCCGAAAGCTAAATGGCCACACGTTGCCCTGACCCACCTACACCACCCCGGCAGCTTCGGCCTAAGCGCGGATCATTGGCGCTACATACGCTACTCCACCGGGGATGAGGAACTCTACGACCTGAAGTCCGATCCCTACGAATGGAAAAACCTTGCAGACAGCAAACAGCACAAAGCCACCCTGGAGCGCCTTCGATCAAAGGCTCCAACCACCTTTGCCAAGTTTGCTAAGCCCAAAATTGAATCTCTTCCAGTCTTGAAATGGACCCCCATTTTAGCCAAGGCCAAGGCCCCACCATCCAGGCCGGACGGCAATCCCTTTGACGTGGTGTTCATCAACAAGACCCGGCACCCGGTCGAACTCTTTTGGATGGACCTTCAGGGGGGCACCAAACCGTATGCCATGATTGCCCCCGGCAAGTATAAGTTCCAGCAAACCCGCCCTGGCGCAGTCTGGATGATTGCCGATACCCAGAAAAAGAATGGAAGACCACTCGGATACTTTATCGTCGGTGACCGGACCGCAAGGGCAGTTGTGCCAGAGTAAAGGTTGTGGCTTGTTGACTGGATGGGAAACAACACCCAACCTTGATCGGTGTTGTTCTTTAATTAAAAGAATCGCTCATGGGGAGGTCTCCAGGCGATCGCTGTCTTGTCGGATGACAAGTTAAGTTACCTGATTTTTCGACAACCGAAACAGGATAACTTCAACGTCTTGTTGGCTTTTCGTCCACGTGAAGCAAAGAGCATGTATTTGTGTAAATAGATTCGTTCAAATCGATGAATTTCATCCAGCGCCGGCAGCATGTCTGGGTATCTGAAGTCATCGCATGCCATAATGGCATCCTCCTTCAGCATGGAAATGATCTTGGGGACATTCCTCTTAATTTCCGTGGAGTTATGAGTTGCGTCGCAAAACACGAATTCAAAAGAATTCTCATCATTTTCAAAATCAAGGAAATCTCCGCATCGAATGTCCACATAACTGAGCAAGGCCCGGTCATCCAGATTTTCCTTCAACGACTCAACTGTTCCTCCACGTCTGGTCAAATGGCGCAAGTACAAGTTTTTGCGTTCCTCGCTGCACTTATCCAGATTTACCTTAAAGAAATTCTCAAATTCTTTCCTGCCCTTAAAATGGTTATCGATTGAAACAAATCTTCTTGCCGCCCCCGAAAGCCTGAGGCCCGTGGCAAGATAACTGGTTGATTTCCCGACCCACGAACCGATTTCAAGGATATCACCCCTGATGAGATACGCGATCAATGTGAGTCGCAATCCCTGGGTGGATTTAATCATTCCCTCGGGCGGGAATAATAACGGACCTATTGCTGTTTTCTTCAAGATCATGAAAATACCTTGCTGATTAAAGGTCAGCTGGCTGGTGGCGCAACCTTGGCAAGGATCATCCCGGCACCCAGTGCAATAATAAGCCCGAAGTAGACAACTGCGGCCACTAAACGCTGAAGAGGATTCACTTCAAAGAATCGTTTTTCAGCATCCGTTTTTTTGCGAAAAAGTGAAAACAGTCGAGGCATGGAAAAAAGAAGAATCAGTATGATGATAAAAGATGGCCGATAGATGGCAAATGCACCGGCAATAACGACTCCAACCACCCACAACCATGGAGAGAGCGCAGTCACCATGCGTCCACCATCGAGAAACCCGGTGGGCATCAGGTTGAACAAGTTAAGGAAATAACCAACGTAAGCCAGGGCGGCAAAGAATGGATTGCCTGTAACGATGGAAATGTAGTGGCAACCCAAAGCGGCAAGGCCGCCGGCAATGGGACCACCAGCCGCCACCCAGAATTCAACCCATGCATGGCGTGGGGCTTCCTTCAGTGCAATCAATGCCCCCATAAAAGGGATAAAGACCGGCCAACCGACATTCAAGCGAAAGATTCTCGCCGCAATCAGGTGACCAAACTCGTGCACCAGGATCAACAACACGAAACCTGCGGCAAACTTCCAGCCCCAAAACAGGGAGTAGGCCCAGATCGAGATCAACATGGTTCCTCCTGTTTTAAGCAACACCGGGAAGAATTTTATGGCAGGAAGGATAAGCAGCTTTAACTTGGCTCCAAATTTGAGAAGCACTACGGCCACAACTCCAAGCGGTGCCAGAAACTTCTTCAGTCTGTCAAACAAGGAGGACTTCAGGGGGGCTTTGTAATAGTCGTCGTTTTCCATAATAGGGAATCAATTTTTCTTGGATACAGCAAATAAGGGATGAAGCCTAATTCTTAAGAAAATCCCGGGACCTCAAAATGGTCTATTCTTCGTAAATGAACTAAAGGACAATGCTAGGGACGGTCGGATGGACGTTTCCTACCCTGCGCAGGTGGGTCGATGGCCTCCATTTCCTCGCGATCCAGCACCCCATCCTTGTTTAGGTCTGCCCGATGAATGAGCCCCAGCAATTCCCTGGGCTCGATCCTGCCGTCTCCATTGGTGTCGTATTGTAGAAGGTGCACGACCAGACCAGGGCGCCCGTAAGGCGGGACGCCAGGACGACCTGTGAAGCCCTGGGAGCGTACCGGGGTTCCTGTTGTCCCCGACTTTCGAAGTTCAACCTGTAGCTCGGAAATTCGTTTCTCTGCCGGAAAGCGACCGCTTCTTGCCCATTTCCCCCAGACCTTCAGGTATTCCGGTATTATCAGGGTGCCGTTGCCATCGGTGTCCAGGGTGACAAAGACCTGAGCGGCCAGTTCCTTATCCATCATTGCAGCCTTTATGAATTCGGAACGCTGCACGAAACCATCTTTGTCTTCGTCCATTGCCTGAACAATACGCTTTGCCTCATCAGTAATAATCCTATTAAGGATGTACTCGGTTTTCGTGACAAAACCATCCCCGTCATTGTCAGATGCATTAAAAACACCTTGCCGTGCCTGAAGGGTGAGGTGTCTGCTATTTTGAATGTATTCCTTCTTCGAGTGCCGTCCATCACGATCCCGGTCGCTGAAGTCAAAATGCCGTGAATAATCCTCAATTTGTCCAAGATTGACACCCTGCTCCATTTCCGCCCCAAGTTGCTTCAGGATCGTGGCAACCTTGGTATCACTCATTTTCAAGGAAGCACTATTCAGAAATGACAGAACCAATAACAAACAAAGTGGGGGGAAATAAAATTGAGACAACTTCATATTGATCGTGCGAAAGTAGGAATTCAGACGAATTAAATTCTCAAACCAACCTGCAGACTGGTCAAGGGAATTGGAGAAAACAACACGCTATTTATGAAACAAGCCGGATAGATCCCTAAAAGCCTTAAACTCCAGGGCATTACCAAAAGGATCGAGAAAAAACATGGTCGCCTGTTCCCCAACCTCGCCCTCAAATCGAATGTAGGGATCGATCTCGAAGCGGATACCTGCATCAACCAACCGGTCCCGAAGCGCCTTCCATTCGTTCATTTTCAGGATGACTCCAAAATGGGGAACCGGAACATTGTGTCCATCGACCGGATTGCGGTGCAGTTTTTCGGAATCTCCTTCCAATATTGGTTTGAAGTGGGCAACGACCTGATGTCCGAAAAGATTGAAATCGACCCAGGTGTCCGCGCTACGACCCTCGTGGCAACCAAGGATATTGCCATAGAATTTGCGAGCAACGCTCAAATCCTGCACGGGGAAGGCAATGTGAAAGGGTCTAAGAATTTCCACGCCTTTTGAATCAACGCACATTTGCACTGATCGTGGAAACCTTGGGCATGTTTTCCAGTAATCGTCTTGATTCCTCGATAAGGAAGTCAACATCAGTAAAGGGATCATGGCTTATATCCTGCCAGCGTACATTACCCTCAGCATCAACAAGGAAAGTTCCATGCAATGGAGTCTGCTCAAAACCATCGTACACACGGTAGGCTTTAAACACCTCCAAAGATTCGTCGGCAATTATAGGGAAAGGGATATTATCGCCGCCATCCCGGTAGACTTTGAGAGCTTCTCTTAGCCCATTTTGAGATTCAGTACTGATGGCAACTAGGTCGATACCGGCCTTACGAAAAGCCTCGGCCTTTGGAGCAAAGGCATCCAATTGCTCAACACAGTGCAGGCAATCAAAACCGAGATAGAAAATTATAATTACCGGTCTCCCCTTGTAGTCTGCAAGTGAAAGTTTTTTTCCATTCGTGTCAGTGAAAGACCAGTCTAATGCAGGCATTGGTTTCCAGCGAAAAGGCCCAAGGGAGTCGAGAGCAGGACGGTTTGCGACCTTGGCAACCGGATTGGATTGAATCCGCCAGTCAACTGGAAACTTCAGCCTCTTGGCTATGGGAGCAAGGCGGACAAAGACAGGGCTACCGAGATCAATGGAGGAAGAAAGCTTGCGGAGTTTCTTGAAGTTCTTCTCTGCATCCCGCTTCTTGTCACAAATTTCAAACAAATGAATGGCTCGGGCCAGAGGAAGTACGGTGGATGCCTCCTTGGGCACCATGGACTCAGCGATCTTGAGTGCTTCAGCTTTCTGCCCCAACTGGATGTGTGCCAATGCCTTCCGCGTTCGATCCATGGACTTCGCCTTGCCGAGTTGTTCCTTGGCAACCCCCAGTTTACCTTCGTGTATAAGCTTAAGTAAGTGTAGTTCGGCAAGCTTATTCTCTACATCACTGATGCGACGCTTTTCCGCCTCCTGCTTCTTCTTACGCTCGGCAACAGCTTTCTTGACCGTCGCAGCCTTTGTTTTTGCATCAACTTTATCACTCTGCCCTACCCCATCTTCAATGTCAGGTTTCTTGGCTGAATCACTAACAACATTCGATTCCGGTGGTGACTTGACTGAGGATTTGGCACGCCCCTCCAGTTCGGCAATGACATTCTTGGCTGCGTCAATGTTGCCTGTCCTGAAGTAGGCAATCCCGAGAAGGTGTAACAGTTTCCTTTGCTCAGCAATATCCTTTGTCGTCTCAATCTCCCCGGAATCGCAGAGCTGTACTAGCAAATCCCAAAGTTCAAATTGCTCGATGGCACTTAGTAATCGCTTCCTTCCATGGTATGCGCTCCCACTCTTTTTGGCCAAGGTATTGTACTTGGGATGACGAGGCAGGGTTGCCATATTACGGGCCAAATCAACTGAGTCTCCAACTCGCCCCACATGGACAAGGTTTCTACAGAGCCACTCGTTGTTATGAGCAAAATTATGTATCTGGTCAGGCATGATTCGATCGCGCATCATATAGGCATGATCAACACGGGCAGAAGCCTCCTGCTGATAGACGGCATTGTGGTAGAGCTTTTCCTTGGAATATATGTGACCAGACATATGCCAGAGGTGGGCAATACCTGGACCGGTCTGCCCACAGACATCAGCAGAATCGAGAGCCTTGGAAGCCTTCTTATGATCCCAGAGATGTATGCGAAAGTGATGGGCGGCATGCATGGGGTCGATACGAAACACCTGTTGTAGAAGGGCATCCACCGCCAAGTGACTCTGGATTTTCACTCCGTTACGGGAGTTGGTCCAATGCTGAAGGGCAAACAATACCCGGGTCTCCGTATCATCGGGAAACTCGAGGAGAATATTCTCCAACTCACGGGCATAGGCCTCGGAACGTTCCCTCTTCTTATCCTTAGAGGTATTGATGTACTTGGATAGTGCATCTATATGCTTTGCCTCACAGGAAGTCACAGAACCCTTTCGCTTTACAGCCTCCTCGATAAAGCCCTTGGACCGGCTTTCATTCCCAAGGTTTGACCGAGCCATCCCCCAGTAGGTCATGGCACAACCGGGATCGATCAAAGCAGCCTGCCGAAAGGAGCGTTCAGCCTCTAGGTTCCAGAATCCATAGAGTTGCCCTAAGCCCTGGTTAAAAAAAGTTTGGCAAAGCGGTTCCTTGGTGGACACCGGGAAATTAACCTTGGGCATTCCCTTCATGAGATAGGCCTTTTGCCGGGGGCCCTCATTAAAGGCTTCGCCGTGTCCGGAATGCCC
>JABJCN010000100.1 GCA_018668635.1 Opitutia bacterium
GCCGCTTGAGGGCGCTCTCCTTGACATATCCTATGGCATGGGACGCATCTTTGTCGTGCTGAATGAGAAAGTTAACGGCCAGTTGCAGGGTGGTGAATATGCACTCCCGATCCCCGATTTTCCCACAGGCACAATGCGAGGTCGCTTCCATCCCGGTGACGGCCAACTCTACGTTTGCGGAATGTTTGCATGGGCCGGCAACAAGAACGGGACCGGCGGTTTCTACCGGGTTCGCCATACCGGCAAACCTGTCTGCCTGCCCACACAACTCGAGGCCGGCAAGAATACCCTGCGGATGCAGTTTACCGAAAAGCTCGACAAGGGTTCAGTATCCAGTCCCGCCAGTTACAGCATCAAGACCTGGGATCTCAAGCGCACCAGAAGCTATGGCTCAAGGCATTACAACGAGAAGAAGCTGAAACTGGAAAGTGCAAAATTGCTGGCCGACAACCAAACCATCGAGCTACAAATACCCGATCTAAAGCCAACCTGGGGAATGGAAATCAAGTACGAATTGAAGACCGCCGATGGTAAGACAATCAATAACGTCATCCACAACACCATCCACAACCTGAAGTAAAAAGAATCAGTCCTGAACTACTTCAACTCGCGGATCTTGAGACCTCGAAAGTCGACCGGAGCACCCTCGGACTCGAGGCATACATAACCTTCGCTGGGGTGGCATTCCTTGCCGCCAGAAACTTCCTCTCCATTGACGGAGAGCCGGATCACGCCGTCAACCGCCTTGATGTAATAATGGTTCCACTCATTCACCCCCTTGCTGAGTCGCTTGGAAGGGAAACTGCGAGTGCCATTTGGGGCAACAGGCGGAAAGGGTTTCATCCGGGCAACGCCGACAGGGAAGACATCACCATGACTGGTGAACCAGTCGGAGGGCTTGCCCTTGTTCTTTAGCCATCGCTCCTCGTAACCAAGGTCGAGCACCTGGATTTCTATGCCCTGTGGAAGTTGCCCGGGCTTCAGCTTGTCGAGGACTGACTTGGGGCTCCAGACAAAGATGCCGGAGTTGCCGGCATACCGCAGATGTCGCCATTCCACAACAATCTCCAGGTTCGTGTAGGACTTGGCGGTGCGTAAACCACCGGAGGGACGGCCGGTGCAATGGATAATATTGTCCTCCTTGCGAAACTGGAAGGTTTCAGGCTTGCAGTTGAGCTGGACAAAATCGTCCTGCCAGAGGGCTTTCCAATCCGGACCGCTGGTATCGGGGCCGAAGGGTTTGTTGCCATTGAGAAGCGGAGTAAGGATCAGCAGGAGAAGGATGGTAGGATGAAGTTTCATATATACTATCAAATAGAGGCTATTGATTGTTTTGGACACCGAGTGTTTCACGAAGTCTCCTGATTTCCTTCCGAAGACCGGCGGTTATCCGGGCATAGGCGGGGTCTCCATGGACGCTTTTCATCTCGTTGGGGTCAGCCTTCAGGTCATAGAGCTCCCATTCGTTGATATTGGGTTCATGAAAGTGCATGAGCTTGTAGCGCGATGTGGCCACCCCATAGTGAGCGGGAACACCGTGACCACCGGACTCGTAATACTGGTAGTAAAATGTCTTGCGCCAGTCCCCGGGTGTATTGCCCTTTAGGATGGGGACGAGACTGCGACCCTGCATGTCATTGGGAATCCTGGCCCCGGCGATGTCGAGGAAGGTCCCGGCAAAATCGACGTTGGATACGATGTCGGTATTCTCCGAACCGGGTCGGGTGACACCGGGCCAACGGGCGATCAGCGGTGTCCGAAGGCTCTCATCATACATCCAGCGCTTGTCGAACCACCCGTGCTCGCCAAGGTAGAACCCCTGGTCGGAACTGTAGATGACAACCGTATCCTTGGCCATGTCGTTCTCATCCAGGTAATCAAGAAGTCGCCCGACGTTCTCATCCACGGCCTTGACGCAGGCGAGGTAGTTCTTGATATAACGCTGGTAGTGCCACCTGGTACGGTCGCGGCCCTGTAGGTCGGCATCGATGAATTCCTGGTTTCGGGGACGGAAGTACCCGTCAAAGAGGCTGAACTGGTCGGGCTTGAACCGGCTGGAATACTTGAGCATGAGGCGGTGGTCCCCGATATGGTCGGCAATGCCCATCTTGTGACCACGGGCGGCCTTGCCCCGCCCGGAGTAGTCATCAAACAATGTGGGGGGCTCAGGGATTTCAACATCATCATAGATTCCGAGATGACGGATGGCTGGTTCCCAGCGACCGTGGGGCGCCTTGTGCTGGCACATAAGCATGAAGGGTTTGCTCCTGTCACGATCATCGAGCCACTTGATGGCCTGGTCGGTAATGATATCGGTTGTGTAGCCGGTGTGATTTACGTTGCTCCCGTTGGTGATAAGCATCGGGTTGTAGTAATGCCCCTGCCCCTTTAGAACCTCGTAGTGGTCGAAGCCGGTGGGACGGGACTTGAGGTGCCACTTGCCGACAATGGCTGTCTGGTAACCGGCCTTGCCCAGGAATCTGGGAAATGTCTGCTGGGAACCGTCAAAGGTGGCCTTGTTGTCGCGATGCCCGTTGAGGTGTGAATACTTGCCGGTCAGGATGACGGCCCGACTGGGGGCGCAAATGGAATTGGTAACCAGACACCGACGAAACAACATTCCCTCGCGAGCCAGTCGGTCCAGGTTGGGAGTGCGGTTGAGGTTGGACCCGTAGGCACTGATGGCCTGAGTTGCATGATCATCCGTAAAGAGGAAAAGGATGTTGGGGCGCCCGGCGACAAGTGCCGAATGCAGACCGGCCAATGTGGTCAAAAAACAGACAAAAAAAATTCGGGGGGTCATCGTTGATGGCAGGATTCTATAAAACCGAACGGGGTCAATAGCATAGACTTATTCATTTTGCTCTTGCGATGTATCTGTTTCGGGATAGCTCATTTAAAACCTCTTTATTACACGCCCCCATGTACAAGCGAAAACTCCTTTCATTCATTTTATCCATAGGAATTGGAATCCTTTCCCTGGTACAGGCGGAGAAGAAGCTGCCCAACATCCTTTGGTTGACCAGTGAGGACAATGGCCCGCATCTTGGTTGCTATGGTGACAGCTATGCCACAACACCAAATATTGATAACCTGGCAGCCAGGGGAATGATCTACACCCGGGCCATCTCCAATGCTCCTGTTTGTGCCCCGGCACGCACCACAATCATTTCAGGGATGTACCCACCCTCCACCGGTTCCGAGCATATGCGCAGCATGACCAGCCTGCCATCCGGGTTCAAGATGTACCCGACCTACCTGCGTGAACTGGGATACTATTGCACCAACAACTCCAAGGAGGATTACAACCTGCGCAAGGTCGGGGAGGTATGGCACGAAAGCGGACGCAAGGGACACTGGAGGAACCGCAAAAAAGACCAGCCGTTCTTTGCCATATTCAACTTTACCGTTTCCCACGAAAGCCAGATACGCAAGCGCCCACACAACGCAGTACACGACCCGGCCAAGGTCCGCATACCGGCCTACCACCCGGACCACCCGGCAGTCCGGAAGGACTGGGCCCAGTATTACGACAAGATGACCGAGATGGACAAGCAGGTCGGGGCCAAGCTAAAGGAACTTGAAGATGACGGACTGGCTGAAGACACCATCGTGTTCTACTACGGCGACCACGGATCCGGCATGCCACGCAGCAAGCGCTGGCCTTTCTTCTCGGGCCTTAACGTACCGCTGGTTGTTCATGTTCCCAAGAAATGGAAGGAAGTCGCACCGGACGGAAACAAACTTGTTGGCTTCAGTGATCGTCGCGTCGGATTTGTCGACCTCGCTCCCACGGTTCTGAGCATTGCGGGGATGAAACCTCCCGCCCATATGCAGGGTCACGCCTTCATGGGCAAGCACGCGGCACCTGCTCAGGATTACAGCTATGGATTTCGTGGTCGAATGGATGAACGCTACGACATGGTACGCAGCGTTGTCGGGGAACGTTACATCTACATCCGCAACTATATGCCGCACAAGCTGTACGGCCAGCATGTGAACTACATGTTTATCACACCAACCACCCAGATCTGGAGAAAACTGTTTGATGAAGGCAAGCTCAACGAGGCCCAGTCCCATTTCTGGAAAACCAAACCCGCCGAGGAATTGTACGATTTGCAGGAGGATCCGGACGAGGTTAAAAACCTTGCCAAGTCTGATGAGCACAAAGACATCCTCAACAGGATGCGGAAGGCCCACCGTGCCCATACCGCTTCCATCCGCGATGTCGGGTTCCTGCCCGAAGGTGAAATCCATGAACGATCCAAGGATTCCACACCCTATGAAATGGGCCATGACGACAAGAAGTATCCCTTTGAAGCAATTCGATCCGCTGCCGAGCTTGCCTCCGGCATGCGCAAGCAGGATCTCGGCGCCATCACCAAGCTTCTCGACAGCAAGGAATCTGCAGTCCGCTACTGGGGAGCAATGGGTCTGCTCATGCAAAATGAAAGCGGCGTAAGGCATGGACGAAAAAAGCTCCTTGCCGCCCTGAAGGATTCATCTCCCTACGTCCGGGTCATCGCAGCCGAGGCACTCGGAAAGCATGGGTCAACGGGCAATATAAAACTGGCCGTCAAGACCCTCGGAACCCTGGCGGACCCGATAGTCAACGGTTGTTTCCCATCCATGCTCGCCATGAATGCGATCGATCACCTCGATGAAAAAGCCCGCCCGGTGCTACCCACCATACAGAAGATGCCGATCACTCCGAATGAAGTGGATGGACGATTCAAGGGGTATGTCGGTCGACTCGTCCAGACAACCCTGGCAGAGCTTGGAGCCACCCGCGCGGATGGAGACAAACCATCCAAGCCCAAGCGTAAAAAGAAATAAGCAACCAGTAGTATAACACTTTTAACACCCAATATATCATGAAGCCAAAGCTGACCGCATTCATATTATCATTAACTGTCCTTGCCGGGGCATCGTTCGCCGCGCTGCCAAAGGACCCTGTCGGCATCCTCACAGTCAGGATCGGGCAGCTTCTCGAGAAATCAGGCTACAAGGACCTGAAAATGTGGGAACTGATCCCGCAGGATGAGCGCGATGAAATCCCCAAGGAATTGTTCGAGATAATGAAGGACCCGGCCAGGACCGGCCTGGATTTCGACCAACCCATGCATTTCTTCGGGAACCTGGTGACCGACCTGCCCCTGCCAAAGAAGATGAAAATCGATGAGCCGGTGTTCATTGCGGGCTGCACTTTCAAGGTCAGGGACGGAAAGCAGTTGACCAAGTTGATGGATGTCCTCGCCAAGGGAATGAAGGATGAGTATGATGAAAAAGATCGCAACGAGGGAGCGAAAGGCCTGCTCCAGAAAGAGAAAATAGACGGAGCGACAGTTTATTTCGACAAGGCGGAACCTTCCTTTGTGGTTGTCCACAAGGGGACGGAACTCGTGGCCCTTGGCAGTAATTATTCTGATGTCCTTGAGGGTATCAAGGGAAAGAAGCGCAGGGAGAAACTGCCCAAGCCCGCCCAATGGATAAGGGAACAGGCCCTGACCCTGACGGTCCCCAGCAAGGAAGCAGAGACCGATGCGGTCTTGAAACAACACTTCAGCAAGAAGGACGACATTGCCTTCTACTTCGACTACAAGCAGTTCTCCAGCACGTTCGGTGATCTGGCCAAAATGATGGAAGAAAACGAGGAACTGGACAGCTTCCTGAAGATGGTGGAATCACCCGCCCTAAAGAAGTACATGGATACAAAGATTACTGCCGGCATCAATTTCGGGAAAGGCAGCATCAATGCATCAACCCGGTACTTCATGGACAACAAGGCCTACACCGATATGCTCGGTGACGGCGTCTCGCCCAAGCTACTGAATGCACTACCCTCCAAGCCCACTTTCCTGATGGGATCCTCGCTCAATATGAAGGCGGCAAGGAAGTCCATTTCCGAAATATACCTGCCCTTCATCCGTGAGGCGATGGAGGATGAGGACTTTGGAATGGACAATCCCCTGCCAATTGTCGGTGCCTCAATTAATGAACTCATGGCCATTCCGGGTGGGGACTTTGTACTCTACCTTCGCGATGTGGTAAAGGCTCCCGGGCCACTCCCCATGCCACAGGCTGAATTCATCGTTGGTATGTCCCTGAACAACAGGGGTATGTTCGACAAGATACTGGACAAGTTGACAACTCCCAAGGATCCCAAGGAAAAGAAGATGAACATCGAGCAAACCCTGGGTTTTCTCGGAATCAGCATGGTCCGCAAGGACGATGCCATCTTCCTCTGCCACACCAAGTTTGTTCGTGAGGTACAGTCCGGCAAATCACTTGACCCAATTGAAAAAAAACACCGGGACAAGCTGGCCTCCAGCACGGCCCACTACTTCCTGGACTTCCCAAGGCTCGCCAAGCTTGCCGAGACCTGGGTGCCTCCCAAGCAAAAGGACCAGGATGGGATGAAGCAGGTGCTGGACTTCCTGAAAAGCATGGATCACATGGAAATGAACCAGCAGAAGGACATGACATCCACCATGACATTGTCATTCAAGGACAAGGAACAGAATAGTTTGCGGACCTTTGGCGAATTCATCAAGAAGCTGGCGGTCGCAGAACTGAACAAAGGGGATGAACCGGAGGAAAAGGATGATGAACCGAAGGAAAAAAAGGATAAGAAAGACAAGCCGGTAACACCCAGACAAAAGAAGGCACTTCTGCCCGAACCTCCCCCCCCTGCACAGGGAAGCATCCCCTACCAAATCCCCAGCAGCAAGGAAATCAACCTTGAGTCTGCGGAGGACTTCCAGAAATTCCTCGCCACCTTCCGGGGCAAGGTCAGTGAAAAGGAAAAGCTCCTTGTGGGTCGATGGACCGGGGAAAACGATACCAGTGAAAAAAATGAATGGGAGATTCTCCAGCGCGCAGACCGCTCATTCACAATGGTGATCAAGAGCAAGGACGAGATGTGGGAGGAAAGACCCGTTCTACATGGTGCATGGCGGGTGGATAGCAAAAAACTCCTCTACGTAGTGCTCCAGGTTGAAAACTTCCACCTTCCTTTTTCGGATCTCAAGATCCAGGATGAGGACGTTAAAACCCTCGAAAAGAATAGTTTTGTCACAATAGGGGAAGAGGATGACGGCAACTCATTCAACAGTACCCAGACCCGCACCAAGCGCTTTCAATCACCGCGCATGTGGCTTTACAACAACCCGGAGAGCCTCGACAACTTCACCTTCCATATTCCTCCGGAACCCGGAAGATAGCGGATTTACAGCCTTTTGGGATTGAAAGGGGTGGTCGGGGCCCTGCCACTTGCCTTGGATTCCAAGACCTTGCGAAGACGATGCATGACTGCCTGGGTTCGGGTATCAGGATTGCGAGCCAGGTTGTTGAATTCCATTGGATCGGCATGATGGTCATACAGTTCGATGCCATGTCGACCTTCGCCCCAGTCTGAGTAACGCCATCGTTGTGTACGAATGCTGCGACCCATGACAGGCTCGGCAAGGCGTTTGTCCGCCGGGCGAAGGACCTGGGTGATGGCAAAGCCGTCCCAATCAGCAAGCGGGTCTTCCAGTAATGGAACAAGACTGCGACCCTCGAGTGCCTTTGGCGCCTTCAGGCCCGTAAGCCCGGTAAGGGTCGGGTAAATATCCACAAACTCCACAATCCTGCGGCAGGGTTGTCCATTGCCGTTGGCGCCGGGAGCCCGAATGATCAGGGGTGCACGTGCACCCTGCTCGAAAAGGGTACGTTTCTGCCAGATCCCGTTGTGTTCTCCAAGGTGGTAACCATGATCACTCCAGAAGACCACGATCGTCTTGTCAGTGAGCTTTAGGCGATCCAGTGCATCCAACATTCTGCCAACCTGGGCATCAATAAAGGAGGCACAGGCGTAGTAGGCCTGAATAGCCTTACGAAGGGTTGTTGCATCCAGTCCATAGTTTGGAACCGGGCAATTGTGGGCGAAGGCGGCGGTTGGAATGTCCTCACGGTCATCCCCGGGCGCATAGGGCAGCCGGATGTCATTGAGCGGATACATCTCGAAATACTTCTTCGGGGCCACGTAAGGGGTGTGCGGGCGAAAGAAACCTGCGGCAATGAAGAAGGGTTCGTCCTTTTTTTCTTCCATGAGGTTGATGGCCTCGGTGGCAATCATTCCATCGGTCTGCTCCTCATCCGTACCATCGGCAGCAAGCCAACTAAGGGCGCCACTGATCTTGCGATGCGGCTCGGCGTTGAAAATGAGTGGTTCATCTGTCTTGTCCCGACCTTTCGGGTTCACGGTCTTCTGCCAGGAAGGTGGATCATCGAACCCATCGGTCCCGATGCTGGCAGGGACATTGTAGTGATAGATCTTCCCGACGCGACCGGCCCACCATCCGCCTTTCATGAAGGTCTGGGAAAGGGTGACGGCATCCGGCACCTCGTCACGAAAATGGCGGTCCAGGTCGTAGACCTTGATCGTGTCCGGGCGGAGGCCGGTCATGACGGACGCACGGGTTGGATTACAGAGTGGCAGCTGGTTATAGGCCCGCTCAAAGCAAACACCCGTGGCGGCAAGACGATCAAGATTTGGGGTCTTGGCCAAGGGATCACCGTAGCACCCAAGTGCACACGACAAGTCATCCGCGGCAATGAACAGAACATTGGTTTTGCCAACAACCTGAAAGGCCACAAAAGGAAAAAGTATAAGAAGGAGAGGTTTCATTCCCCTACCTACACACTATCTCATCCATCGGTCGAGATTTTCCGCAACGAAATCGTCATCCCGCATGTAGCCATATGCATTGGAGATGCGATCGAGCTCAAGGGATTGGCCAGGGGAAAGAGCCTCATCAGGATCCAGGCACCACGTACCGGCAAGCAGTCCCTGACGGTACAGGATTTCATGGATCCCGGGAATGCATCCGGCAAAACCGTTGGCCGCATCAAAGAGAACAGCATTGGCATCAGTGACCTCCATTGCCATGGTCAGGAATTCCTGCGGGAGGGGCTTGGAATAGTCCCTGTATTGCCTTGCTTCCTCCATCATCCCGACGGCGGTCTTGGTCCAGACAGCCCAGTGCCCCAGCAGACCACCTGAAAAACGCACCTTCTGCACACCGATTGATGTCGGAATTGCATATTCAGTGACAAGGTCCAGTAAAATATTGTCATCATTGCCGGTATATAGGGCGATGTCCCCTGCCCTGCCTGCCTCTGCAACGGCCCGGACAACATCAAAGGTCTGGTACCGGTTGAATGCCGCAACCTTGATGGCGAGAACGTTGGGGATTTCCACGAAGCGCTGCCAAAACTCAAGGGGGAGATGACGACCGCCAACAGATTCATTGAGAAAGAACCCAAAGACGGGAATCACATCTGCAACGGCCCTGCAATGATCAATCAATTCATCAATCGTGGCGTCCCGCAAGGCACCAAGATTTAGAAGTCCAAGGTCATAGGAAAGTCCGGCAGCAAGCCCGGCCTCGGCAACCGCCTGGCTCGTGGGACCACAGATCCCGGCAACCTTGATGACATTGTCCCGTCCCGATGCGTCAACTGTAACGGCCGCCAATTCAAGTACAGGCGAAAGGAGGCCATGCTGTGGTTCACGAATATTGAACTGCGTGGTATGGACACCAACAGCAACTCCACCGGCCCCGGCATCCAGATAGTAGCGGGTAAGGGCGACCTGGCGACGTTCATCCAGACTGCGACTGGATGTCAACGCAAGGGGATGGGCCGGAATAACCACTCCATCCCGGAGTGTCTCCAGAGTATCAGGATTCAATGAATGCATACAATTTCCCGGACGGCAGACTATTGCTTGGGTGGCCTGGCTTCACGGATGACTGATCCATGCTCATCACTCATGATGAGGATTGAGAATTCCCGGACGTCATCCAGCTCATCGGTGCTGAGCGACACGTAGTCAAAGCGTCCACGCAGGTCCGTGTAGCCATCCTTGAAGAAACGTTGCTGCCCGTTGCCGAGGCGACAGTAGACCTTCACATAGACCTTTGGAAGGGGTTTGCCATTCTCCTTGTGGGTAACGCGGACATGTCCGTAGTTCTCGATGACCTGGACTGCAAGGTCGTTGGCGTAGTAGGCACGTGACTTGCGAATGCCCCCGGCGGTAACTTCCACCATCACATTGCTCCCCTGCAATTCCTTCGGGAGGGCAACCTTGTGGACGGCCTTGTCTTTTGGCAGGTTTACCTTCTGGGAGAACCCGGGCTGGATGTAAGTGAAGTGGGTGCTGTCCTCCTTGACAAAGGGCTTGCGGGAGAAGAGCAGCTCAATGTCCATCGGGTAATAATTGAGGGTGACGGACTTGAGGTTCTGCGGATGGATGGTGATCTCTCCGGCCTCGACCTCAAACTCCAGGGCCGGCTCCGTTGCGGCAAGCTGATCCTGCTTCTGGTCACGGTCCTCATCATCCGCAACATCCGCCTTGTGCCCCTCGATCTCATCGAGCTGGTTGAGGGCGTTTACGAAGAGTTTGCGCCACTTGTCGACCGGATACTCGCGGTAGGGCTCGGCCAGCTTGCGGGCCCCGGCGGCATCCGCCTCGGAAAACTTAAGACACACGGACAGGTAGGCATGCTGGAGCTTCTCCTCCAGGGATTCGGGTTCGGCCTTGGCATAATGCTCAACCGCCTCGGCAATGCGATCCTGAAGGAGCAGATAGTAGGTCACGGCCAGTTGATCCTGCGGGGAGGGCTTTGGCTTGTACTTGAGAACCTCCATGAAGCGATGATATTGGATGTAAAAACGATCGTTGAGGATTTGGTGCTTCTTGCCAAGGAGGTGGGCCCGCGCATTCACCAGAGGCTTGTACTCGAGGTGTTGGTAGGTGCGGTGCTCCACAGGATCAATATCAAGAAGCGGACTTTCCAACCACAGTCCGCTCCTCTGAACCAGGTTGGTGTAGGGAAGGTATTCCCTCATCCGTGTCTCATCCTTGTGATAAATGGAATAGGACCAAAGGACCGGGTGGAAGGCGAGCCGCTCACTGAGAAGTTTCAGGGCCTTGTTGAAGAATGCCTTACCCGCCCCGCCTTCATTCTGGTTGCGAAGCCGAAAGGCAACCAGAGCGAGGTCGATGCGATTGAGGTTATGGTTACCTATGTAGTCGAGAACCTCCTGCTCGGTGCCGTTCTGCGAAATCCAGGCCCATGAGGTCTTGTCCGTGCGGCTCAATTCCTCGACCACCTTGAAGGTAAAGAGCGCACCACCTGCGAGGTGTCCCTTCGCGGAGGAGACCTGCACGGGGTAAACCGGGTAGTCTCCCGTTTCCGGAAAATAGAAATAATAGTCGAAGGTCGTCGTGGAATACGGCTCCAGGTTCACGGGAAGACCCCTCGAGTAAAAGCCGGACTGGAGGGGGACCGATCCCATCGGGACTTGCAGGAGGAGGCTCAGCTTGCGGGGCGAGGATGTGGGGTTGGTGAGCACGACCTGGCAACCATAGGCGATGGATGGAAGGAACTCGTCCTTCACAAAGTTGTCCAGCCGCTCGTTGCCCACGTGACGATATCGGGAATCCGCCCGGTAAAAACTCTGGCTGAGCAGGATCTGGCCGGCATCCGCCGCCTTCTTCGCCGCCTTGACCTCCTCATGGAACAGAAGGACCGGACTGCCGGGCTTGAGGGTGAAGGTGCGTGCCTCGACTGCCGATTCATGCTCGGGCGCCTTGAACGGGAGGTCAATGACGGCAAGGGCCAGCATCATCTCGGCAAAGTTGCGGGTGGCGTGGATGATGTTGCCGGAAAAGAAAGGCTCGTCCGCCGGGTTCGATGCATAGTCATTCCAGAAGGCGTTTACCTGGATGAGATTCTGATGCTGGGATTCAATGGGAAGCTTGTAGTAGTTGTTTTCCGCCCATTCCTTCGTCGACTCGAGCTTGCGGAAGAACTGGCGCACCCTTTTGCGTTCGTCGGTTCGTGCAGCAAAGAATCCTCCGGCAGCTTTGCCACCCGCTATATCCCGACCCTGCAACGCATTATTCCGATCCCTCCCCTCAGATTTGGATTTCATTTCCATCACCGCAATGTCCAACATCTCCTTATCAGTTTGGCGCTTTGCTTTCTCCATTGACTTCGAGGCAGCCGAAGTGGGTCTGGGTGCGCCTGGAGGTGGAGCTGCAAAGGCAAGGGATTCGGCTTCGGCTGTCTCTTCCAGTGCCCTGCCTTTTAGATTACTCAGTCCTGCATTTCTTCTTAAAGATTCCGTTTGAAACCTCTTTATTTGTGACTGCTTCTCCTGGAGAAGCCCCAGCGCCCCCTCTTCATCCTCCCCTTTCAGCGAGGAGCTCTTGATGGCCGTGTTGAACAGATGGTTGTACCGGTCGGGGTCCGGGGGAATGAGATCCTGATGGTCCTGGATGAAACGTTTCATCGCAGCTGCAGCTGCAGGACCTCGACGGGCAAGAAGGATTTTTTCGACTGCGTTCAGGCGCTGGAAGGCCCAGGGCTCGGTGAACGCCTTGAGGTCACGACCGAGCAACCACAGGTCCATGAAGGTCTTGTCCTTCTTGTTCGCAATGTAGGGCTTGATGACCTCGTTGAAGAAGGCCTGATCCTTGTGGAAGAGAAAGAAATTCAACTCGTGACAGGAGTAACGACTGTATTTCTCCAGCTTTTCCGACTTCTTCATCCCGGGCCAGCCAAGGAGAAAGGAAAACTCGTTCAGGTGCTGGTTGTTGTTCGAGAGGGTGAGCAGCAGGGTGTGAACCTTGGACAAGGAATCATAGACCTGCAACCTGGAGGAGGCGATATCCGCCAGTTCAAAGGCCTCGCCCTTCTTGCGAAAGGAAATGAGTTTCTGCTCCGTGAAAGGCTTCCTGGGATCGAGGGAGCGAACCATGCGGTTCTCGCGGGTCCGCAGGTTGGCAGCCTTCAGGTTCACAACCCGGTAAATGGTGCTCCCGGGATCCAGCGCCAGGATGTGGAGCTGCTGCTGGCCGTCCAGTCCGGCCAGGTCGACTGACACTGAGCCGTTTTTGCCGGGCTTCAGGTTGGCAAGGTGCAGGGTTCCCTCGCCAAGGAAATCCAGGTTGGTGAAATCGACCATGCCGCCGGATGCATGTCCCCGCGCCTCACCTGTTTTCATTATTTCATCGGCGGAATCCATAGCCAAGTCGAACTCTCCGCCACGCTTCGCATCCTGACGACCGGTGCGGGTATCGCGGACAGCCCATGGATTAAGAAGCAGGCCGGGACGGGTCAGCAGGTTACCGGGATACCTCGGCGCCTGCTGACGCTCCAGAATATAACGGTATTCCTCACCGATGTCGCGGTCCTCAACATAAAGGGTGCGCGGGTTTATAAGGCTCATGCTGTAAGGTGGCTTCGAGGCGGCAACATTGAGAATGTCAAAAACGGGAAAGCGCGGCTGGTAGCGCGTGGCAAAGACATGGACCCGCGTGAACGGATTGGCATTGCCAAGCTTGACCGTGGCCTTCTTTCCACGAACCTGCACGTCCTTGACATGAAGTGGCTGCAGGTTTGCGGTCTCCAGGTTCCGGTGACGGGAGAAGAGGAAATCCTTCTCCGCGTTATGAACACCCGCGGTCACGCGGAGGTTGATGACATGCCGGATGTCCTTCAGGTACAGCTCGTAGTCTCCGGGCGAAAGATCATCAATGACCATCGATCCATTCTCGATTCGAGCGGCTTTTCCATGGTCGGAATGATAGCCCCCCTTGCGCCGATGCAACAATGAAAAGACCTCGGACGGCTCCCGGCCGTCCAAGCCGCGGGCCAGGGTGACCCGGATCGGCTCCCCCACCCCTGCATGCAGGGTCGTTGGCTGGTGGACACGTCCATGTCGTTCGCTCTCGATATTCCAGTTGTACTGCTGACCATCGGCATGGCGAACCCGAATCCACTGGATGTCCGCAAGTTGACCCAACTGGATGCGTCCGCTGGCATCCGACTTCAGGGAGATATCATGATCGCTCTTGAAATCCTTGTGTTTGAACTCGACCACGACAGGACGGTCGACCAGAGGTTCTCCGTTCCGTCCGAGGATATCGAGGACATAGAGTCCACCGGGGCTACTTAGGTGCGGGCCATCCAGCTTGAGTGACTTGTCAATCTGGTTGACCTGGAAGTTCTGTGATACCGCAAGGTCCTGCTTGTTGCCCCGACTGAGGTTCTCAACCTTTCCGACAAGCCGGAAGTTGATCGACGCAAGCTTTGATGGGACGGAAAAAGTGTGCGTAAACTCCCCATCGTCCAGGATGGCCTCAATGGAAACCTCGGTGGAACTGGAAACATTCTCGTAGTCCACCGTGTGGATATGCAACCGAACCTCCTCAAGGAGCGAGGGCGAAACCTTCCAGCCATTGAGACGAAGTACCGGACGGACCGTCACGGTAGCCTTTTCCCCGCGAAGGAGCGCCTCACGGTCAACATGGATGCCGGCTTCCAACTGATAGTTCTCGCTCATGTGAGCGAGCCGGGTAAGCGTGCTGAAATCACCATCGCTCAACACGATTGCCTGCGTCATGGGTCGATTGCTGAAAGGGACGATAATGACCCTTTCATCCTTCTCCGGGCTATATTCCTTTCCGTTGATCCATAGTGTGGCCTTGGGACGGGGCTTGTTGCTACCATCGACGATCCGAAGTTCATGCCCGGCGGGTCCCACTTTTTCAAGGACCCGAAGACTGCCCTTGGTGATGAGGGCACGACTGCTGCGGCCGTTCCCGATGAGATCAACCACAAAGACTCCCCTGCCCTTGAGCTCCGGGAACTTGAGGGTACGCAGGACCCGGTGAATGGGTGGACTATCATACTTGATTGTTTTTTCCCAGGTCGCAGCAAGCCCGTCAAGGTTGAGCGTGGTATCAATTTTCCTGAGATTGCCGGAGTAGTAGTTGAAGGTGTTGATGCGGTAAACCTTAACCAGGAGGCTTTCCACGTTCTTGACCGCCACCTTCAGGCTCACTGCATCGCTCGGCTGGAAGTATTTCTTGTTTTCGGGAAGGAAATCGATATCGATGCGATCCTTGAGCGACTGCACCTGCCCCGCAGTGATCATGGAAAACCATTTCTCGGGATCCCCAATCCCGTTGACGAGCTTGGCCTCGGCCAGGATTGGACGCAGGTAATCGTCGCGAAGGAACTTGTTGAAAGCGTTAAAGTCGGGGTCGCCCTTCAGGAAATGCAGGAGAAATTCGCGAACGAGTGGTTCCTCATTTCGCAGGGGTGGAACCAAAATGATGTTCTCAAAGCTCTGGCCGAAACGAATGTCCCGGGATCCCTTCTTTAGGAGACCCTCGCGATATTTGGGCTGAATGTAGTGCATGCCCCGCGGAAAGGCCAAATATTCAAGGAAGAGGTCACGGTCGTATTCACCACGGGACTGCTGGAAAAGCAGCATCTCGTGGAGTACATTGGCCTTTAGTGTGTTGTGGGCGGGTTGAAGCCTGCGGACAAAATGCAGTAAACGGTTGAGGTACTTTTCCTTTTCCTCCGGGTTGTATCGGATATCGATGTCATCACCGGGTGCAAGTCGTTGCAGGTAGGCGTTGATGTAGTTGGTGTTATTGAGGAGCCCCGGATCCAGTTGAAGCAACTGGTTCATCTGTTCTTGAAGTAAGCGTGTGTGTATGGGGTGCGATCCAAACCCCCGGCTGTTACGATGACGCAGGTCCTTAAAAATTAAACCCGGCAGACCCGGGATATCTGGACGACGCAATTGCGACAGGTAATGCCTTAACCGGTCAGGGTTGAAACCAGAGGAATCAAGCTTCCATACACTACCCGGTTCCACGCCGGATACCGTGTTGTTGCGCAGGGCACGCTGGAGGAAGGCTTCACGTGAGATCTGCTTGGGATCAACCTTTGTCGGGTGTGACGGCTTTCGACCTTCAACCTTCCGGGAATGATTGAAACGAATATTTAGCTCATTCCTGATATGCTGGAGACTCTTCTCCGGATTCTCCTGGTAATCAAGCAGAGCCTGACGGTTCTGAATTTCCTTCACCCTTCCCGTCACCTTGTATCGGGCAATCCACGCCTTGAGAATTCCATCCAGCGCCTGCAAGTCTCCACGATTCTGAGCATCCAGGGCATGATAGTAGTAATAATCACGTGTGCCGGGAATGAGTTCCTCGAGAGCATTGGCACGTTCATCGGCGAGGCTGAATTTCTCGACGTATTGAATGTCGCGAGCAAGAACGCCATTAGCGAAAATAGTAAGCCAAAAAAGAAAATAGTGTTTATTCATGACGACTGAGATTAAGTTGTGTTGCCTGATTAAAATAAAGGTCAACAAAAGCAAGACACGGGTAAAGAGTAATTTATTAGAAAAAAATGAAAAATTGATCCTTGCCGTATCCCGGATTTTCATTCCTCTAAAATTCCAAATGGATATAACTGCAGATGCCATCGCACTACTTTTCCTTCTCATCGGACTGGAACTAGTCCTGGGAGTGGATAACATCCTCGTCATCGCAATCATCGTTGCCCGGTTACCCGAGAAGCAGCAAAATTCAGCGCGCATGATCGGTCTGATTCTGGCCCTTGGCGCAAGGGTCATCATGGTGTCGCTGGCGGTCTTTCTTATCAAGCTGCAAAGTCCGATCTGGCCTCAAATGGATGATGCGGAAAATGCGGGACGATTTCTTCATTTGCTGGCTAAAATATCGCCAAAAGACCTAATCCTAATGGCCGGGGGACTCTTCCTGCTTTGGAAGGCGGTCAAGGAAATCCATGAAACCGTTGAGAAAAAGGATGGTCAACATGGTTACAAGGGCAGAAATGTTTATTCCAGCGCCATCGTACAGATCGTTTTGATTGATATAATCTTTTCAGTTGATTCAGTGATCACTGCAGTTGGCTTAACCGACCAGATGTGGATAATTGTTACTGCTGTCCTGATTTCATTTGCAGGAATTCTGGCCTTTGCCAAGCCCATCGGGGACTTTATTCTTGCAAATCCAGCCCTCAAGATACTTGCCCTGTCATTCCTGGTCACAATTGGAGTAACCATCTTTCTCGAGGGGATGCACCAGCATGTTGCAAAAGCTTATATATATCTGCCCATGGGATTTGCTCTCGTCATTGAACTTCTACAGATGCGTTACCAGCATAACCGGGACAAAAAGACCTGATTTTGAATGAGGTGTGCAAGATAGTTGTGGGAGGAGGGCTGTAAATTTACAAAACCATGAAAAAAACATCCCATCATCTGATCGTCACCGTACTTCTCCTTTCCTCTGCCACACTTTGTGGCGGAATCAAGCTTTCAGCCGTCTTTGGCAACCACATGGTTCTTCAGCAAGGTGAACCTGTACCGGTTTGGGGATCAAGCGATCCGGAAGAAACGATAAAGGTCACCTTTGACGGACAAACCAAGTCAACAAAGGCTGACAAAAATGGAAACTGGATGATCAAGCTTGATGCCTTGAAGGCCAATGCCAAAGGTCAGGACCTTCGTGTCAATGAACGAACATTCAAAGACGTCCTTATTGGAGAGGTCTGGATATGCAGTGGCCAATCCAACATGGCATGGACGGTTCGCGGTTCGGCAAATCCACAGGAGGAAGCGGCCGATGCCAATTATCCTGCAATAAGGCATATCAAGGTACCTCAGGTCCCCAGCGACCGACGCGAGAAAACATTCAACGCCAGTTGGCAGGTCTGTAATCCGCAGACAGCTGGAAACTTTACTGCTGTCGGTTATTATTTTGGTAGACGTCTCCATAAAGAGTTGAAGGTACCCATCGGGCTGATCAACTCATCGTGGGGCGGAACCCGCATCGAGCCATGGATTCCCATGGAGGGGTTTGAATTAATTAAGGAACAAGCCTTTGCCAAAAGTACCCTGGACTTGATTGAGTCCGTCGACCCCGCTACAAAAAAAGGCCGGGCCAGACACATGGCGGGTATTGAGGCCATGCGCAATTGGGTGGAGGAGGCCGAGAAGGCAGTCAAGACCGGTAACTTCCCTCCCAAACAACCCGTTGCAGCGAATATAAACCTGGGCAACAGCCACCAAAGCTCAACGCGACTCTACCGTGGAATGATTCATCCATTGGTACCCTTTGCAGTCAAGGGCGCCATATGGTATCAGGGAGAATCCAACGGCAGTGAAGGGAAAAGCTATTACCACAAGAAGCATGGTCTTGTGCGGGGCTGGCGTGAAGCATTTAGCCAGGATGACCTCTCGTTTTACTGGGTCCAGCTTGCCAACTTCACCACGGACAGGAAGATACCCTCCGGTGGAGACGGTTATGCCCGTGTTCGCGATGCACAACGCAATGCACAGGATATTCCGGGTACCGGCATGGCAGTGATCATCGACATAGGAGAAACCGGCGATATACACCCGAAAAACAAACAGGATGTCGGTGCCCGCCTTGCCCAATGGGCACTCTCCAGGGACTATGGAAAAGAAATCGTTCCCTGTGGCCCCCTGTACCAGAACCACAAGGTTGAGAAAGGGAAAGTATTGATCAATTTCGACCACGTCGGGAGCGGACTGATCATCGGGAAAAAGGAGGGACTCAAGCCGACCGAGGAGATTGTAATCGAAGGCAAACTTGAGCGTTTTTCCATCGCAGGAAAAGATAAGGTTTGGTACTGGGCCAATGCCTTGATCCAAGAAAACTCGGTCGTCGTATCTCATCCGGAGGTACCCAATCCAGTTGCAGTTCGGTACGCTTACTCGGCAAATCCGATTGGAGCCAACCTTTACAATCGAGAGGGGATTCCAGCATCACCATTCCGGACTGACGACTGGTAGGGTGATATCCTTCCACGAATCCATTTCATTGATTTCCAAGTAACCATGCCTGACACCCACAGATACTGGAATTCCAGACAAAGGAGGTGCAGGCTGATCTGTTTAAGTATCGGACTACTGCTCGGTGGTTGTGAAACCCTAAAGCCTGGGAACGGGCCCCAATCAGGGACGAAAGTCGCAAAAACAGAACGCCACGCCTTTATCGTTTCAGGTGACCCCCAGTATCTCGCGGAGAAATCCATGGAACCCAAGAAACTGGATCCTTTCTCCGAAGAGGCCAACTCAAGGTTTATAAAGATTATCAACCAATTCCCGGAGACAAAAATCCCCGAAAAAATGGGAGGAGGCTCGGTCTCAAAGGATATACTCGGCATGATCGTAACCGGTGACCTGATCGATAGTGCCGATAAGTCAGGTGGCCCCTACCCTGCTATGCAGGAATTTGAATGGGCAAGGTTTCTCAAGGACTATGGACTGAAAGGTGGGGATGGAAAAATCCACTACCCGGTCTATGAACTTCATGGAAATCATGATGGTCCCCAGGGTGACACCTTCATCATTGAGGAAATCATCCGGCGAACCCCCAGGAGACCACAAATTAGCAACATCTCACCCAACGGATTGCACTACTCATGGGACTGGGGTCCCCTGCACCTCGTGAACCTGGGTATGTTTGCAGGAAAAGGGGAAAAACGTAGAGAAGGCCATCATTATGCACCGCGTTCAAGTCTGGAGTTCCTGAAGAATGACCTAAAGCAATGTGTCGGTGATTCCGGAAACCCCGTCATCCTATCCTTTCACCTACACCCTTTTGGTCCTGAATATGATTGGCCCAAAGAAGACCTTGATGCCTTCTGGGCAATCCTTTCCAACTATAACGTTGTGGCACTTTTTCATGGCCACACGCATGGATCACCTCCCAGTCGCAACCGTTGGGACGGTAAAAAATTTGGCGGAAAACTGGAGGATGGACTGGACATTTTCAACCCCGACGATTCAGGCGCAGCCAAGATCGACAAGCGCAATCCGGGCAAGGGCGTGGGTATTAACCATGGGTTTCTCTACGTGGAATTTTTGGATCACCCGGGGGCAAAACCTGATCAATTGGTTATTCGCTCTTATGCAACCCGCGACAATTGGGCAACGCATGACTGGCATTCCTCCTGGACGCGGGACTTACAAAATAAAGATTTATAATACATTGGAACATCCCAAACAATTGATCTAATTATGAAAATGAAAAGCATCCTGACTCTTCTGTTAACTTCGCTCCTCGCAGCATCCGGACTTCATGCCGCAAAGAAGAACACCCCAGTATGGACCAGCCTTGACGCTGCAAACATTCCAGTAAGCGTAAAGATTCAGGGTGAATACCTCGGTCAAATAAATGGAGGCGGTAAAATTGGCGCACAAGTCATCGCCCTTGGCGGGGACAACTATCAGGCAGTCATGCTCCCCGGGGGACTCCCGGGTGCCGGTTGGGACGGCAAGAACAAGATTCTCCTTGATGGCTCAAAGAAAGATGGAGGACTTCTCTTCCACTCAACAAACGGAAAAGGCAAAGGATACCTGCAGGAGGATCCGGCAAGGTTTTCAGCAACCCGGAAGAACCCGCCCAATGGAAACAAGGCTTATTCAGGTGTAATCTCCGAGGGCGCACTCCAAGGCAAGACCGACGATGGCAAATCCTTTGAACTGCGTCGGGTCATTCGCACCAGTCCAACCCTTGGGATGAAACCACCCAAAGACGCGAAGGTTCTCTTTGACGGGACCAGCAAGGCAGCATTCCAGGGCGGTCGTCTGGATGAGAAGACAAAACTACTCAATACAGATGGGCGTGACATTCGTACCGTTGACAAGCTCAGCAATTACCAAATGCACGTGGAGTTCATGCTCCCCTATCGCCCGGATGCCCGGGGACAAGGCCGTGGCAACAGTGGTTTTTATCAGGTCGACATGTATGAAGTGCAGATTCTTGACTCCTTCGGATTGGAAGGTCTGGACAATGAATGTGGTGGTGTATATAAAAAAGCCAACTCGCTGGTAAATATGTGTCTGCCTCCCCTGCAGTGGCAAACCTACGACGTCGACTTCACCAATGCTGTTGCAGAAGGCGGAAAGAAAACAAAGAATGCCCGTATGACCTTCCGTCACAACGGTGTGGTGATACATGATGATCTCGATATCAATGGCAAAACCGGCGGTTCGCGCAAGGATCCCGAGGGAACACCTGGGCAAATAAGATTCCAAGGGCACGGAAACCCACTGCAGTTCCGAAATATCTGGGTCATCAGCAAGTAAGGCTTGAGACTTGAGACAGGCATGAAGTCGCTCTATATAGTGTTTGGGTTGCTCTTTGCAGTTGTCCTACAGGGCACCTACAAGGTCAATCCTGTCAGGCAAAACTTGAGTGAATCGATAGGACTCGACACCTCCCATTACAAGAAGCAGATCAAGGTGCATGGTTTCCCCGTGGTCGCATCCGGAAAGGTTTCCGATTTTGCCATGCTGGAGGCGGCTCATCTTCTGGATCAGATGCTTGGGCATCGTAGTGAAGTCCTCGAGGAAATGGCCAGGAACAAGGTGCGATTCTCAATCATGGCAACGGATGAGTTCACTACAAACGTTCCTGAGCATGCTCATCTAAAACCTGCAATCTACTGGGACAAACGAGCCCGCGGACTCGGGGCAGACCCCAAAAGCAAACGACCCTGTGTCAGCTGTGGAGTGGAAAACATCCTTGGACTGGAAGGAGACCCCTACTCGACCGAAAGCATCTTCATTCATGAGTTTGCCCATGCCGTACACATCATGGGGATGAACAGCCTTGACGAGACTTTTGATGACCGACTCAAGAAACAATACAACAAGGCGACCAAGGAAGGACTCTGGAAAGGCACCTACGCAGCATCCAATCACCATGAATACTTTGCCGAGGGGGTTCAGTCATGGTTCGACACCAATCGTTCCAACGACCATGACCACGGAAGCATAGACACACGGAAAGAACTTCTGAAATACGACCCCGGGTTGTGTGAGTTAATACTCGAAACATATGGCAACAGTGAATGGAGATATGTAAAGCCATCTTTGCGCAAAACGTCTCCTCCCCACTTGGCTGGATACGATCACACCAAGTCACCGACGTTCACGTGGCCTGTGAGATTGATTAAATGGCACGATGACTTTGAGCGTGGCCTTGTAAGTTTGGCACCAAAAGGTTCGATTGATGCAGAACCACTCCCCAGGAACGCTCCGGGAACAAGAAAATCAGTTTCATCGCGAAAGACAATGCCCGTCTATTTCCATAATGTGTCAGGGCGTACACTTGTGCTTGAATGGATTGGATTTGATGGAAAACCCCTACAAAAATCCATCCTGCGTCATCGAGATCACCGGGAACCAATGAGCTTTGTTGGTCATTTGTGGAAAATTTCAGATGAAAAGACTGGGGTCTTCCTATCATTTTATATCATTGGAGAAAAACCGACCCGGGTAACCATCCGAAAGAAACTTGTTGAAAACCGCCTTATACAATAGGCTATTCGTTAAAAAAGTTTGCCACAGACGCCCGGTTCCATTTCAAGACGCAACCCAAACTTCCCAATTTCTTATTTCCAAGCCATTAAATTTCTACAAGCAACTGAATCCGTACTGTAAATAACATATGAAAATGCCCAAAGCCTACAAATGGCTACTGCTCACCTCACTTTCCCTTGCTGGAATCCTAGGCAATGCCCAGGCTCTTGAACTAAAAAAAGGTGCGCACGTCGTCATACTCGGAAATACACTCGCCGAACGCATGCAGCACCACGGTTGGCTGGAAACTTATGCCCAAGCTGCTTTCACCGGTCAGGAACTGGTGTTCCGCAACCACGGCTTCAGTGGTGACAGGGTTGACAACCGCCCTCGTAACCGTGGCTTCATTGACCCTCACACCTATCTGGAAATTTCAAAGGCTGATGTAATCCTCACCTTCTTCGGTTCAAATGCCGCATGGGACAACAACCCAGGCAACTACAAGAACGCATTGAGCAAGTGGATCGATGATACCCGCACAAAAAAATATAACGGAAAAAGTGCCCCAACCATCGTACTGTTCAGCCCGATTGCACATGAGGACTTAAAGTCCCCTAATTTCCCAAATGGTAAGGATCAAAACGGTCGACTTGAACAAATAACGAAAGTAACCGCGGATGTCGCGAAAGAGAAAAAGGTTGAATTTGTGAATCTCTTCAGTGCAAGCCAGCAACTTTTTGCCAACGCCAAGAACCCGCTGACCAACAATGGGATATTCCTTTCAAACGAGGGGAATAAGATTCTATCCCAGTTCATTTTCAAATCCCTTTTCGGGAAGGATGCACCGGTTAAGTCCAAGCATCTGGATAAAATCAATGCAGCAGTTCTCGACAAAAACTGGCACTGGTTCAATCGATACAGGGCAACAGATGGCAATGATGTGTGGGGTGGCCGTTCAGGTCTGCGTTTTGTAGAGGGGCAATCCAACAAGGATGTACTCTGGCACGAGCTCAGTATGATCGATGTCATGACAGCCAACCGGGACAAGGTTGTTCACGCTGCCGCCAAAGGGAAAACGACCAAGGCAGATGACTCCAACGTCCCTCCCCCTGTGAAGGTAAAGTCGAATGTGGGTGGTAAATCTAGAAGTAGTAATGCTTCGAAGGAAGGTACTATCCAGTACATGACCCCGGAGGAAACTGTTGCTCAACTGGAACTTGGCCAAGGATTAAAGGCCAACGTATTTGCGTCGGAAACAATGTTCCCCGAGATTGCAAACCCGGTTCAAATGGCTGTTGATACAAAAGGTCGCCTTTGGGTTGCCGCATGGCCAACTTATCCAAAGTGGGAACCACTCAAGGAAATGAATGACGCCCTGGTTATTCTACCGGATGAAAACCGGGATGGCGTTGCCGATAAGGCAATCACCTTCGCCAAGGTTCATAACCCAACCGGCTTTGAATTCTGGAATGGTGGTGTAATTGTTGCCTCAGCCCCTGATTTAATCTACCTGAAGGACACCGATGGTGACGATGTCGCAGATGTTCGCATTCGACTGCTTCATGGTATTGACTCTGCAGATACCCACCACACAGCCAACAATCTTATATTTGGCCCTGGAGGCAATATTTACTATCAACGGGGAGTCTTTCATGTATCGAATGTAGAAACCCCTTGGAAAGGCCCTCAGAAGCATGGAAACAGCGCTATGTACCGCTTCAATCCCCGGACATCCGAATATGCATTTCATGCCAACAATAGTCCAAACCCACATGGCATAAGCTTTGACTACTGGGGTTACCATTACGCCACTGACGGAACGGGTGGCCGCGCTTATCAGGTTCGCCCGGATGGCAAGGGTGGATTCAAGATGCAATCCCTGCTGAATAAAACGGTACGACCTGTCCCCTCAAGCAGCGTCCTCTCCAGCGCACACTTTCCAGACCGAAACAACGGAAACTTTATTATCTGCAACTCCATTGGATTCCTTGGTCTCAAGCAGTATACGCTTTCTGATGATGGCAATGGGAACCGGAAGGGTACAGCTATAGAGGATCTCCTCGTTTCGAAAAAAGACCGTAATTTTCGCCCCACCGACACCGAGATCGGTGATGATGGGGCACTGTATGTCGCTGACTGGCAGAACGTCATCGTGGGCCACATGCAACACAATGTTCGTGACCCAAATCGTAACAAGACCCATGGACGTGTCTACCGCGTAACAGCCGAGGGTCGTGACCTGATGCCACATGTCAAGATTGATGGCGAACCAATTGAAAAACTCCTTGATCACCTCAAGAACAAAACCAATATCATCCGCCATCGCGCCCGGATCGAATTGAGCGAGCGCAACACTGCTGAAGTCATTGCGGCCACAAAGAAATGGCTAAAGCAATGGGATCCCAGCAACAAGGATCATGCCCACCATATTCTTGAGGCACTATGGATTCATCAACAACACAATGTTATTGATAAAAAACTATTGGAGACAGTGCTTAACTCACCGGTCGTCCACGCCAAGATTGCAGCCCAGACCGTAAAGGTATTCTGGAAGGATAAAATCTAGAACAAAAGAGTATAATATTTTAATCGTGGGCGGGGACTGTCATGTCCCCGCCCATATTTTCAAAAAGTATTCGTATCAATCGTGAAAACGCTCCTGACTTTTGTATCACTGGTCATTTCAAATCTCCCTCTATATTCGGCCAACCCAAATCTTATAGCCGAGGGAGCCAAACCAAAAAAACTCGCAGGAGGCTTCAAATTTACGGAAGGTCCGGCGGTTGATCAAAATGGCAATGTCTTCTTTACCGATATACCAAACAATCGTATTCATAAGTGGGATATAACCGCGGGAAAACTCTCCACCTTCCTTGAGAACTCCGGCGGCGCAAATGGCCTTTATTTTTCAAAGGAGGGTGACCTCTATGTATGTCAGGGTGAAAAGCGAAAAGTAATGTCGCTCTACGCAGATGACGGAGGGGAGAAAGAACCTCTTGCAGACCAATATGAAGGAAAACCTTTTAACAAGCCCAATGATCTATGGATACACCCCGAAGGCGGAATTTACTTCAGTGATCCAAATTATGGACGCAAGGAACACTCCCAGGACGGGGAACATCTATACTTCATAACCCCTTACCATGATTCCGTCTATCGCGTTGCAAATGACCTGAAAAGGCCGAACGGAGTGATTGGGACACCGGATGGCAAAACCCTGTATGTTGCCGACCCATCCGCCCAGCAGACATACTCCTACTCGATTGAAAGTACTGACGAGGGAACCCTCTCCAATAAGAAACTTTTCGCCAAGGTCGGTTCCGACGGCATGACCCTTGACAACAAAGGCAACCTCTATCTCACATGGGGGACCGTACAGGTCTTTAATCCTTCGGGGAAAAAAATTGCTGATATCCAGTTCCCTGAAAAACCATCCAATATATGCTTTGGTGGTAAAGATGGAAAAACCCTATTCGTAACTGCCCGCACAGGTTTCTATTCCCTGGACATGCAGGTCGCCGGGGCCGGGCACAAAGATACTTCACGACCTCCAGAAGGAGAGAATGCAGAAATCACCATCTCCTGCATCAAGGAAAAGCTACTCTATGACACCAAGGAATTCACAGTTCGTGAGGGCCAAAATGTCACCCTCACCTTTAGGAATAATGATATTCCCTCACACAATCTCTTTATTGTTAAGCCGGGGTCTGCTGACAAGGTTGCTAATTTGGCCCTTTTAATGGGAGCTGAAGGCTTTGCCAAGCAATACCGTCCGGACACGGATCTAATCCTGTGGGGAACAAAACTACTGGAGCATGACAAGGAGGAGCAATTGAAGTTTACAGCCCCCTCTCCCGGTGACTATCCTTATATCTGCACTTTTCCAGGGCACGCCATCATCATGCGTGGTGTCATGCATGTGGTAAAGTAGTAATCCAAAGGTTCACCAACCAAGCCTGAAGTTAAAGGCGAAGAATAGCGAATGACAAAATCGGCAAAGTCAGGCTATTAGGGTTCATTCACTAGTATGCACAGTCGTCTTTACCTGTTTGTAATTTCCTGTCTATGGGCTACAATCACCTCCTATGGTGCGGATTCTCCGGACTGGTGTTTCAAAAAATTAGCTAAAGGCACCATTCCTAAAGAAGTCAAAGACCCATGGGCTAAGACAGCCATAGATGGCTTCATACTATCCAAGCTCCGGGATAATAAGCTTTCCCCTCAACCGGAAGCCGACCCGCATACCCTGATAAGGCGACTAAGTTTGGGGCTCTCCGGCTTGCCACCGACCCTGAAGGAGATCGAGGTATTCCTTGCCGATAAAGGTGCAAGAGCCTACGACCGACTGGTTGAGAGGTTGCTCGAGAAGCCCGCTTACGGTGAACGTTGGGGGCGGCACTGGATGGATGTAGTGCGCTTTGGCGAAAGTACAGGGCACTTGACGGTAAACGAGGACAAGCCTCGATCCAATGCCTGGCGTTTTCGCGATGCAGTGATCCGGGCGTTGAACGAGGACCTCCCGTTTGACCAATTCGCGCGTTTGCATTTTGCCCCGGATCACAAGTACAAGGAACTGGGGCAGTTTATTCATCTTGGCACTCGACTGCAGAATAATTCCAACCCGAACGACAAGCAGTTCCATAGACTGGATGACATGGTGGCCACGACAGGTACGGCCTTCCTCGGAATCAGCTTTGGCTGTGCCCGCTGCCATGATCATCCGGTCGACCCTATGACCTCGGAGGAATACTATCAATTCACCGCAATTTTTTGGGATCAGGTCAATGAGGCACCAAAGGCTTCGCGTAAATCGATACCTATCGAAATCAAGGAACCTCGGGTGTTGCGGCAAGGTAACTGGCGCATGCCCAGTCAGACTGTGCAATCTGGCTTTCTTCGGGTGCTGTCGCGCAGGGAACATTCAAATTGGAAGCGGTCAGACGAGAACGAACTGGTGGCATTGGGTGATTGGCTAACCGATACCGAATATGGCGCAGGCGAACTGTTGGCGCGGGTCATAGTGAACCGCCTGTGGCATCACCACTTCGGCCAGGGCTTGGTCAAGACGCCCAATGAGTTCGGTAAACTGGGAGAACCTCCCTCACATCCACTGCTACTGGATTACCTTGCCCGTGAGCTAATTGCTGAAGAATGGAGACTCAAGCCTATTCATCGACTGATCCTCAAGAGTGCGGTCTATCGGCAATCCGGCTCCACGGATACCGTCCCCATGAAAGTGGATGCAAACAACAGGCTACTCTGGCACTGGCGTCCCAGTCGCTTGGAAGCAGAAGCCGTAAGGGATACCCTGCTGGCCACTGCAGGTGTATTGAAAACCCAGATGTATGGCCCCAGTATCTCCATCGGGCATGCCCGCAAGGAAGTTAGGGATGAACCGAAGAGTTGGCGCCGGTCCATCTACCTTCAGGCTCATCGATCGGCCAAACACCCGACATTGAGCCTCTTCGATCCTCCTGATTATTCTCGAAGCGTAGGAGCCCGCACCACCGGAGTTACACCCAATGGGGCCCTTTTTGCCATGAACGCCCCGTTTGTATGGGAACTGGCCGGACATTTGGCCAAGCGCCTACGGACAGAGGTCGACGATGAATCAACCGCTCTGGTAAATCACTTGTACCTATTAGCCCTTTCGCGTCCTCCGCGTCTGGAAGAACTCGAGATTGGCAGGGAGCTTCTGGGAAATAAAAATGCAGACCCGCTTCGACATTACTGCCATATGGTACTGGGCTTGAATGAATTGATTTTCGTGAACTGATGAGGTCAGAACTGCATATTGATCGCCGTCAGTTTCTGGGACATTTGAGTCTCGGCGGATTGGTTCTCAATGAACTACTGGCTAATACATCAGGCGGCGGAGATAGGTCACCGTTATCCCATCACCAGCCTCGAGCGAAGAACGTTATCATGCTTTTCATGTGCGGTGGAACCAGTCATCTTGAGACCTTCGACCACAAGCCGCAGTTGAGGAAATGGGCAGGCAGGAAAGCCTCACAGATCTTCAGCAAGAAGGACCTTCAGGGCTTTAATCCCGAAAAGACCGTCGAGAATTGTCAGATTCTGCCTCCGGTCTTTGAGTTTCAGCAGCACGGCCAATCCGGGGCTTGGGTTAGTGAAATTTTCCCAAGGTTGTCCACAGTGGTCGACGAAATCACTTTCCTTAAGAGCGTTCGAACAGACTCGGCAATTCATTCGGTGGGTGAAATGATTTGGCATACCGGCCACCAGCAAGCTGGTTTCCCGAGTATGGGATCATGGGTCACCTACGGTCTGGGTAGTGAACAGACCGACCTTCCGGCCTATGTCGTGATGAAGGACGGGGTAAGCACCTCGGGCGATGAGGTGTTTCAGCAAGGAATGTTGCCCGGGCGGCATCAGGCAGCTGTGGCCAAAGTGGCTACCGGTAAGACGCCATTCCCAAACCTGGTGCCAAGGCCCAACCTGAAAATCGAGCAGCAACGAAAATATCTCGATGCGCTCAATCAATTGAATCGTTTACACCGCGATCGGCATCCCTCGCAATCAGATCTCAACGGTCGTATCGAGGCTTTTGAGATGGCCTTCCGAATGCAGAATAGCGCTACCGAGGTATTCGATCTTTCACGTGAACCGAAGAGCATGCATCAACTCTATGGCAAAAACCAATTTTCAAAGCACTGCCTGACCGCTCGCAGGTTGGTCGAGAACGGTGTGCGCTTCGTGGAAATCATGGACGGGGCAAAGGGGCGATTGTGGGATGCCCATGGCAACCGGGGGGGCTTGATCGGGAATCACCGGTCCAATGCCGCCCGGACCGACCAAGGTATCACCGCTCTCATTACGGACCTCAAGGCCCGTGGCATGTTGGATGAAACTCTCGTTATTTGGGCCACGGAATTTGGACGAACCCCATTCGAGGAGGCAAATCGCGAAACAAAGATGGGACGCGGCCATCATCATAGGGGGTTTACACTTTGGATGGCAGGCGGAGGGCTTAAGAAGGGGGTGAGTTATGGAGCGACTGACGAGCTCGGAATGAATGCGATCGTGAACCCAGTCCACATTCATGACATCCACGCCACGATCCTACACCTGCTTGGCATTGACCACCTGAAGCTAACATATCGTCAAAATAGTCAGGACGTTCGCCTTACCGATGTTTTTGGAAACGTCATCCATGAAATAGTGGCCTGACTTCCCAATCATATTTTGAAAGGGGATGCTACCCCCCCCAAGCATACTCAGTTGGGAAAAAGATCACTATTTGGCGAAGGATACTGCCTCAGAAGCCAATCGAGTCACCTCTGCAAAGAGATAACCATTAATTAGGTCCTGCGTCACCATCCAACTACCACCACAGGCAACAACCTGGGGAAGCACCAGGTAATCGGGAAGATTGCGGGGACTAATCCCTCCGGTGGGTATGAACCGAAGTGCCCCATAGGGACCTGCAAATGCCTTGAGGGTCTTCACGCCACCAATGGCCTCCGCAGGGAAAAACTTCACTACTTTTAGCCCAAAATCCAATGCCATCTCCAAATCGGTGGGACTGGAGGTGCCAGGAAAAACAGGTACTTCATTATCAAGGCACCATGCCACCGTCTTGGGATTAAACCCGGGTGTCACGATGAAACGGGCACCGGCATCCACCGCAGCCCTCGCCTGCTCACTACCATGAACCGTCCCCGCTCCCAGCAAAAGGTCGGCACGACCTGACAAGGCACGGATTGATTTAAGGGCAGTCTCTGTTCGCAAGGTGATTTCCGCACACGGAAGTCCGCCGGCACACAGGGCATCTGCCAGCGGCTCGGCCTTATCTGCATCCTCCAGTGCAACCACGGGAATAACCCTCAGTTTCTCAAGCGAATCAATCATGAATCAAACACATACACAGTCCCGATGTTGATACAAAATAAAAACCAATCTCCAGCTAAATAGTTTGAGAGTCCCGGGTAAATATAGATTTCATCTACAATGAACTTAATAAAATTCAAATAACTCCCCTGTCAGTTGAGGATTGAATCCGGAAACAATTTTAAAAAGATATGCGGACATGGAGGAAAATGAAAGCAATGTGGCGGCTGAAAATCCCGAGAAGTTGAGCGAGCTCCGACGCGGCAAGCCCGCCAAGTCGGCGGCAGGCTTAAAGGCGGTCACGGTCTCGATGAAACATGCCCTGCGTGAATCCACACCTGGACGGGCCCTCTCCTCTTGGTTAGGCTTGAACCAGAAGGATGGTTTTGATTGCCCAAGTTGCGCCTGGCCGGATCCCGATGACAAGCGCACGACCACTGAGTTCTGTGAAAATGGAGCAAAGGCCCTTGCCTCTGAGGCAGCAAACAAGAACCGTTGTGATGCTGCGTTCTTCAAAAAGTATTCGGTGCAGGAATTGGCAAACAAGACGGACCACTGGCATGAACTGCAGGGGCGACTCACCGAACCCATGGTTCTGCGCAAGGGGTGCACACATTATGAACCGATTGCATGGGAGGATGCCTTCTCTCTCATCGCCGAAGAACTCAACACCCTCGATTCCCCTGACGAGGCGATCTTTTACACATCCGGACGAACGGTCAATGAAGCCGCCTACCTTTATCAACTTTTTGCTCGGCAGTATGGCACCAACAACCTGCCGGACTGCTCCAACATGTGCCACGAGTCCAGCGGTGCGGCCCTGAAGCCGACACTGGGCATTGGTAAAGGCACCGTGAATCTGGATGACTTTGAAAAAGCGGATGCGATCTTTATCTTCGGACAGAACCCTGGCACCAATCACCCGCGAATGCTCAGTTCCCTTCAGGCGGCTCAGCGTAATGGCTGCCGCATCGTGGCAGTAAACCCGCTCAAGGAAGCCGGTCTTCTTGGATTTGCACACCCACAGGAGGCTCAAGGCATGCTGGGGATGGCCACCCCCCTTTCGGAACAGTACCTGCAGGTCCGAATCAATGGGGACATGGCCATGCTCAAGGGTATGCAAAAGGCACTCCTCAAGGAGGAGGACAAGAATCCGGGCACAGTACTGGACCATGAATTTATTCAGAAACACACCACGGGGTTCGAGCAGTGGAAGGAGAGCCTCAGTCAGGTGACATGGACGGATATCACGGAACAAAGCGGCCTTCAGAAGGAAGAAATCGAGGCCGCAGCAAAGACCTACGGGGTAGCCGGGGCCGTCATTTCATGTTGGGCTATGGGACTGACCCAGCACACCACTGCGGTTGCCTGCATCCAGGAAATCGTCAACCTCCACCTCCTTTGCGGTAACGTGGGCAAAACCGGTGCAGGTCTGTGCCCAGTGCGTGGGCACAGCAACGTGCAGGGTGACCGATCCATGGGCATTGTCACCAATGCACCTCCTGAATTCCTTGATGCCCTTGCAGGTGAGTTCGATTTCGACCCCCCACGCAAACCGGGACTGGATGTCGTCAAGTCAATCCGATCCATGCGGGACGGCGAGGCCAAGGTCTTTGTCAGTTTGGGCGGCAACTTCCTTTCCGCCACACCGGATGTCAAGGTGGTGGCAGAAGGGTTGCAGCTCTGCCGGTTGACCGTACAGGTTTCCACTAAACTGAACCGAAGCCACATGGTCACCGGAGAGCAGGCACTCATTCTGCCCTGCCTTGGTCGCAGCGAAAAAGACCGGGACCAGTTCGTGACCGTGGAGAACTCGATGGGCATCGTGCACGCCTCAAGAGGCAAACTGCCCCCCATTTCAAGCAACGTCCGTAGCGAACCAGACATCGTGGCTGGCCTCGCGGATGCCGTCCTGGGTCAAAAGAGTCGTGTGCCATGGAAGGAATTCATCGGGAACTATCAAAAAGTTCGCACCAGGATAGGGAAAACAGTCCCTGGATTTAAAAACTTTGAGGAACGGGTCCTTGAACCCGGAGGATTTTATTTGCCGAACCCGGCCAAGGAACGCCGCTTTGCCAATGAAGGGAAGGCACCGTTCAGCATTAATCCCCTGGAACCTATCCAGCTTGCGGATGACCAGCTGGTACTGATGACAATCCGCAGCCACGACCAGTTCAACACCACCATCTATGGCATGGATGACCGCTATCGCGGTATCCGCAATGAACGAAGGGTGGTCTTCCTCAATACGGAAGACATGGCCGAACGTAATCTGAAAGCAGAGCAACCCGTCAATCTGGTTAGCCACTGGGAGGGTGAACGGCGTGAAGCATGCCTTTTCCTCGTCATCCCCTATGACATTCCACGTAGATGCGCCGCCGCATATTTCCCCGAAACCAACGTACTTGTGCCCTTAAACAGCACGGCCCGCATCAGCAACACACCCACATCAAAGTCCATCGTAATCACGGTCGAACCGATTTAAGCTACCTATAATCATCAGTTCAATCACCCAGGTAATTCACATACAGAGTCCACATCACTTTCTTGAATCCAATTCATCAAGGTATAAAATGGTATTCACCATGGTTCGGGCATCCTTGGCACTGTGCTGGGGATGGGGCAGCATGGGGATTTGCCCCCATACGCCGACGCCGCCCTTCAGTACCTTCTGGGTCAAGGTTTCGGCGGCGGTGGGATCCGCCTTGTAACGTTCGGCAATTTGAAAGTAAGGCGGCGCCACGAAGGCACGCGTCCACTGGTGGCAGTTGAGGCAGTCGCTCTTGCGCATCAACTGGTATCCCGCCCAGGCCTCCCTGGATTTCTTCAGTTGCTTCGGCGGCCCCTCCAGCCCCATGACCAAGCCGGGGGCAATGGCACCCTCCGTCACTCCCTTGTTCTCAAGACGCACGAGAGTGCCCTTGTCATCCTTGGTGTAGTAGAGCACATGCAGGCGACCCTTGGGCCCGACCTTGAGGTTGGTGGGCTTGCCGAGGCGCAGGGTGGGCAGAACCGGACGTATTTCCTCAATTCCTCCCTTGTTGTCCAGTTTCAAGGCCTTGACCCATCCCCTGGAATACTCGCCGATCAGCCAGCATCCTTCGAACCGGTTCGGCAGGCCGAGCTTCCTGGAATAGGTTGCCTTCCTTCGAAAGATCGGGCCGGCAATGGAGTGGTGGAGACCAGGGCCTTCTTCTTTTCCTTGCGAGCCGTCTTACGGCCCTTTCCCTTCTGTCTCTTGTTCAGTCTGGCCGCCATGGCCCGGGATTCCGGGCTTAGGCCATTAAGCTGCACCACGAATGTCCTGCCGTCCATGATGATCGTGACCGCCTCGTCCGTGGAGGAAACAAAGCCAGCCTGTATCACCTTGCCCGCCGAACTGGTCCAGTCATACAGTTTCAAACTGTCTTCATCACCAGCATACCCAATGGAGAAAATGCCCAGAAGAAGGCATAGTAGCAACTGAATAAAAAGTTTCACAAATAAGGATACTAAAGAGAAACGACAAAAACGGTCAATTAGTTACGGCAATACCACAAGAAAACGCGCCAACCTGAAAATATCCTCATCCGGGAACGAATGCCTCGGCAAACAGTCAACGGGTTTCAGCGTGCTCGGTCGGGTCCCCAATCCCGTCGCCATCCTTATCGGTGACGTCCGAGAGAGGATTATTGATGACGGCCTGCCAGGCAATCCTTCGAAAAACTTTGTCCAGACTGGCGGGCAGAATCTTTTCCGGAGGCCTTGCCTTGATCAATTCGGGCGACTTTTTATACAAGGTTGCATAGAATACGTAGCCCTCGAGCCACTCCATCCCCCGGTCCAAATGACCGCCGTCGCTCCAGATGGATGGACTTTCACCATCGACCTTGCGATTGAGGCCCCTGACACCCGGCAGTTTTCCCTGGAAATACAGTTCGAGCGCGGCCAGCATCGCCTCGTTGGTAGGCAGGACATGAACCTTGTTCGGGTGGCGCGTATCAATGCCGGCTATCTTCCTCGTGACAATCCTGTTCGTTTCCATGGCCCGGGCGCGGTAATTTTCAATACGTGGCTTCGAGTCGCCTTCGCCAAAACCATGGGACCACTGAGGCCAGCCATTAAAGACATAGAACTCCATGTCCGGATTAAACTTCAGGCAAAAATCAATCCAGCCAAAGTAATACTCCGGACGATCATTGGTGTAGGACCCCCACATCATGACATCCCATTGACCGGTCGTGATGGCGGCCATGCACACGGGGTTCGGCTTGCCCCTGGAGGAAAGAATCCCGTTCTCCAGTTCCCACATCATGCGGGCCGCCCCGGCTTCACCGCCACGGCTGTTGACCCGAAGCCGCTGCTCCAGTCCGGCAGCACGGGCGATGTGAGGAAGCGTGCCAAACCCGGGTCTCATCCAACTGTGTCCGGTGGCAACGATCCGCAGGCCGCTGCCCTTGGGAAAACCGAGCGCCTTTGCACCCTCCTTTCCCTTGAGGGACATCGCGCGAATCTCATCCGGTTTCTTCAGGTAGGTGGCCCCGAGAATGGCCGGATGATCATCATGACCGTGTCCAAGCCAGGGGTTGGGGACCTTTTGACTGATGCGATGCCTGGGTTGAGGCCGCTTGAATCCAGATGAATCACCAGAAGACTGCTCTTGCCTTGGTGCGGCTCGAGCGATGAAAACTATTCCAGCAAGTAAAAGGCTGATAACGAAGAGGGACCTTTTCATCTTTTCTTAGAACCAACAATCATCATTAAAGATCAGGAGGAGGAATGGATCATTCAAGGTTAAGAACCCAGTATATCCATAGCATGGAGGAGGGGTCGGAATTGTCTTGCCTGAAGTTTCACTTTGCTTTGGAGGGGAATTCTGGAAAACAAGGTACCGACCAACAAACAATACATTTAAGCATAAAATCAATTCTTCAACCAGTGGCAATAAAACATTGACTCGAACTGACCACCAAAATGAATGCCCCTGAATCTGGTTCCAGAAACCGAAATGCAACGCCGTACTGGGTACTGGCAATAGGAGTTGCAGGTGTGTCCACGGGTGCCCTATTCGTAAGATTGGCTGATGCACCGGCATTGGTTACAGCAGCTTATCGACTCGGTATAGCATTCTTGTGCATACTACCCTTTGCCGTTTGGAAGGCCCGATCAGAAATTTTCTTCCTTACTCCACGTCAACATCTATTTGGAATATTAGCCGGTTTCTTTCTGTCCCTGCATTTCGCATGCTGGATTTCCTCACTGGATCATACCTCCGTTGCCAACAGCGTGGTTCTCGTAAATACGATTCCCTTATGGGTGGCAATGTTAACCCCCTTTGTAACCAAGGAAAAAGTAAAGACCCACACCTGGCTGGCTGTTTTCGTGGCTTTGCTGGGTGCCTTCATACTGTGTGGTGATGGGTTCTCTCTTAACCAAAATGCTATCAAAGGAGATATTCTCGCCACCATCGGCGCTTTTTTTGCAGCTGTATACATTTTGCTGGGTCGAAATCTGAGATCCCGGTTATCCCTTCTGGCTTACGCCACCATCTGCTACGGATCAGCCACCTTCTTCCTGTGGATGGCAGTTATAGCCAGCGGTCAGGCAACCACGGGGTTTTCCAATGAAACATGGTGGGCCTTTCTGGGACTGGCCTTCCTCAGTCAACTACTCGGTCATACCAGTTACAATTGGGCATTGAAGTGGGTGGGGGCAGGCATGGTGGCAATTGCCTTGCTGGGGGAACCTGTCGGGGCAGTGATTCTTGCATGGATCTTTCTTGAAGAAACGCTGACCTGGCAAAAAGCGTTGGGCGGTGCCATTATTCTTTATGGAATCTATCATGGTTCACGCAAACCATCCTGAAATAATCATCATTTGATCACATCCACTATTGACCTGTGATATCTTCCACCAAATTCGAATATAAAACATATGCCACAAGGCTGTTAAACCACCGCGTACATCTTCTCAAAACGCACATCAAACAATGACCATCAAAGAAAAACCGGGTGAACACCGGAGGCAAATTGGGACGGCAATCAAACTGCTGCCATTTTTACTCTCATCCCTTTTCTCCACCAAAATGACAAGAGGCGACTGGACCCAGTCGATTCGACCTGAATCGAAACCGGACAAGGTCGCCGTGCTCCAATCATTCGAGAGCTCAAAAGAAATCGGCGATCGCTATGGTGCACGTGTACACGGATTTATTTATCCGGACCAGTCCGGCGAATATACCTTTGGAATAACAAGCGACGACCAGTCAAAGCTCTTCCTGAGCTCTGACTCGGACCCCAAGAACAAGAAATTGATTGCTTACACCAACGAATGGACAGAAGTCGGAAACTTCAACAAGTACGGAACACAGAAATCGAAACCTATCCGTCTCGAAGGTGGAAAAAAATATTATATTGAAGCTCTCCACAGGGAGAATACAGGCGGTGATCACATGTCCGTCGGTTGGGTCATCCCTGGCAAGGGCTCATTCACGATTGTTCCGGGAGCAAATCTGTCACCGTATCCTTCGGGCTCTAAAGGCAGAATCGCCCACGAGGTCTGGAACGACCTAGTTGCACCACCGATCAAGGGGATGCCGGTCATTACCGTTACTTCCCTCAATGACCCGACCAAGCCGGTCCCCGGAGGTGTCCGGTGGTTTTGGAACAATCACCAAAGCAACCTGCAAAAAACCAAGGCCAACAATTTCGATCTTTGCTTTCTCGGTGATTCCATCACATCAGGTTGGCCGGGTGATCTTATGAATATGTATTTCGGGAAGTATAAACCCGCCAACTTCGGCATCGGTGGAGACCGGGCGGAAAATGTATTATTCCGACTGGAGAATGGAGAACTTCAATGGACTTCACCAAAGGTTATCATCCTACTGCTTGGCACAAACAACTCAGGCATGAACAACCCGGCGGAGATAGCCCTGGGCGTTGCCAACGTAATCAGGAAACTGAGGGGGATGCTGCCTGACACCAAGATTCTATTGCTGGCCATTTTCCCGAGCAAAGACCCAGACAAGAACCAGAAAACCAACGGTGCAAACACCTATCTGGCCAAGATGGATGATGGCAAAATGGTTCGATACCTGGACATCAATGCGAAGTTCATGAATCAGGACGGCAAACTTCGCAACGATGTCATGCGGGACGAGGTGCATCTAAATAGAAACGGCTACATCATCTGGGGAGAAAATATCGCTCAAACGCTGGACAAGATGATGAAGTAATCCCTATGCTGAATATTAGATCTGATCAGCGGGTCCGCAAGTTTGAGAACACGTTCCCGGTCGGTTTTGCTGGTAGTGAACCCCGCCATTTATCAAGCAAGTCCAGAAATTCCTTTACAACCTTGGGATTCTTTTCCTTTAGATCATTCTTCTCATAGGGATCAGCAACCAGATCAAAGAGTTCCAAATGATTGCGGTTGGCATTGGTAACAAGCTTCCATTGTTGTTTCACAACTGCATAGGAAACCCAGTGATCAGGTTTGGTTGAGCGGGCCGGCCATGGAGCGCCGATTTTCCAGAACAAAGGTTTGTCGCGAAGGGCGCTCCCCTTTCCCTTTAGTGCCTTCACCTGACTCACACCATCCGGCTTGTAGGATGCAGGCAATTTGACTCCGGCAATCTCACAAAAGGTAGGCAAGAGGTCCACTGCCGAAAAAATGGCTGTCTTGTCCACCTTGTTTGCAAGAACCTTTCCAGGCCAGCGAGCAATAAAAGGCACCCCGATTCCTCCCTCAAGCAGGGCCCCCTTGAAGGCACGTCGACCTCCTGTGATTCCTTTTGCCGCAGCTATCCCGTAACCCGGACCGGTTGCTGAATCATAGGACAAGGTTAACTTGGAGTCCGGACTGCCCCTCGCAGGGCCATTGTCGGAACTGAAAATAACCAACGTGTTGTCCGTCAGTTCAAGACGATCCAACGCATCAAGTAGTTGGCCCACTCGTTGGTCGGCGTGAAACAAAGTCGCTGCGTAAATGCTGTTTTTCTCATCCAGCTTTGGGAAAAGTTTCTGCAACTTGGGGTCTACATGAAATGGGGTGTGTGGTTCATGCATCCAGAGGTTGATAAAAAACGGTTTACCCTGGGCATGGCTTTTTTCAATAAATGGAATGGCGCTCTTGACATCGTCATGCACGAACATTTGAGGTCCTGAACAATTGAAAGCCCCGTAGTCATCATAACCATACTCACTGGGAAAGGGCGCATCAGGAATCATATCATTGGCCAAGTGCCATTTCCCATAATGAGCGGTTGCATATCCAGACTGTTGAAGAAACCGGGAAATCAAAGGCGCCTTGGGATCCAACCAGTCGGGCATATTGCGCTTCGCATTACTGGGGACCCAAGCAAAATGACCGTCAATGTTGTAACGGGAAGGAAAATGCCCAGTCATGACAGCGGTTCGACTTGGCGAGCAAACTCCACTAGCCACGGTAAACCGATGAAAGTCTGTTCCCTCCCTGGCCAAACGATCAATGTTCGGCGTCTTCAAATATGGATGTCCATGGCAACCTAGATCACCCCAACCCCAGTCATCCGCAAAAATGAAAAGGATATTGGGTTTTGAAGCGGCCTGAATGAATAAAGCAGCCAGTAAAAACAAAGAGGAAAAACAGGTAATTATTTTCATAAAATGGATATATAACAGAAGGTTTAGAAATTAAAAAATGAATGAGGACCAAGCACTTGACTAAGGCATTTTAAATCAAAGAATATTACTTATGAAAACTGACTTTTTATATGTCACGATTTTTAACCTATCAGTTAACTTGGTGTACGCCGGCTTATCAGTGGTTGTTGGTGTTGCAGCCTTGGTTTTTATCGATAAGAAACTTTTTAAGAAACTTGATTTTCAGGAAGAGATCAAGCAAGGGAATATTGCTGCCGCTATTCTTGCTGCAACAATTCTCATATTTATTGCCATCGTCATGTCCTTTGGACTGAAATGAGTGAAGGTTCTCTAAAACTTGGTTGTGCTACATTTGTATTTTTAACTCTGTTCGGATTAATTGGAATTCCTTTTCTTATTGAAAAGGAGTCTGAGTTTACCGAGCAGCAACCTACATATCAACATGTATCAGGCATCTCCCGAATGGAATTACTGCCTCCATCATCGATTCCTCCAATAACGGAAAAATGGGTTAACAATAACTATAAAGATGCTGGACTGCTATACTTGGATTGGAAAAAGATACGATTTGCATGTGCATCAGCTTCGGGCACCGATGGAAGGCAACACTTTGTGAATTCCTATCTGGTTGGCTACGCACCCTATAAGACAGAAAACGCCTGGGAACCTTTTAATGTCATCGCAAAAAAGAAAGTCTACCTACGGGACAGGTACCAATATGGTCGAGGAGAAGTATGGCAAACATCTAAGGAGGCATATTTTAATACAAGAGGTGACTGCGAGGATCATTCACTAGTAATTGCAGACTGGATGATAGAAATGGGGTTTGATGCCCGGGTGGTTGGAGGCATGAAGAGCCATAATGGGCGAAACCCGGGAGGTCACGCATGGGTAATTCTATTCCACAAAGGCAAAGAATATCTTCTCGAAGCCACCATAAAAAAAGCTACAGACACTCGAATCCTACCTCTGGCGCGCTTGATGACCGATTATCACCCAGAATGCATGTTTAACCGCGAGTTTTTCTGGGTCAATCGTGGAAACCCTGTATGGACAAAGCGCTACTCAGGCAAAAATTGGGTCAAGCAATCCCGTTTCCGTACAGATTAAATCGACAATCAGAACACCACGGATCAATAAAGAGGAATGAATTAAAATGTATGGTGATTTGCTCGGCTAAAAAGTTCCAAGATCGCTACAAAGAAGATTTCTGCCACCAAAAGATTCTTGAAAATCATTTTTTCATGAATTCCAAAGTAAACTTGTCTCCTTTAGCCAGTTGCGGGCAATAAGTTCGTGACCTTGCGGCAGGGGGTGAACGCCATCCCAAATCCATTGCTCGGCAGAAACTGACTTGGCGGCGACATCAAAAACCTCCTGTGTCCTGAGATGGACGGCTTTGTAATCGTTGACCAACTGGGAAACGATGCCACAAAGTTTATCCACTTCCCCTCTCATCTGCTTCCAAGCATCATCGTTCTTGAGGCGCCCCGACCGCAGAACGAATGGATCAAGAAGAACGATTCGCAACTTCGGATTCGCCTTTCGGCTTGCATCCAGAATAAAGCGATAGTCATTCTCCCATTGCTTCAAGTCGACACCCTTTTTCCCGCTGCGACCAACGTCGTTCACGCCTATGAGAATACTGAGAACATCGGGTTTCATATCGATAGCATCCTTTTGCCACCGAGCTTTGAGATTCCCAACCGTATGACCGCTCATACCACGATTGAAAAACTCAAGACCAAGATCGGCCATATCCACTCCCAGTCTTGAGGCAATTAAATAAACGTAACTGTGACCCAGGTAGTGGTTGCGATCATTCTGATTCCTTCCCCACTTCATGTCTGTGATGGAGTCGCCTTGAAATAAAAGGCGGGAACCCTGCTTAAATTTAGGAAGGCCGTAGTTGTAGCCATCCACACCCGAAGGATTTGAAGTGGCTCCTTCAAATTGCCTCCCAATATTGACCGCAACCGCTCCAGTGCAAACAGTTGCACTCTTAATAAAATTTCGTCGATCCATCATTGGCATTATTAGTCGAAAGTAAATTTACCAAGAAGCAATATCGAGATTTCGTAAAGAAA
>JABJCN010000042.1 GCA_018668635.1 Opitutia bacterium
CCATCATCATCACTGTCCCTCTTTGCGGGGTTCGTATAGTAACCTTTTTCCCAAAGATACCCAGACGCGATACCTGCATTAGAAATGACTTCCCATAATCCGGTTGCCCCAAGGCGAAGAAAACGGTCTGTGGAGGATATTGCCGGTGGATTTCCGTCCCAATTGGTGTAGGACCATGTTTCCCCAGTGGTCCAGACCCAGTCCTTGTTGGAAGAGGAAACTCCGGCAATCCAAATCGGCTCAGCGGGCCATGCTCCGCCAAGCACCTCAAGAACCGCTCCTACCTCCGCCTCATTAACCAAGGTTGCCATATGTCCTCCACGAGCCTCTGCATCACTGGAAGCAGCATCCCAGGTAAGTGGGGAATGAATCACTTCGTATCGCCCATAACCAATTTCTTCTGCGTTTGTCAGACCGTCTCCATCGTCATCAAGCAAACTTGGACCAGGAATAAAATTGGCGATTAGTTCCTTGGCACCGTCCATGCGAATGGAAGACTCTGCATTCAAATCATCCAGGTCACCTTTCCATCCCACAAAAACGAACCCAAGGGCAGCTTTTGCAACAATGGGAACGTTCACTCCTGCACTGTAGGATCCCACTCCGCCTACTGTTCCAGCATGAGGTGGACTGACCTGTATTGAAAGATCGTGAGAAGAACCCACAACCAGCTTGGGCAGAGCCAGTCGAAAGCTGATGACATAATTCTTCCATGTCTTGTTGAAATTCCCTCGATACGAGACCTCTGTGAATTTTAATGCCTTGCGATAGCTGCCACCCCTGACAATGCGCAGGGTTCCCTCGAATCCATCAACACCACTTTGGGGACCATAGGTATCTTTCCCTGTGGCGGCCGGATTGGAATACCAATCATTATCATACCAGTCCCAACAGGCCTCAAATGCATTACCCGCCATGTCATGGAGACCATATCCGTTTGCGGGATAGGATCCAACCACCGAAAGGGTGCCCACACTATTGTCATAATTGGCAAGGCCGTCATTCAACGTATCACCAGAGGGATATAGTTTACCCTCCAATCCGCCTCGAGCAGCATACTCCCATTGGGCCTCCGTTGGCAATCGGTACCCTGCCGCATCCCAATCGACAAATGTGTCCAGAAGATCCAAATTATCAACCCGGTAGACTGCTGTTTTTAAATCGCTTTTGTAATAGGCAGGGGTAAGGCCCTCCTTCTCCGCGCGGGCATTGCACCACTTAACCATGTCATACCAAGTTGCATTGACTATGGGATAGTTATCTCCAGGAGAAACCGGCACACTACCCATTTGCAATCCATCATAAGAAAAATCATAGCCATTCTGAATCGCCCAATCGTAGACCTCAATCCACTCCTTTTTTGTCACTTCATGTTTGCCTAGATAAAATGAGCTGACTTCCACCTCATGGATGGGGCCTAAAGGTCCGTCGGTCTTGCGGGCATCCCCCATCATAAATTTTCCACCGGGAATCAGCAGCATGTCTGCCTCCCCTCCGGAAGCTTCAAAAATAGCTTTTAGGACAAGGGGCTCCTCAACGTTAATCTTCAGTGTCGATTCGGTAGAATCAATATCTCCAACCCATCCTAAGAAACGGCTTTGGCCGAGACTGGATGCAGTCAATGTGATTTCTTCCCCCATCAGAAAGACCCCGCCACCTGCAACTGAACCAGGGCCTTCTGATATGATTGAGACCGAAAATGTCTCGGGGGCAAACAAGGCACGGATCGATTTTTCGCCGTCCACGGTTACAGACAAAGGGTTTGCTGATCCGATCTCATCACCGGACCATTGTACAAACGCAAACCCATCCGCCGGGACAGCCTCAAACTTGACATCGGATCCAAGGGCATAAGCACCACCACCATCTACCATTCCTTTCGCTTGGTCTTGGGATGAAGCCTGCACTAGATGCCAATCTTGTGTGAGACCAAAATTCGCCGTAACCAGCACATCGCTCAAAATGCTTAGGCTCAGAGGGTTATCCGTGCCAGAAGCACCTCCACTCCAACCTGTAAAAGAGTAATTCATGGCCGGGACAGCCTCCAACGCTGCTTCTCCGCCAAAAACAAATGAACCCGATCCATTGACCGTCCCTCCATGAACCGGTAAAGTTGCAGTTCTCACACTATAGCTTTCCTGAACAAAGCGTGCCGTGACTACCAATGTCCGATCCACTGTAACTTCGACAGGATTCTGTACACCGGATAAGTCTCCTTCCCAACGGTGAAACTGATATCCACTGAAAGGAACAGCCTTCAAGTTTGCAGCCGTCCCCGACAAGTACTGCCCGGCTCCCTGAACCTCCCCACCAAGAGAAGGCACTGCCTGTGTGGCGATACGATATTCGTCTGAGACGGGAGGAATATTTAGGAAATTCGCAACGAGGAAGGTATCAGCCGCGACATTAAACTTGGCAGGATTATCTGCTCCGTCCAACGCCATGCCCCATCCTTTAAATATATATCCAGCGGAGGGTTGGGCCGACAACTCGACCACAGCGTTTGGAGTATAGGATCCTATGCCAATAAAAGAGCCTGCCTCTGGAGGATTAGCAAATGCACGCACCTTGAACTCCTGCGAAGGCTCAGCCCCTGATGGCGGAGTAATAATCCTAAAAAAGCCCAAGCCAAGATCTCCTTCAGGTAAAAAATTACGCAATGTCTCCGTAACAATCCCATCAATGCCTCCATGGGTGGATAAAGTGGCCCAGTCTCCTTCTGTAAGACTGCCTCGGAACTGTATGGCATAGGTTTTCCCCGCAATGCCAGACCACGAAATTTCCATTTCTCCGCCAACCTTCCAGACGACATCCGTCACCCACAGCGCGGAATCAAGACGGGCAGGATTGGTCCCTGCGACCCACTCTTCCTCATTGGTAAAGCCATCCCCGTCAAAATCCTCAAGTCCCCCCGTTGATACGCCTCCAAGAAACTCTCGCTCCCAAGAATCTGGAAGATAGTCACCGTCAAGGTCCAAGAATCCATCATCAACGATGAACACCTTCTGACTGTATGTGGTTACTCCATCCGTAACAAACGCCAACAATCCGGACGATGTCCCGTTGGGCACAACAAACTGCAACTCCTCTGGAGAAATAGACTCCAATGGTAGCGGAACCCCATTTAGGCTGATTGTATTCACCGAATCCAGCCCGGTTCCAGAAATACGAATCTTGTCTCCCTCTTCACCGGATGCAGGTTGAAATCCAGCAACATCCAACCCCTGCACCTGATACATCCCAAATTGTAGGCAAAACATGACTTGCAGCAACCAGAAACCATTGCCCGCAAATTGGGATTCAGCAATCTTTGAGATAAATTTCATGCCTGGGGAAGTAAGGCAAACAATCAAGTCAGGAATCAATAACGGGATAAAATAATCTTCCGCTCAAGGATTCAATGTAATCCCTACGGAACCAACCACCCAGTAATTTCCCGTCCAGAATTCGTAAAGCACCAAGCTGATAGGCATCAAGAAAGCGCTGTTCACGTCGCAGTCCCTTTAGAACATCCTCATTGGGATGCTTTTTACTATTGGCCAGTAGTTCCTTGTGGGCAGTCGCTAGAATCTCGATACTTTCAACGACAAAGGGAGTAAGTATCTCAGGGGATTGGCGTAGAAGAACGTCCTTATTGAAAGCCGCATGGTTCTTGCGACCCTTGCGGTCACCTTCAGCATGAGCCATATCCAAGTTATTGAGGCCCATCATATCGATGACCTTACCATCATAAACCAGTGCGATAGCGCCTGCAGCAACAACTCCAATAGAAGGCCGATCTGTGTCGGTGAAAGAAAGATTAAGAATATCTCCAAGCGCACGATCCCGCTTGACGATATTGAACTCAGAGCGAATACGATGACTTGGGCCAATATCGAACCAAGAATCGCGAGGAAGAATAAGTAGAAGTCCTGTCACCAAGATAAGACCCAAAGCCTTCGATCGTAGCGAAAGGTTAATGCGTTCAGCCACAATTGGTCCGACGAACATGAGTAAAGGCAGTGGCAACATTGGCCAAACAACCTGATAGAAGCGGAAGAATTGAAAATGATCTCCGCCGACGAGGATAGGAATAATACCGCCAACAAGTAGCACGGCAGAAATCAACCCCCATGAAATCTCTGAAGGATGCTGGGCGGAGTTATTGGAATCTGGGAAGCGGATTCTGCGAAAGACCGACAGGGACAATTTCCATACGCCAAGGACAATCACCAATGTTAAGACTGGAAGCACCCAGTGGGAAAGATGAAAACGAACTGAATACTTTGCACCTTCAATAAGGTTGTAGGCACGGTCCGGGGAGACCTTGGCATAGTATGTATTAGGAAAAGGATACCCGAAATACCAAATCCGAAAGGCAAATAGCCCAATAACGGTAAAAAAACAAGTGGCAGCAGGAATTATCACCTCTTTGACAGCTTGGCCCAATCGCCGATCCAGTAACCAATGTCCGAGGAAAGCACACGACAAGAGAACTGCACTCCAAAGCATACCTTCTGGGCGACAAAGTATTACCAGTGCAAGCAACAGGGCAAAACTTATGCGTGATGGCAAAGAAGACTCTCCTGAATGTGCAAACTTGAACATTTGTAATGTGGCTAAGATTGCTAACATTGTCCAAAGACCATTTTCCATAAGCGTAATAGTCGTCCAGATGACAAACCCAGGTGATAAAAGGGACCATGCGAGCAATATAAACCCTGAAAAACCGAGAAAAGGAGGAATGGGTTTGCCAATAGAGCGACTGATCCATTCCCCGATAAAATTGACAAGACAAGACAGGGTTACAGCGCCAAAGAGAAGATTAAGAAAAAGGATTGCTGGTTCGGGTTCACTAAAAACCAAGAACACTCCGGCCAAAACCAAGGTCCATAGCATTGAGGAAAAACCCTCCACTCGCTCTCCGTCAGTGTTATAAACAAAACCATGGCCTTCTGCAAAATTCTTGGCATAAACAAAGAATATATTTGCATCATCGACCCCAACGTTCTCCACCTGAAGTTGTTGAAGGCTTATGCGGGAAAAGGCTAACATCATGCCCAGACAGGCAATAAATATGGTGAATTTCCTCACGGGCAATAAGGGTTCAATTGGGAAGGGATAAGTCAGCCCACGGGTTGCCACAAACAGGCATAGCCAAAGCTCTGCCTGAAGAATAGTTGACGGCGTGCAGAAGGTTGTGGCTTTCCGTACCCCTGGTGAAAAAGTCGGTGGAAAGAAGATACCGGGATATCAGAGGTTCCGAAAGAGCTAGATAAGCAATCCTCATTTTCCCAGACATTGCCCATGAGTCAAACAGTCCAAAGACAGGCAGAAAGAAGCCACACTGACTAAGGCGCTCACGAACATAAGGATCGAGACCTTCGTGCACATCAGCAGCAAAATTATTGAGGCCTGCAGAATCCAAGTTCAGGTAATTAAGACGCCGTTCCAGAATGGCAACGATTACGCCTCGACACCCCCGCGCGGCCAAACGAAACCTCCACCACCAGAAGACATAAAGAAGGCCTGAGGCAATCAAAAGCAAGATGGAGCGAATGATAAATTTACGTCGATTCATGGTGATAAAGAGAAAAAATAATTTTCATGGCTACTTTATCAGAGAGAAAGACGCTCATGGAATATTCTTAAACCCAACAACAGGGCGATAAGGATGCAATGCTGGATCATGGCAATCAAGTAAAGAAGAGATCAGCAGCACGAAGTGACAAGGCAGAGAGAGTTAACGTTGGATTCGCAGGAGAAGCAGTAGGGAAAACGCTCCCGCCAAGTACCAACAGGTTACGAATTTGATGGTGAACAAGTGCTGAGTCGACGATACTATCAGACGGAGTTTCACCCATGATGGTTGTACACAGAATATGGCTCTCAGTTTGATTGGGGCGACCAGGCACTTGAAGATGTTCAACGGGAAGGGGCTCTAAAAATCGTTCAGCAAGTTCTCGAATTATTTTCATGCTTCTTTTTGCGTAGAAGGAATCTCCAGACCAAGTCGTCCTTGGTTTCATAGAATTGCCCGGCACAACACGATTACCTGTCTCAAGTAGGTTTTCAAAAATAAACTTAAGCTGCATGCGCTGTCGCCATCGGCCTTTCTCATGACGCAGTGTCGGTATATTCATTGTCTCGATAAGTGCAGCTCCGCGCTCTCGACGGTGCTCTCCATCGTAATGAAGATAACCGTGTCCGGTAATACTTGTGCTGCCTTGGAAATTATCAACCCCATCTAAATCTGCCGTGACTGTAATGGAGGACTGCTCGGTGAGATGCAAACCAAGCAACGGATGCTTGATCCCAGATTGCTGAAGGATGAAGGGATTAAAAAGTGCATTTGCACCTAGAGCCACCGCGCTCCCAAGGGCCTCAATCTCTCGACCATCTTTTTTATAAAGGACTCCAGAAGTCTGACCTGCTTTAGTAATAACCTGCAAAACGGGAGCCTCCAACTCCAGTGTAACACGAGAATCCTCAAAAAGATGGGCCATCTCGTTCTGAATTGTGAATTTGGCATTTATCGGGCAGAGACGACAGGTACTGGTGGAACAACATGGGCCTCGGCGTTTCGTGGCCACGCGAGCACGAGCCGTTGGCTGTACAAAAAAATGGTCCGGGTGACCTTTTTTTAAAAGCTTGTCGGGGTCAGTGAAATTATGTGGCGGTTGTGGATAGGGCCGGCTTCGAGGAAAAGGACTATCACTGGACGGACCGGAGACCAACATTAGTTCCTCAGCGTCACAATAATATTCCTCCAACTCATCATAACCGATGGGCCAATCACGGCCAATACCATAACGGGATTTTAATTCGAAATCAGCAGGCAACATTCGCGGTGTACAAGCCCACCAGCAGTTGGAGCTTCCCCCGAAGCCAGGATTGTAGACCCAAGGCTTGTCTGGAGTTTGGTTCTCATATGTATCGAGATACGGGGTACTTGCATTCTGCCGATGCTGGAGTTGCCACGCATGAGAATCCAATCGCCCAGCCTCCAAGACTAGGATGCGTGCCTTCGGCCCGAGGTATCGCAAGGCTCGGTGAAGGAAAAAAGTAGAGGCGAACCCACTACCAACAATAATTAGATCAAAGGCTTTCAAGGCCATAAAAACAAGTTGCAGGGCAAGCGGATAAAATGCAATCTTTCACCGTCTATTTAACTGACATCTTGATGAAAGAACCCGATCTGAAAGCCGTCACCGAGATACGCAAACCACTTTGCGTTGATCTGGACGGAACCCTGATTCATACAGACTGCCTGTTTGAAACCTTAATTGGCGCAATCCGACAGAATCCATTAGTCCTCTTTCAGGTTATTGGATGGCTAATTAAAGGTCGGCCAACCTTGAAGGCAGAATTGGCCAAACGCTTCCTTCCCGACCCAGCGCTTCTTCCATGGAACGAACCTGTAGTGGAATATGTCAAAAGAGAAAAGAAGAACGGAAGAAAGATTCTTCTGGTAACAGCAAGTGACGAAAGGGTCGCCAGGGGCATAAGTGATTATGTCGGCCTATTTGATGAAGTTGCAGCCTCCAATGGGGAAAAAAATCTTAAAAGCCATCAAAAGGCAAAGCACCTTGAGGCACTTTTTGGGAAAAAAGGGTTTGATTATATCGGGAATGAAGGTTGTGACCTCGCTATTTGGAGGCTTGCAGGGAAAGCATTGCTGGCACATGAAGAAAAAAGTCTGGAAAATAAAGCCCGTAAAGAAGGACTCCAGACAGAATCCATCGGCCCCGAACGGCCAACTCGAATAAAAGCCATACTTAAAGCCTGCCGGCCACACCAATGGGCCAAGAATCTTTTACTTTTCCTTCCCATCCTCACCGCTCATCTCTATCTGGACGGGGGGCTCCTCGCAAAAGGCGGCCTCGCTTTTGTGGCAATGGGACTGTGTGCCTCAGTAGTGTACCTCATGAATGATCTCCTTGACCTGGAGTCCGACCGCATTCATGAATCCAAGAAAAAACGCCCCTTCGCGTCCGGCGACCTTCCTCTTCATGTGGGCCTGCTTTTGCTACCGATTCTGTTCCTTGCTTCGTTCGGATTGGCGGCAGGACTGGTCAATCTAACTTTTGCAATGATGCTGGGAGGCTACTTTGTTTCAACGTGCGCATATTCCTTCCATTTAAAACAGCGAATTCTGGTCGACGTATTCATGTTGTCTGGCCTGTACTCACTTCGTATCTGGATGGGCTCGACAATTGCTTGTGAAACCGGTGAAACAATTGGGCAGGACGCCATTGAGATTTCTCACTGGTTGATCACCTTCTCCAGCCTAATTTTCCTTAGCCTTGCAATGGCCAAGAGATATTCAGAGCTACACAATTTAAGCCTAAGAAAAATCAAGCAAACTTCCGGACGTAGCTACAGGGTTGATGACATGCACTTGATCGCACAGTTTGGCACCATCAGTGGATATCTCGCCGCACTGGTACTTGCCCTGTATGTAAGCTCTGAAAAAAGTATATCCTTGTACAGCCGTCCGGCCGTCCTGTGGATGATCTGCCCGCTACTCTTATACTGGATCAGCCGCGTCTGGTTAATCACTTGCAGAGGAAAGATGCGGGAAGACCCAGTTGTTTTCGCCGTACGTGACAAGGTCAGCTACCTTGTCGGGATGCTAATCCTTATTGCCCCCTTCCTTGCGGGGCCCAAGTAGACATATGGCAATTGGAGAAAGCTGGGGGCGCACATTTTCGGCAATTCACACATTAAGGCCGAGGCACTGGGTCCATCAATCCCTCCCTCAAAACATAAAAGGAGAGCCCCTTCTTGCTTATGGTCTGGGAAAGAGTTATGGTGACTCCTGCCTTAATGATGGCGGTGTCCTAATGCCAATGCAGGAAATGGAACACGTCATTAGCTTTAATCGGGAGAACGGGATTCTACGATGTGAGGCAGGGATTACACTGGAGACCATACTGCAACTATGCGTGCCTGCAGGCTGGTTCCTCCCAGTGGTACCCGGAACAAAGTTTATTACGCTTGGTGGTGCCATAGCCAATGATATCCACGGGAAAAACCATCATGGAGCAGGCACATTCGGGTGCCATGTCCTTGCCTTTGAACTTTTGCGATCCGATAATTCTCGAACCCTGTGCACTCCGGATAGCAACGAAGGTTTATTCAATGCTACAATTGGCGGACTTGGATTAACGGGACTTATTACTTGGGCTGAAATTAAATTGAAAAAGATTTCCAATGCCTGCATTGAAATGGAATCAATCAAGGTACGTGACCTCGACGAATTCCTGGATGTCTCTGCCAACTCTGACAAAGACTTTGAGTACACGGTCAGTTGGTTGGATTCCTTGGCAAAAGGGCGTAATAGCGGGAAAGGAGTCTTTCTGCGTGGCAACCATGGCACCGACTCGAATCAAGAACTCAAAGTTCATAGTTCACCCAAGCTAACATGGCCCATTGATGCACCCAATTTCCTGTTGAACGGCCTCTCAATTAAAGCCTTCAACTTCCTCTACTATAACAAGCAATTTAGTCGAAAAAAACGGTCAATTGTCCACTATGATTCTTTTTTCTTTCCACTCGACTCCGTCCATAACTGGAATCGCGTATACGGAAAAAGAGGGTTTTTTCAATACCAGTTCGTCCTTCCATTCATGGAGGGACACATGGCAGTAAGAGACATATTGAACATCATTTCAGAATCAGGACAGGGCAGTTTTCTGGCGGTCATTAAAACATTTGGAGAGATAAAGTCTCCCGGCATCCTCTCTTTCCCTCAACCTGGAGTTACGGTTGCACTGGACTTCCCCAACTGCGGGAGAAAAACTCGCGAACTTTTTGACAGGATGGACGAAATTATTATCTCTAACCAAGGTCGTCTCTATCCAGCCAAGGACGCCTGCATGAGCGCGGACGCATTCAAGAGTTTCTATCCGGAACTGGAACAATTCCGACCATACATGGACCCTGCTTTTTCATCCAGTTTCTGGCGTCGCGTAAACAATTAGGAGAATAAACATGAGCTTCCCTCCAAAAAGAATTTTGATCCTAGGTGCGACCTCGGCCATCGCACAGGCAATTGCACGAAAATTCGCTTCTTCCGAAACGCAATTCTTCCTTATCGGAAGGGATATACAAAAACTGGATGCCGTTGCTACTGACCTTCAGGAACGCTTCAGATGCATGGTTCATACATATCAAATGGACCTTGCCGACAATTCAAGGCATCAGGAGGTCATTGAGACTGCGAAAAAGAAACTTGGCAATTTTGACCTCGCCCTCATTGCCCATGGAGTGCTCCCCGAGCAAGACGAGATCAAAAATGATGCAGATGCAGTGCTGAATTCATTAAACGTCAACTTCAACAGTGCGGTCTCCCTGCTGACCCATATGTCAGACATCTTTGAACAGCAAAAAACAGGATCCATTGCGGTAATCAGTTCAGTTGCAGGAGATCGTGGTCGCAAAATGCTGTATGTCTATGGTGCCGCCAAGGCAGGGTTGAGCTCATTTGCCGATGGTCTCCGCGGTCGCATGATTGAGCATGGAGTCCATGTGCTAAACATAAAGCCTGGAGTCATCGCAACACCCATGACAGAACATTTAAAAAAAGGGGTTCTTACCTCCACACCAGAAAGAGTTGCAACAGATGTGTACAAGGCCATCCGAAAAAAACAGGATATTCTTTACACGCCTGGAAGATGGTGGGCAATAATGTTCATCGTCCGACACATCCCTGAGCGCATTTTCAAGAAACTCTCATTCTAGGCACAATAACGGGAAACGGAGCCCTTATGCAGTTCAACAGCATAGATTTTCCGATATTTCTAATCGTAGTCTTTGCGATATACTGGTCCATCCCCGGAAGGAAGGTCCAGACCCAGAATCTCTTTCTTCTGGCTGCCAGTTACTTTTTCTACGGATGGTGGGACTGGCGATTCCTGTCCCTGGTCGCCATCAGTTCCCTGACCGACTTTTTCATCGGAATTGCTTTTTTAAAGACCAAAAATCCGCGTCACCGCAAACTGCTACTGTATGCCAGCCTGACATGCAACCTCGGTATACTCGCCTTTTTCAAGTACTACAATTTCTTTCTGGACAGCCTGTATGCCGCATTCTCCATTTTTGGGAACCCCATCACCGAAAGCGCACACCTGAATATTATCCTCCCCCTTGGCATCAGTTTCTATACCTTTCAGACACTCAGCTATACGATTGATGTCTACCGAGGGAAAATCTGTTCCACACACAAGTTAATCGATTTCCTGGCCTACGTCAGTTTCTTCCCCCAACTCGTTGCAGGTCCCATTGAAAGGGCCAAACACCTGTTGCCCCAGTTTCAAAAGCAAAGATCTTTTGACTACGATCAAGCAATCGACGGATTAAAGCAAATCCTGTGGGGTCTCGTAAAAAAGCTCCTGATCGCTGACGCCTGCGCGCCACACGTGGCCGAAATCTTCACCAACCACCATGACTACAAGGGAAGTACCCTGCTATTGGGAGCCATCTTGTTCGCCTTCCAGATTTATGGAGATTTCTCCGGGTACACAGACATGGCAATTGGTACGGCCAGGCTTTTTGGGTTTAAACTATCGAAAAACTTTGCCTATCCCTACTTCTCCCGGGACATCGCAGAATTCTGGCGACGCTGGCACATCTCACTAACATCATGGTTCAAGGAGTACCTCTATATTCCTCTGGGAGGAAGCCGTTGCGGTACCCTCTTGAATGTAAGAAACACCTTTATTGTCTTCATCGTTAGCGGTCTTTGGCACGGGGCAAACTGGACCTTCATCGCATGGGGC
>JABJCN010000055.1 GCA_018668635.1 Opitutia bacterium
AACTTGGGATCGGACAGAAGGATAACCTTCAGGCCATTTTCCAATGTAAACCGCCGGTACTCTGATTTGTCGAGTGGATGCTTGTCCGGGAAGTCCAACTTCGCATCAACCGAAGGGAGTAGACAGAAAAACAAAAAAATTACGGAATAAATATTTTTACGCATGTTAGGGATTGGGTAAAGTTCTTCTTACAGAAGCCAAATGAACTTATGAATCTATTGTTTGCAACCGCGGAATGCAATTCAGACCCAACCTGTATTTTCCCTTTGCCCAAAACCGCAACCTTGTTTTCCTTTACTGGAACATGAAAATTCACAAAGCCAAACTTGTCGTTGCTGTTCTCGCATCAACGGTCTTCCTGTTCGCAGTCGAACCTGCAAAAGAGAGCAAGCCTGCGACAGTCTATTCTGTAGGCAAAAAATCGCGGGATGGCATCGGCAAATATTACATGGGGCGCGAGATATCTCATGTAATGGGGCATCTCGGCGCGGGATGGCTTGAGCGACCCGGACGACGAAAGGAGGAACGCACCGACCTGCTTCTGGCCAATCTTGGCTTGGAGAAACATCATAATGCCGCGGATATTGGATCAGGAACAGGCTATTTCTCGTTCCCCATGAGCGAGCAGGTAACAAAGGGAAAGGTCTACGCAGTGGACATCCAGACCGAGATGCTCGACATCGTTCGAAAACGTATGAAGCAAAGAGGAACAACCAATATCGTTCCGACACTCGGCACAATCAAGGACACCAAGCTGCCGGCAAATACCATCGACCTAGTACTCCTCGTTGATGCATACCATGAATTTGACCATCCACGGGAAATGATGGAGTCCATCTTCAAGGGCCTTCGCCCAGGGGGACGGGTGGTTCTCATAGAATACCGCAAAGAAGATCCCACGGTGATGATCAAGCCACTGCACAAAATGACACAAAAGCAGGCTATCCTGGAAATGCAGGCTGTCGGGCTTAAATGGAAAGAAACCAAGGACTTTCTTCCCAAGCAGCACTTCATGGTTTTCGAGAAACCGGAACTTGTGGAAAAAAATCCGGAGTAATACACCATGCCCGACACGCCTTTCGAAGTCGAGGTCGTCCGGCGCGACTTCCCAATCCTAGCCACCCAGGTTCGAGAAAAGAAACTGTGCTACCTAGATAATGCAGCCAGCACCCAGAAGCCGCGCGCCGTTATCGATCGACTCCAGGAATTTTACTCAAGGGAGAACGCCAATATCCATAGGGGCGTCCATCACCTTGGTGAACTTGCCACAGATGCCTATCATGACGCCCGCAAGACCGTTGCCAAATTCCTTAACGCAAAAAGCGACAAGCAGGTAATTTTCACACGAGGGACAACTGAGTCCATAAATCTAGTCGCTACATCATGGGGGCGTGCCAACCTGCAAAAAGGAGACCAGATTCTCCTGACTGCAATGGAGCACCACGCCAACATCGTTCCATGGCAACTTATCGCGGAACAGACCGGGGCAGTAATCAAAGTCATCCCCACAAACGACCGGGCTGAACTGGACCTTGACGCCTATGATCAACTCCTTGGCGAACACACCCGCATCCTGGCGATTTGCCACATATCCAATTCACTCGGCACCCTCAACCCGATTAAGGAAATCATCGCCAAAGCCAAGGCCATGGGGGTGACCACCCTTGTCGACGGGGCACAAGGCGCTCCACATCTCGGGGCAGATGTTCAGGACCTAAACTGTGACTTTTATGCTTTTTCCGGACATAAAATCTACGGTCCAACAGGGATCGGCATCCTCTACGGGAATCAGGAAATCATGGAAAACATGCCTCCGTACCAAGGCGGTGGAGATATGATTCAGCGAGTCTCATTTGAGAAGACGACCTACAAGGGACTTCCTGAGCGCTTCGAAGCGGGCACACCCAACATCGCCGGTGCCGCTGGACTTGCCGCCGCCATAAAATACCTCGGCCAATTCAATCAAGCAGACATCAAGGCCCATGAAAGCGCGTTATTGGAATATGCGTTGGGACAACTTGAGGATATTGACGGCATCACACTCTACACAAAGGCGGTAGCTCGCACTGGCGTGGTCTCCTTCAATCTTGAGGGTGTTCATGCACATGACATTGCCACCATCCTCGACCGGGAAGGAGTTGCCATCCGAGCGGGGAACCATTGTACACAACCGCTAATGAAAACCTTGGGGGTCCCTGCTACAGCCCGTACATCATTCGCATTGTACAATACAAAAGAAGAAATCGACACGTTGGCTGCTTCGATTATAAAAGCCCGCCAACTTTTTAAATAATGTCAGACGACCTTGAGGACCTTTACCAGGATATTATTCTGGATCACAACCGACGACCACGCAATTCGCATGAGATGGTCGACTCCACACACAATGCTGAAGGAGTTAACCCACTTTGTGGTGATGAAATAACTGTTTATCTAAAGCTACTCGACGAAAAAATCGAAGATATAAGCTTCAAGGGACAAGGTTGTGCAATATCCCAGGCATCCGCTTCACTCATGACAGAAATCATCAAGGGACTTAGCCTTCCGGATGTACGCAAACAATCAGATATCCTGCAAAAACTTCTCATTACAGATGAAGATAACCCTAATGCCCTTTTTGAGTATGGAAATCTGGCGGCACTATCGGGTGTAAGAAAATTTCCCGCACGAATTAAATGTGCGTCACTCGCTTGGCACGCCCTTGAAGCAGCCTTGCAAGGGAAAACCTCTATTACGACCGAGGACGAATGAGAAAACAATGAAGGCTTGAGGGTGAAATAATAGCATCCTGCAACAAGAACCAAGCCAACAATATCATTATTCGCACGTCCATGAAAACCGCCATTATTGGAGCTGGAATAACAGGACTGACCTGTGCACACAAACTTCACAGGCAAGGAAATGAAGTTCTCGTCCTGGAATCTCAAGAGCGAGTCGGTGGCGTTATTCAAACGGAACTCAATGATGGATTCCTTGTCGAGCATGGCCCCAACTCTCTGCTTCTGGATGAAATAGACCTAAGCAACTACTTTGATGAACTAGGTCTAACCAACCAAATCACAAAGGCCAACCCCCACTCCCGCAAACGCTTTATCGTCCGCGACAGCAACCTCCTTGCGCTACCTCTCTCCCCACTATCATTGCTGACAACCCGAGCCTTCAGCTTTGCTGCAAAGCTCAGGCTACTTCGCGAATTCTCCATTCCCTCCCTTGAAAATCCTGAAAGCCTGAGCGTGGCCTCATTCTTCAAACAACGCCTGGGTGAAGAAATTTTCACCTACGCCGGGGACCCCTTTGTATCCGGAGTCTACGCCGGGGACCCCGAAAAGCTTTCCGCCAGTCACGCCTTCCCAAGGATGCTCGAACTTGAGCAGAAGCACGGTTCCATACTTAAGGGTTTTATTAAGAAAGCAAGGGCCCGGCAAAAAGACCCCGATGCCCCAAAGCGCCAGCTCATCAACTTTCAGGATGGCATGGAAAGTCTGCCCAAGGTACTAATGGAGAAAATTCGGAAGGAAAACATCCATACAGGCATTAGCCTCAACAACATCACCCGGGACAATAACACTTGGAAGATTGCATGGGATGACACGAATGGCGAATCCTGTGAGGACACTTTTGAACGCCTCATTATAACGGTCCCCGCCCACGCGATCCCGGGACTCCCCTTTCATTTTGACTCAAGTGATGCACTCCAACCTCTTGCCAAGATTCCTCACCCTCCCATCGCCTGTGCTGCCTTGGGTTTTAGACGCACCCAGGTCAAGCACCCCCTGGACGGCTTCGGCGTCCTTGTCCCCTCCTCTGAAGGAAAGAACCTGCTTGGCGCAATCTTCGCTTCCACCCTTTTTCCTGGAAGGGCACCTGACGACCATGTCCTGATTCAATGCTTTCTAGGAGGAGCCCGCAACCCTGCCATCGGTCAACTGGAAACAGGCGACCTGCTTGAGATTCTACTCCCTGAATTATCCAGAATGCTTGGTATTTACGGATCCCCAGTCTTCGTCGATGTTAAAAAATGGGCAAAATCAATACCTCAGTGTAATTTGGGTCACGAGCGCTTTCTCGAAGCCCTTGAAGCAGTTGAAAACAAAAATCCTGGACTTACATTTGCCGGAAGCTACCGAAACGGGGTTTCAGTCGGTCAATGCATTCGTGCAGGCTGGGCCGCTGCGCAAATTCAGGAACAATCTTGAATAACATTCGAGGCTGGAGACTCTCCATAAAAGAAAAATGTCCGGCCCTGATAGCAGGCAAATTTTGATCCTTGTTTGCGCAAGGCATCAAAAGAACTCCCAGAAGTATCCGTGCGATTATTGTGTTCTAAAAAAAGCGGTGGCTTCACCAACTCGCTCGATCGCCACTTTCAATTCGGTGTCCTGATCTATACGCACTAATTCCGTTGGCGAACCTGGGATGACCAAACTTCCCTTCTGGAGGGACTGCCCCTTATCCGTCAAAAAGTCCACCAACCACCGCAATGAATGAAGTGGGCCGCCCATGATCTCTTTTGCTGGTGCCTTAGTCACCATGATCTGATCCTTGTAGACAGAAAACATTTCATCGCGAAATGACAACTCTTGGGGTGACGCTTTTACTGCGCCAACAACGAGTCCAGCGTGAATGCCACCGGAGCTAATTAATTCCTGTATGCTCGGGGGCGAATGCCAGAAATGAAAATTATGAATTTCAATACCGGGGCGAACAGACTCAATGGAATCAACCAATTCGTCATCCGGTAAATGTTTCCCCATGAGCTCTTTGCCTATTGTTAAAACCATTTCCGGCTCAATTGCACAGCCAAGATAATTGCGCCAATCCAGTTCGCAATTTTCTTCAAGGATGTATGGATGAAAAAGCCTTCCGCTAATCGGCTCAGTTAAGCCAAATTGTTGACGGATCGCCTGACTGGTACAACCCACCTTGAAACCCACGACTGTTTCTCCCCTATCAATTCGCTTCTGCGCAACTAAATCCTGCACCGCATAGGCATTTGAAACCGAAAGAAAATCTACCGTCTGTCCACATTCACCCAGCCACTCTCTATTATAAAATGCATGAAAAAAGCGATCTGAGAACTGGTTGATCAAATTCATATCGGGTCGAGGGTCCAGTGCCAACAGCCTGTCTACTCCATAGGAATAGCCTTTAATAACCTATGGAGAAATCCTGAAACTGACGAGCCCCAAAAGATTCCTCCTTCTCCATTTCAGTAATATGCCGCCCTCTTACTTCAACAATCTGCGAAAAGAAAGACTCGACCTCAGACTGCTCTCCCTCTGCAAAAAGCCATACACGACCATCCGGCAGGTTCTTTACTCGACCGGTCACGGAAAATTCCTTGGAAATCTGCTCGGTGGTCGCACGAAAGTAGACTCCCTGAACCTGTCCACTGAAACGGACGGTGAGCTGAAAAACATCTTCAACCATCTTACTCATCTCTTGTATTTTATTCCGCAACCATAAGGTCGTGTCGACTTCACGACCACCTGCTTTCCCGCAAGGATGGCATCCAGCGCCTCCGCCACGTAATTTCGGGCTCCATTAATCGTTCGCGGATCCGGTGTTGGCTGATCATCGACGGCACCGCTGTAGGCAAGTTTCCTCTCCGGATTAATCACAAAAATATGCGGGGTTGCTCGAGCGCCGTACGCGGCAGCAGCCTTGCCGGAAGGGTCCAATAGAATGGCAGATGCACGCACCTTAAAATTCTTGTTTTGCTTAAGCAATGATTTTGTATCTGCCTCCCCGGTCTGGACTCCCAGCCAAATAACGCCCTTTCCAGTATAGTTAGCCTGAAGGGCCTGCATGTTTCCAGATGTATAATGTTTCTTCACGAAGGGACAAGCATGATGGACCCACTCAAGGACCACGATCCTTCCGGGATAATCAGATAACTTATGAAGGTTACCACTCAAATCTTTCAGGGCAAACTCCGGTGCTTCATCACCTACACGAACTGCATTGGCAACCTGTACCCACACCATCATCAAGAAAAATAATATCCCGAACCTCATTGATAAAAAGTGACATTCCATCAGCTAGAGTGTCAATTGTGCTCTGTTTTATAATTAAATTCGCCTTGCCCAACGGGTACCACCCTGCATTCCTCCAAGAAACAATGAAACACCTTCCATCCATCATCCACGAAGTAAGAAGTACCCTGATAAAATACTGTCAATTAACTCTCTCGCCCGAAACAGATGGCCTTAACGGCCAGTAACAACCATTTTTTATAAAAGATAGTCCAATTCCAAACTAGACGCTGTTGATAAACCTATATCGCCCTCTCTTTTAAAATGCCTGAAGGACAACATTTATCGATCAAGAAACTTGAGGAGGAAATAGCCTCCCTTCAACGTCGTTGCCGGGAATTAAGAATTCCCGTCCTGCTCGTTTTTGAAGGTCTGAGCGCAGCGGGCAAGGGCACCCTGATAAACCGCGTCATCCAACCCATGGACCCACGCGGATTCAAGGTCACCTGTATCAGTAATCCCAACCGGGAGGAACTGTCCCGACCATTCCTCTGGAGATTCTGGAGACGCACCCCTTCCGCGGACTGCATGGCCATTTTCGACCGCTCCTGGTATCGCACAATCCTTGAAGAAGATGTCAATGGGAAGCTGAATCAGGAATCACTCGGTAAGGCCTATGCCGACATACGATCCTTTGAACGACAATTTAAAGACAGCGGCACACTCATCGTAAAGTTTCACCTGCAAATCTCACGAGAGGAGCAAAACAAACGTCTGGCCGATCTAAAGAGCAACCCGGCAACAGCTTGGCGTGTCAACGATGAGGTGCTTCTTCGCCATGAACGATATGACCAATATATCGAAGCCATTGAGCGTATGTTTGCAGAAACCGACCACCCGGAAGCTCCATGGGAAATCATTGATGCCAACAACTTGGAAGATGCAATATATGCAACCCTTGATCGACTCGCCAGACACCTCCGCGAGTACGTCCAAAATACAAAGGAAGGCAACTTGCCATCCAGCACACCAAGCAAGAAGAAGCTCCCATCCTCGCCTGATGCACCTTCCCTTGCCCTTGCCAACTTGTCAAACTCTCTGGAAAAAGACCTATATTTTCAATTGCTGGAAGAGAAACAGCGCAAAATTAAAAACCTTCAGAGTGAAGCCTACCAACGGCGAATTCCCATCGTGATTGTATACGAGGGACAGGATGCCGCAGGAAAAGGCGGCAACATTCGTCGACTCACCCAGCAAATGGATCCCCGAGGCTACGAGGTCATCCCTGTCTCAGCACCCAATGAAGTCGAGAAGGCCCACCACTACCTCTGGCGTTTCTGGACAGAGATCCCAAAGGCCGGTCACCTGACCATTTTCGACCGCTCATGGTATGGCCGCGTGCTTGTAGAGCGGGTCGAGGGCTTTTGCTCAAAGTCTGACTGGCAACGTGCCTATCGCGAAATCAATGAGATGGAGGAGAACTTCAATCACTTCGGGGCCGTGATCCTCAAGTTCTGGATTCAAATCGACAAGAAAGAGCAGCTCAAGCGATTCCATGCCAGAGAGGCAGATCCAAGAAAACGATGGAAGCTCAACGATGAAGACTGGCGCAACAGGGAAAAATGGGACGTCTATGCCGAAGCTGTGGATGAAATGTTCCTCCGCACACATACACCATTCGCGCCGTGGACAATCATTGAGGGCAACTGCAAACGCCACGCCCGCATCCAGGCGCTGGACACTGTAATCGAGGCAACCACCAAGCGACTTGAAAGCTGAGGATCCAGAAACGAATAGCCAGACCTACTCCGGTGGCGGAGGAAGTTTAGGCTTGGGCGGGGAAGCAACTTCCGGGTCCGGGCCAACAGGAACAGGTTCAGGAACTTTCGTGGACTCGGGCTCATTAACCTGACCAACAGGCTTGAGCTCGGGAGCCTTGGGCTCAAGTATAGGGGGCAATCGCGTGGTATCCTCATCAGATGATACTCCTTTATTCTGATAGACTTCCAGTTCCTTAACGGTCCAGGGACCGCGTGTCCCGACTTCTGATCGAATGCGCTTAACAGTCTCGGCAGAAACAACGGGGCCACTATTGCCCCACGCATTACGAGTGTATGTAATGACAGCGGCAATATCCGTGTCAGACCATTCCCTCCAGATTGTGGGGATGAAAGGCACGCTTCCGTAATCCTTACCTAAAACCCGAGTAGGCCCTTGAAGACCATTCAAAACGATTCGAACGACAACATCATCTGGCTCAAGACCCCAGTCCGCACCGGCTAGTGGAGGAAATATATCCGTTAGTCCCTTACCGCTAGGTTGATGACAAGTCACACAAGCACCTGGCCTACTGTATAATTTTTTTCCCCTGGCAAAAAACTCGGGATTAATCCTACTGTCATTCAGTCTAGGATTCTGCGTTAATACTTCAGACACGGATTTCGGTTCAAGCACAGACAGTGCAGGCGAGGGTGGTGAATCCGGATCAGATGGGACCGGGGGCGACTTCAAGACTTCAGGGGTGATAATCTGGGGAACTATCTCAGGGATCTGTAATGCAGGTAAGTCGACCTGGACTTTGGGTAATGAATTCTCAGGCACTGCCTGAGGCAAATCCAGCTCCGGGACTGCGTACTCCAAAACCCTGGCAGTTAGAGGGATGGCCTTTGTTATATCGAGTGTGGGTTTTCCTGTCTTGTAATCAACCAGAGCGCCTTCATCGATGGCTTCCAGGAAATATTCCACCCGACCGTCAAGGAATAGAACATGACCACCTTGTCCACGAAACGGGGAATCAAATACCCAGCGCCCGTTGGTCTGTAGGCCTCGCGTCCAAGCCAGGGGGACATTTTCAACTTTGGCATCCGAAGGAATGCCCGCAACAAGCGTCAATGAAAAAGGTGATCCTGGAAAAGATTTGTCCCGGACCGAATCCGCCAAGTCCCCGAAATGCCCTTCCACGGAGAGATCGCCGTCGACTCGATAGATGGATGCATCATCAAATCCAGTCTTATTTGCAATCTCAAGTGCCCAACCATGGACGCCAGCAGTATCCGCCGGGACATGGGCCCCATCCGTCTCCTGCAAATACTCCTGGTAGATGAGGCCCAGTTGCCTCATTTTCAGGGAGGCATCCCCATCATCAAGCGGGGCAATAGAAAACGCCGGGCCCATGGAGGATTCACTCTTGAGGGCAGTGAACCACATCGCGCCCATGACCAAGGGGTTCGGCAACATGGCCATGAAAAAATTACCCTTGTGGGAAAAAACCTGATTGGCGGAAATGAGAAAACCATCGTCCTGGTTTCGGTATACAGCAGCTTGGGGCTTTTTTAAATGGCCCAGCATACCCAGTGCCATTGGAAGAGCCTTCTGTGCATCTTCCTCCCCTTCCGCAAGCTCGATGATAATTCCACCGACAGCATCAACAATGTCAGGAGAAAAGTAGGTAAAGCTGTTTCCTGAATGAGGCAAACCCTCAACAGCCTTCTGGAAATTGAGATCCTTCCGGATTCCACCCGAATTGGAAAGGCATGCAGTCATGAAATCCGGGCGCGAAACCAGGACCAAACGGCCTGTTGCCTCCTCGTGTAACAGATATGGCTTGTAGCCCTTGGCACCGGGAGGCATCTGTCCGGCAAACCCGAACCCATGCCAACCATTGACACTAAACGGTTCAATCTCCTGAACATTTTCAAATTCCTTGGCCAACTTATCAACCAGCCAGCCCAGATTCTCCAGGCTGAAATAAAAATCCACAAGGGGGATTGTCACAGTTTGGGGTTTGGGCGCATCGATAACCTCCTCCAACCCCGTCGATGCCGGAGGAGGTGTATTTGGTTGTGCATCAGTGGGGTCTTTCTGCAAATCGTGGTCAAAATCTTCTTCTACCTTAAATGGTTCCTCAAAACCACTTGGACTCGGCGATACAGGAAGGGGAACGTCCAAAGTGCCTTCTGGGTCCATTCGAATAATGGCAATGACCCGGGTGTCCAGTTGGGTTATCAATTCCTTCCAGGTAAAGTCCATGCCCTCGGGCTTCTGCTGCATCAAACCCTTGAATATCTGGACACCGGGAGGCCCCATTGATCGTTCCATGAAGGACAGCGCCACATCGTGGAAGGCCTTCAGGTTCAGGTCCTGCTCCAAGACCATGTCCGTCCCTGAGGGAGCCATCTGCCAGGTGCCAAAAAGATGCGGTTCACCGCCCATGACGCGGAAAAGTCCCTGCAAACCGTCCTCCATGAGCACGAAAGACTTGTTCCGAAATATATCACCCTCCTTGTACGAGCTTAGCCCGATTGCCTGAATATTGTCCACTCCCAGTAAATCCAGTACGGCCTCCAAATCAAGACTCGCCAACCACGGCGGCATCTCCGATTCCTTCGTGGTCTCCTCCTTGAACAACGCCATCATTTCCTGAACCTGGCCAACTATTCGTGAAACATCACCATCCACATCCAGAAACCCATATACAGGGCCACCGAGATCCAGATACTGCGCCACCTTTTCAAAATTGGGCGACTGTTTTTCTGATGGCAATAGGTTCGGGGAACGATCCTCTGCAGATAGGGACAAAACAACCCAAACCATACATAATAGAAGTGTTGCTTGCTTCATAATTCTAAAGATTCAATTAGGCAATTACTAGAATGCAAAAATCCTAACCCCATGCAACACACAAACCCGACAGAAAAATTCCAGAGATAAAAATCGATTGCCCCTTCATCATGGTGGATGGTGCAAAAATATCTTACGCCTCCATCGTTATAAATACTCCCTATCGAGTTGATAGATACCTTGATCGGAGGTTCCTCTCGTCGAGATTGCCGATCACCACCAGCACGGAATCTATGGCTTTGCATACATGCATCAGACTGAAGCAACAAAGCGTCTAAAATAGTTCGATTACATTTTCTGGTGGTCGCCCCAGCACAGCCTTGGAACCACAAACGACAATAGGGCGCTCAATGAGAATGGGATTCTCTGCAAGAATCTGCAACCACTCGGACTCTGACCGTTCATCCTTTTTGCTTAAACCTAGTTTCTTGAAAATCGACTCCCCCGTGCGAGTCCACTCAAGGGGCACTTTACCCAACTTTTCACCAATCGCATCCAATTTATTAGCAGAAGGCACTTCCTTCAAGTACTCCACAACCTCAAGGGAAACGCCTTTGTTTTTAAGTAAGGCCAATGTCTGTCGACTCTTGCTGCAACGCGGGTTATGGTATATTGTAAAGTTGGCCATGATTGTCTGAAATTTGAATGTTGTGGAGACGATAGATTTGATAGTGGTTCCAATTGGACACCCCAAGTGAATCAAATTCGGGAATATCAATCAATAAGTAGCTGCGTTGAAAGCTCTTTTGCCCTTTTAATCTGCTCTGGGGACATTTCCATTAAAATAGAATCGAAAGACTCGGATGCACCAGATACACCCTTGAGAGCACTAACCTCAAACCGAGAACAGGCAGCAACAATGTCAATTGGAACACCTTTCCCATCTCGATATGCGATACCTAATTGATAGATAGCCCCAGCATGGCCATTGCTTGCAGCCTTAGTAAACCATTTGGTTGCCTCTTTAGCATCTTTGGGAACACCTCTCCCGATTAAATGCATGTAGCCAAGCTCAGTCTCTCCAATACCCTTTTTCGACGCCATTAGGAACCATTTAACAGCTTGCTCGAAATTCTGCGATACTCCTTTTCCTTCGTGATAAAGGAATCCGAGATTGTTCTGTGCCCGCGGACATCCTTGTTCAGCCAACTTCTTGATACCTTCAATAAATTCAGGTATCATTGTATCGTCTTTGACGAGAAACCAAAGATTATATTTGCCGACAGGGTTTTCGGCATCTGCTGACTTGATAGCCCACTGCTTGGCAGTAGCCATATCAATTATGACACCAAATTCTCCACCCCGCAGAACCTCTGAGTAAGAAGCCATATAATAAGGGTCACCAGCTTCTGCTTTGCTTTTGATGACAGCCAAGGTATCTTCGGACCATGGGGGCTTTGATTCATTTGAGCAACCAGAGAAAATCAAGACCAAAAAAAATAGGAGAGTTGACGTTTTCATGGTATTCAAAAAATGTATAGGGGAGGCTATTCGGGGAAGAAGACTGGTTGTAAATGCCGTCCCCATCCGGTCATAAAATTCCTTAAAATAATACAAAAGGAAGTGGCGGAGAGGGAGGGATTCGAACCCTCGGTACCGTTTCCGGCACACAGCATTTCCAGTGCTGCACATTCGGCCACTCTGTCACCTCTCCGAAATAATAGAATAGAAGGCGAGGAATTTGGATATTTTCGGTGTCGGGTCAATGCGGAAAGAGAAGAAACAATTCAATTTAGAGCATGCGAATTTAAATAGAGAGAAATTTAAATCTTTATTCGCTTGGGAAAAGTGAAGATCTCGAAGTGAGGTATTGTTGCTGTTCTAATGCCTTCCTCCAGATTTGTTGAAAAGGTAAATTATTGGAGATTTGTCGCTTGCACCCAATAAGGAGCACTCTAACGTTCCGCGCCAAAATGAACCGCCAAAAAGAAACTCTGGCATATAACTCAAAAGTTGAGGGTGAAGTAATTGTTACCCGTTCAGATGCCGTCATAAACTGGATTCGACAAAACTCGGTGTGGCCAATGCCGATGGGGTTGGCATGTTGCGCCATTGAATTGATGGCTTCAGCGGCCTCAAAATTTGATATCAGTCGATTTGGTATGGAAGTGATGCGGTTTTCGCCCCGGCAAGCGGACTGCATGATTGTTGCGGGAACAGTGACTTACAAAATGGCGGAAGTGGTGCGGCGCATATACGACCAAATGCCAGACCCCAAATGGGTCGTGGCGATGGGAGCATGCGCGTCAACCGGAGGGATGTACCGTTCTTACGCCGTATTACAGGGAGTGGACCAGGTGGTGCCTGTGGATGTCTACATTAGTGGATGCCCTCCACGACCTGAGGCTTTACTGGATGCAATGAGGAAACTACAGAAAAAAATAGGGCAGGAGAACTCAACAAAGAATCTCCTTTCACCCCGCGAAACCACGGCGGTGTAGTTCTTGAATTGATGAAACTGATAATCCGGAAATTCTTCTCGGATGGCTTTAATAGAGTTATCTTATCAGAAAATCTCAAGTAATGCAAACGGCACCAGAATTCCTCCGTAATTATGATTTCCTCTCCGAACGGGAGACTGGGGATTGCCCCTCAGTCCTCTGCCCTGCAGACAGGGTAATTGAGTTTGTAAAAGAATTGAGAGACGTACATGGCTACGATATGCTGGTCGACTTGACCGCGGTGGATTGGGACAAGGAATCTCCAAGATTTATGGTCATCTGCCATTTTCTTTCATCCCAAAAACATCTATATCTACGTGTAGCAGTAAACTGTCCGGAAGACGAGTCACCGGAAGTGCCCTCTCTGGCTGAAATTTTCCCCGCCGCAGACTGGCATGAGAGGGAATGCTTCGATATGTTTGGCATCCGCTTCAAGGATCACCCAAACCTCAAGCGCATCCTTATGTGGGATGATTACCCTTATTATCCACTCCGAAAAGAGTTTCCATTGGCCGGAATCGAAACCCCACTACCATCTGCAGAAATTGCGGAGGTAACAGGCACCAAGGTTAAACCAGCACCAATGATGGGTGGCCCATTTGTTGCTCCGGCAGAAGGACATGTGAGCGAAAGCGAACCGCGTGCCAGAGATGAAAGTTGGACAGAGGACGAGCCCAAACCGGCAAAGAAAATCCCGGAAACCAAAAGGCAATGAAGCAAAAGACTGAAATATCTCTTGGTGACGTTGCCTCAAGGTCAGCACAGGCCGAAAGCGAAATCCCCACAGAACGCATGGCCCTAAACGTGGGGCCTTCTCATCCCACAACACATGGTGTCCTAAGGCTCCTCATTGAAATGGATGGCGATGTCGTAACAAAGTGCGAACCCGTGATAGGTTATCTCCACCGAGGTGACGAGAAAATTGCCGAAAGCATGACTTACAATCAGTTCGTGCCATTCACTGATCGCTTGGACTACCTTGCGCCGTTGGCAAACAACGTGGCTTACGCAATCGCCGTGGAACAACTTGCCAGCATAACCATACCTGAACGAGGACAGGCTCTGCGGGTCCTCATCTGCGAACTGGCACGTCTGTCATCGCACCTTCTAGGTCTTGGTGTTTATGGAATGGACGCAGGGGCGTGGACCCCCTTCATGTACACCTTCACGGAACGCGAAAAGCTTTATGACCTTTTTGAAAAGCTAACTGGGGCCCGTTTCACCACAAGCTATACTCGTATAGGTGGAGTGGCTCGTGATGTTCCAGAAGGATGGCTTGGCGAGGTCAAGAAATTTTGCAACGAGTTACCCAAAACCTTGAATGACGTAGACAAACTGCTGACCAGGAACAGAATTTTCTATGATCGCACCAAAGGAGTTGGAACCATCAGCAAGGAAGACGCCCTCGCCTATGGTCTTACCGGAGCCAATCTAAGAGCCTGTGGCATCGACCTTGATCTCCGCAAGGACAAGCCATACAGCGGTTACGAACAATACGATTTCGATGTACCAATAGGTTCTACCGGCGACTGCTACGACCGATACTTGGTCAGGATGGAGGAAATCTACCAGAGCATCCGTATTTGCCACCAAGTAATCGATAAATTTCCCAGTGGTCCTTGGTACGCAGAGGATGCAGAGAAAATTTTTGCACCACCAAAGGATAAAATCCTCACCAGCATGGAGGAACTTATCCAAAACTTCATGATAGTCACAGAGGGTCCGCAGATTCCCGAGGGAGAAGTCTATTTTGAGGCAGAAAACCCCAAGGGTGCCCTGGGCTTCTTTATTGTCTCCAAGGGTGGTGGTGTCCCCTACCGAATGAAAATCCGAGCCCCAAGTTTCTCCGCACTAAGCATACTGGAAAAAATGGCTCCAGGACATATGCTTACAGACCTGACTGTCATCTTGGGCAGTCTCGACTTTGTCATGGGGGAATGCGACCGCTAAAGGACATGGAACTCTCACAAGAAACCATAGCAAAGATCGATGCACGGGTTGAAAAATATCCGACAAAGCGAAGTGCTGCACTACCCCTTCTGCACCTTGTACAGGAAGAGAAGGGGTACATCCCCGACGAGGCAATTGAGTGGATTGCGAAGCGGCTTGAGCTCAACCCAATCAATATCTACGAGATCATTACCTTCTACCCGATGCTCAAGCGCAAGCCAATGGGAAGGAAGCACGTTCGCGTCTGTCGGACACTCTCCTGCGCCCTGCGCGGCGGATACCAAGTCTGCAAGTCCCTTCAGGAGCAGCTTGGCTGCAAACTCGATGAAACCTCCGCAAATGGAGAATTTTCCATTGAGTTCGTTGAATGCCTCGCAAGTTGTGGAACGGCCCCCGTCATTATGGTGAACGAAAATCACCATGAAAATATGGATGAGGAAAAAACCATTGCCCTCTGCCGGGAGCTAAAGAAAAACACCACCTGAATCAAACGTTATGCCAGAGGAACACCGCATCATCCTGAAACATGCAGACGAGCCCGATTACACCCGGGATATCGACTGCTACCTCAAGCACGGTGGCTATGAAATCCTTCAGAAGGCATTTAAGATGAAACCAGATGAGATTCATCAGGAAGTCATGGACTCAGGCCTTCGCGGGCGCGGTGGAGCCGGATTCCCCACCGGCCTGAAGTGGAAGTTCCTTGACCGCAAGTCAGGTAAACCCATCTACCTTGTCTGCAACGCTGACGAATCAGAACCTGGTACGTTCAAGGACAAGCAGATCATGTATAAGGATCCGCACCAGCTAATTGAGGGGATGATAATTTCTGCATTCTCAATCCAAGCTAAACAAGCTTTTATCTATATCCGTGGTGAATTTTTCGAAGGAGCCCGGATTCTGGAGGAGGCCATTGAGGAAGCCCGGGCCAAAAAATTCCTTGGGGAAAATATCCTGAACTCTGGATTCTCCTGTGATATCGTTGTCCATCGCGGGGCAGGAGCTTACATTTGTGGTGAAGAAACAGGTCTTATAGAATCCCTTGAAGGAAAACGTCCCTACCCGAGAATTAAGCCACCGTATTTCCCTGCAGTTCTCGGACTCTATCAAAGCCCGACCATCGTCAACAATGTCGAGACCCTGTGTAATGTTAAGCACATCGTGGAAATGACTGGTAAGGAATTTTCAAAAATCGGATCTCCCGGCAATACTGGTACGCGAATCTGGTGCGTATCAGGACATGTACAGAAACCAGGTTACTACGAATTTCCCTGTGGAGGACTTACCATGGGTGAAATGATTAATGAGGTGTGTGGCGGACTAATGCCCGGACGCAAACTTAAGGCAATCATCCCTGGCGGTTCATCTGCAAAGGTTCTTCGCGCTGACGAACGCTTCAAAGGCAAGTTAAAGGACGGCAGCGAATTTGACTGGGGCATATGGGATATCCCATTGGACTTTGATGGCCCCGCAGCCGCTGGCTCCATGTCTGGGTCTGGTGGAATTATTATCATGGATGACTCAACAGACATCGTCCAGGCGCTTTCAAATATAACAGCATTCTACGCACACGAAAGCTGCGGCCAGTGCACTCCCTGCCGAGAGGGTGTCCAATGGATGCGCAAGATATCCAAAAGGATGTGCGGCGGTGATGCAAGGGAGGAGGATGCCGATTTGCTCCTTTCTATCGCCAATCAAATCGAAGGCCGTACAATATGTGCATTTGGGGAAGCGGCTGCATGGCCGGTACAAAGCTTTGTCGATAAATTTAAGGACGAATTTAAAGCCTACGCCGAGACCAGTCCAGTTTCAAGTGAGAGCGGTGACAAACAACTGGTGTAAACAACCTTATTTAATCTGAATTTTCTACCAAAAGCATGAGTGACAATGGGGATCAGGAACTGGTCGAGATTTTCGTGGATGACCAATCCGTGAAGGTGCCACCGGGCATCAATGCCATCGAGGCAGCCAAGTTTGCAGGCAAGGAAATCCCACACTACTGTTACCACCCCAAACTCAGTGTGGTCGGTAATTGTCGCATGTGTTTGATGGAAATGGGAACTCCCATGCGAGACAGGGAAACGGGCACCCCCATAATGGAAGAAGATGGGTCCCAGAAAATCGGATGGATTCCAAAGCCTGTTATTGGATGTTCCACTACCATTTCGCCAGGCATGCATATCAAGACTGAATCTAACTTGGTAAAGGACTGCCAGGAAGGCGTCATGGAATTTCTTCTTGTTAACCATCCTCTTGATTGTCCCATCTGTGATCAGGCGGGTGAATGTAGTCTTCAAGAGTTCGCAATGGATTACGGGCGGGGTTATTCCAGGTACACTGAGCGAAAAAATGTTAAACCGAAGCGCACACGATTAGGCCCTCGTGTAACACTGGATGACGAACGCTGTATTTTATGCTCCCGATGTATCCGCTTTGGACAGGAAATTGCCGAGGAAGATGTGCTCGGCTTCATTGACCGAGGCAGTTTTTCCACCCTCGCCTGTCACCCCAACCATGAACTCGACCACAATTACTCTCTAAACACAGTTGATATCTGCCCGGTAGGTGCTCTAACAAGTACAGACTTTCGCTTCAAGATGCGGGTTTGGTTTCTAAAGGAAACACCAAGTATCTGTACAGAAAGCAGTGTTGGGACAAATACCCTTGTATGGAGTCGTGAGGGTAAGATCCATCGTATCACCCCTCGCCGAAATGATGCCGTCAACGATACTTGGATGACTGACAGTGGACGCGAATATTACAAGCGGGTCGAGGCAGAATCCCGCCTAAATCAATTTCAAATAAACGGCAACACGGCCGATGCCGGCGCCGCAATTCAAGAAGCAGCCCGACTCCTTGATTCAGGGAGGAGCGCGATTGTGGCCTCTGGACAGCAGTCTGTGGAGGAACAATATCTAACAAAAATGATCGCGGATCATCTGAATGCACCTGTTTACATGGCCCGCCATTGGGAAAAAGGAGATGGACTGCTCCTTTCAGAAGACCGGATGCCAAATACCAGAGGTGCCCTTCTAACCCAACTCACCACAAAACTTCCTCAAGAAACCCTATCTGAACTTGGAGAAAAAATGAATTCAGGTGAAATCGATACTCTACTTGTGGCAGGAGAAAATCTTATAGATTTGGGTATTAGTAACGAACAAATAAACAAAGCCAACGTCCTGTTCCTAGGAACCCAGAGCAATTCAACATCCGAGGAAGCAAATGTTCTCCTACCCGGGCTTACGGTTTTTGAAAAAAACGGGAGCTTCGTAAACCTGAACTTTATACTGCAGAAATTCCAGCAGGCTGTTCCCGGACCCGCCGGGTTAATACCAGACATCATGTTGTTGGGCAAGCTACTCCACAGACTTACCGGAAATGAGACGCCAACAAATATCAACTCAGTGTGGGAGGAACTCTCCAGTAAATATCCCGAATTTACAGGTATTTCTTTTGCCAACATCCCTACCGAGGGACAGGAACTTGACGGAGCAAATTACACCCAACTGGATTTTCCTGAAACCAAGTCACTCAAGTTCAACCCGGTCAATTCCTAAAGTATATTAGCTATTTCTCCTTGTTTTTCTTGATATTAAAAAATGGAACTCTGGCAGGAAATACTTCTAAAAACAGCTTACGCTCTTGGCATGATTAGTGTTGTCATGGGCATTGCCGCCTATTCCGTTCTGGCAGAACGCAAAGTTTCGAGTTGGATACAAGGGCGTGTTGGCCCCAACAGAACCACATTACCAATCATTGGTGCAATTCCTATTATTGGGCGATTTCTGACCCGTCTTGGATTGTTCCAACCAATGGCTGATGGCTTGAAATTTCTATTTAAAGAGGAGCCCATCCCTGGCCATGTAAACAAACTTTTTTACAACCTTGCGCCAGTCGTCGCAATGGTACCTGCCTTAACCACGATGGTAATTTTACCCTTCGGCCAATTTAGGGACGTGGCATCCGAGGACATCACGCCACTTATTCTGGCCAATGTTGATGTTGGCATCCTATTCCTTTTTGCCGTTTCATCGCTAGGAGTGTACGGAATAGTACTGGGCGCATGGGCTTCAAACAATAAATATTCGTTCATGGGTGGCATCCGTTCCTCCGCCCAGATGATCTCGTATGAGCTAACCCTTGGCCTTGCAGTGCTACCTGTTTTAATGTGGGCAAACCCACCCGGTTCAGAAGGAGGACTGAGTCTCCTCGCTGTTGTTGATTCACAAGAAATAATGTGGATCGGCATATGGCAGCCTCTTTCCGCACTATTATTTCTAGTGGCACTATTCGCTGAGACAAATCGTGCACCATTTGACATGCCAGAGTCCGAGACAGACCTCGTCGGAGGCTTCCACACTGAATATGGTGCCTTCAAGTTCGGTATGTTCTTCGTCGCTGAATACGCCCATATAGTGATTGGGTCTGCAGTCTTTGTACTTCTCTTCTTTGGGGGATGGCACCTGCTACCCGGTATCGCCTATCCTTGGCCGACAGGGTATGTGGGTGCCGTGCTTAGCACATTGACCTTTCTGGCAAAGACCTGTTGCCTGATATTTTTCTTCATCTGGATTCGGTGGACACTTCCACGCTTCCGTTACGATCAGGTGATGAAACTCGGTTGGGCGATTCTTCTTCCCATTGCTATAGCCAACTTCGTGCTTAATATTGCCATAATTACCCTCTGGGACAAATTCCACGGCTAGTTAGCCACCGCTCTTCAAATAAAAAATAATTATTTAAAATGCCCGGTAAGACTAAAGTTTTGGAACGCAAGCCGCTAAGCATTGCCGAGCGCACCTATCTGCCGCAGATCGTCACCGGACTAAAGACTACCCTGTCCAACCTGTTCGGGAAAACAGTGACTCGTGAATATCCAGAACAGCCACCGCCAATCCCGGATGGATATCGTGGTGTGCCCACACTTGTTAAGGATCCAAATGGACGAGAAAAATGTGTGTCCTGCCAACTTTGTGAATTTGTGTGTCCACCAAAAGCGATCCGTATCACCCCGGGTTTAATTGAAGAAGAAAGTGAGGATGCCCACGTAGAGAAAGGCCCGGAAGAATTTGAGATCAACATGTTGCGCTGCATATACTGCGGACTCTGCCAGGAAGTTTGCCCCGAAGAGGCCATATGGCTACAAAACATCTATTCCGTTTCTGGTTACACGAGAGAAGAATTTATCAATAATAAGCAAACACTCTATGAGCTCGGCGGAACTCTACCAGATGAACATCTCAAATGGGACAAGAAAAAATCCGCTGAAGATGAAGGAAATCCTCACCATTGAATAGAGATGCTTAACCTCCTTTTTTATATTTTCGCGACGATGACACTTGTGCCGGCATTCTTAATGGTGACAAGCAGAAGTCCAGTGTCAGGCGCGATGTACATGATTGCCTCATTTGTCGGAATGGCCTGCCTTTTTGTTCTGTTGGAAGCTTTCTTTTTGGCGATCCTGCAAGTGCTCGTGTATGCTGGAGCCATTATGGTTCTGTTCCTTTTTATCATCATGCTTCTGGACATGGATGAAGCAGAAGATCTTCGGACCAAATCACTGCCCTCTATGGCAGCCATGATTGCTTTTGGGCTTCTGCTCGTGACTGTTCTCTCTTTTTTTAAAGGGAGTTATGATGGGCCTTTGTCTCCAATCCAGGCCACCACAACTACGACAGTCGTAACCGAAGCGATCGACCTCAAAGCCAAACCGCCCGCCCTTCCCTTCAGCACAAAGGCCCGTACATTTGGCTATGGGCTGTTCACCAAGTATATGCTCCCATTTCAAGTAACCGGCATACTGCTACTAATTGCAATGGTTGGGGTTATCGTACTTAGCAAGCGACACGAAGCTCAGGGAGGAAAGCAAGAAGGATGACCATTGGCATCAATGAATTCCTAACCGTCTCGGGACTGCTCTTCAGCATTGGCATGTTTGGAGTACTCTTCCGTCGCAATACCATTATCATGCTGATGAGTCTGGAGTTAATGCTCAATGCTGTTAACCTCGCATTGGTTGGCTTCTCCCGCCATAATCAAGATCTCGACGGTAGCCTTTTCGTCTTCTTTATTATCACTGTGGCTGCAGCCGAAGTTGCCGTAGGCCTTGCGATTCTTGTCGGTCTCTATCGCAAACGTGAAAGCGTAATGGCGGATCACCTGAACCTTTTGAACGACTGATGTTCGACGCTTCCATGCCAACAATTCTCCTTACACCGCTCATTTCTGCGGTCATTATTGCGCTGTTATTGCGTCGTCAAGGCAACCTCGCGGCAGGTGTATCAGTAGCTGCGGCTGGTATTATTTGTGTGCTTTCCCTAAAACTGATTTTTGGTGAAGAAGGCCTCAATACCTCCTACAAATGGCTTGAATTGGGTGCATTGCAAATCAACCTCGGTTTCCTCTGGGATGCCAACACCGCCACCATGCTCTTTGTCGTGGCTTTTGTCGGGTTCTGGATTCATGTTTTCAGCCTCGGATATATGCATAATGATGAAGGCAAGGCCCGATACTTCGGGGGGCTCTCCATTTTCATGTTCTCCATGCTCGGGATCGTCTTTGCCGATAATCTCTTCATGATCTTTATTTTCTGGGAACTGGTTGGTTTCAGTTCCTATATGCTCATCGCACACTACCACAAGACAGATGAAGCATCCAGAGCCTGCAGGAAGGCATTCATTGTAAACCGTGTAGGCGACCTTGGCTTTGTCCTTGGTATTCTCCTGACCTTCTGGAGCTTGGGCACAGCTAATATCAGTGAACTACAAGCCATAGCCACCCAGCACCCGGATAAAATAACCAATACCATTGGACTTCTCTTGATGTGCGGATTCATAGGCAAGAGTGCACAGTTCCCACTGCACGTCTGGTTACCGGATGCCATGGCAGGGCCAACACCTGTCTCTGCTCTCATCCATGCCGCAACCATGGTAGCCGCAGGCATCTACTTCCTGATCCGGATTCAATTCCTTATCACGACGGACGTATTAACCCTCATTGTCTGGCTCGGCGCAGCAATGGCACTCTATGCCGGCATCTGCGCATTGACTCAGCGCGACATAAAGAAAATCCTCGCCTACTCGACGCTCTCTCAACTTGGCTACATGTCAGCCGCTTTTGGCCTTGGGTATACGGGAATCGCCCTTTTCCACCTGACCACACATGCATTCTTTAAGGCATTGATGTTCCTCGGTTCCGGAAGCGTCATATACGGGTGCCACCACGAACAGGATATTTTCAAGATGGGTGGTCTTTACAAGCGAATGCCTGTTACAGCCTTCACTTTTGGGATCGGCGTACTCGCCATTTCCGGGGTACCCTTTCTAAGCGGATTCTTCAGCAAGGATGCCATCCTGATTGCAGCAAACCTCAAGAGTACACCGATCTTCCTTGTCCTGATGGCAGCAGCCGTCCTTACCGCTTTCTACATGGGACGCCTCTATTGGATCACATTTCTTGGAAAGTCCAATTCTGAACACGCGGAACATGCAAAGGAAACCCCTGTAGTCATGTGGCTTCCTCTAGTCGTACTTGCTACCCTATCAATCATTGGCGGTTACCAGAATTTCCCCTACATCAAAGAACTATTCCACGCCTTTCATGGTAGTCTCGAAAAACTACATCACGAGGAAGGCCATGATGCCGCACACAATCTGTTATTAGTTCTGGGAACCGTGGCATGGGTTGTTGGCCTTGGCGGAAGTTACATTTTCTACAAAGCCGGTTCATCCATGGACAACCTAGAGAGGCAACAGCCCAAACTCTTTGGCATTCTTCGCAAGGCACTCTTTTTCGATCCACTCTATAATTTCTATGTGGCAAAAATCCAAAACAAGGTGGCTGATATCATCGACGTAATTGACAAACTGATTATACAAGGAGTCCTAGTGCGGGGTAGTGCGGGGATCCTATATGTCACAGGGCTTTTCACTCGAATGCTTCATGGCGGCAACCTTCAATATTACAGTTTCTGGGTAGCCATTGGAGTACTTATTCTCGGGGCTTTTGCCCTTGGTTGGATCGGATAAAATATTGAACTGTTTTTCTCAATGAACGAAACCCTCATCCTCCCACTTGCTTTCCTGATCCCCTTGATCTGTGCCTTGGGTATCCTGATCATGGGCCAAGAGGAACGCGCCGCCAAGAGTCTGGCAGGGATCGGGTTCGGAACGCCATTCCTGATCAGCCTTTACACATTTCTTAAATTTGAGCCTGGCGACGATGGATATGATTACTTAATGGAACCAGTAAACACTGGCCTCCAGCAATTTGGAATTCATTTTCAGATGGGCCTAAATGGGGTCTCACTTCCATTATTTTGTCTGGCTGGCATCGTGGGCTTGGCAGCTGGTATCACAGCCATCCGCTCCAACGCTGAACGCCTCCCACTCTACCTCTTCCTCCTACTATTGATGCATGGAGGCCTCATGGGTATTTTCGCCAGCGTGGACATCTTTTTCTTCTACTTCTTTCATGAACTGGCCCTTATTCCCACCTTTATAATGATTGGAATCTGGGGAAGTGCCGAGCGACAGATTGCAGCTATTGAAATGACGATCTATCTAACGCTGGGCGCACTGGTCTCCCTACTGGGCATCATCGCACTATATCTGGCTGGTGGCGAGGAAGCCAGCCTCAGTATGATCAAAATGGCCTCGCACCTCGCGGAAAACCCAATTTCCCCGGATTCCCAGAAAACAATATTTGGGCTTTTGCTCTTTGGTCTTGGCATCCTGGTCTCCCTTTTTCCAACCCACAGTTGGGCACCACGTGGCTACGGCTCTGCTCCAACAAGTAATGCCATGCTTCATGCAGGAGTCCTAAAGAAATTTGGAATCTACGGGCTTATACAAATTGCCGCGCCCATGCTCCCATCCGGTGCCGAATCGTGGTCCACCAGCCTCGTTTGGCTTGCATTGGGCAACGTAGTCCTCATTGGGTTCGTCGTCCTGGCACAGCGTGACCTCAAGCAAATGATTGGGTTCGGTTCAGTCATGCACATGGGTTACTGCTTCCTCGGATTGGCCACCCTTTCGGTCATTGGCGTTGGTGGCGCAGTTATGCTCATGGTGGCCCATGGCATGTCGATTGCGCTACTTTTCCTACTGGCCAAATATGTACAAAACCGTACGGGAACCCTTGAAATGCCGGAAATGGGAGGCCTCGCCACCAAGGCTCCGGTATTGGCGGCATTCTTCGTTGTAGCAACAATGGCATCCATTGGCCTTCCCGGTTTCGCCAACTTTCTGGGCGAATTTTCGATATTCAACGCTCTCTGGAAACATTCAGGATGGCTGGTTGCCCTCGCAGCGTCCGGCATCCTTATATCCGCAATTTACGGACTCCGAGCAGTATCCAATATCTTCTTCGGTGAACCATCTGCAAAACTCGCCAAGCACTGGGAAAATGAAGCCCCCAGGGACCTTGACCTCTGGGACCGAATTCCGGCTTTGTTGCTAATTTGCTTTATGCTAATCATCGGGATGCGCCCGATGACAATATCAGAAAACATCAACAAACACGTGAAGGACCTTTCCTACAAGGATATAGCTCCGGACAAGCCAGAAGTCTCTACTGGGATGCCCACCAAGACTAACCTGCATAAGGGCCACTGATCTAACTCACGATGCAACCACTTTATCAAGAACTGGCAGCCGACAATAATTGGCAGATTCTTCTCCCGGAAATTGGGATGGTCGCACTGGCGTTGTTACTCCTTGTCTACGAACTTTTTGGCAAAGGAAAAGGAAAGGGTAATGTATCCGGAACCATTGCAATCGTGGGGCAAATTGCGATTCTTGGAGCCCTTCTTGCCGGTGTTGGGAAGGCAGCCCACTGCATCTCCTTTGGAGGCCTCGTGGAAACTTCAGACCTTGGTGATTTCGGAAGAATCTTTTTCATATCCAGCTCCATCCTAACGTCTGTCCTTGCGACAACCTACCTACGAAAACATCCTCTCGCCAAAACCGAGTTCCACCACCTGACAATCCTTATTGCAGCAGCCCTCATGCTGTTGCTACAGAGCCACCATTTCGTCCTGCTTTTTGTTACACTGGAAACTGCCACCGTGGGCTTCTACATACTGGTTAGCTACTGTCGCCATGACACCCATTCCCTTGAGGGTGGGTTAAAATATCTAATTTTGGGAGCCCTCAGTTCCACCGTCCTACTCTTTGGTTCCGTGCTCGTATATGGTGCAGTAGGTTCAGGTACAAATGGACTCGACGGTATGAACTTCACGGCGATCCAGCAGTTCGCAGAGATGCATCCGGACCACACCCTGCTCCGCGTTGGGTTTTTGCTGATCCTTGTAGGTCTACTCTTTAAGATTGGAGTAGTTCCATTCCAGATATGGATACCCGACGTCTATCAGGGTGCGCCAACACCGGTAACAGCCTACCTATCCGTTGCATCCAAGGCAGCCGGACTCCTCCTACTACTACAGTTACTGATCGGCCCCTTCTCCAGTCAACAGCAATTTGTTACCCCGATGCTCAGCCTCATGGCAGGGGTGACCATACTTTTTGGCAATATTACGGCCTTAAGCCATCGAAACGTAAAGAGAATCATGGGACTCTCCGGAATTGCACAAGCCGGATACATGTTGTTGGGCGTACTCGCTGCTTTCCATGTACAGGAACTCGCCATACAAGGCCTGCTCTTCTACCTGACCGCCTATCTACTGGCTTCTTATGCTGTATTTGGTGTCATGACTTGGCATGCAGGGGAAGATGATTCTGAACAGACGCTCGATGATTATCTAGATTTTAGTAAAAAGCATCCCGCTCTGGGATTTGTATTGGTTATTGGGTTAGCCTCTCTCGCGGGCATCCCACCACTTGCAGGTTTCATCGGCAAATTTGTACTGTTTCTTGCCGCATGGAAGGCAGGACTCACGACCCTGCTATTCATTGCAATCGTTGGCGTAGCCTCTTCCATTTTCTATTATTTTGGATGGATACAGGAAGCTACTTTCAAATTCTGGAAAGCCAAGGACCCGACAGGACACGAGGACAAAGAGGCACCGGAGACCCGTGGCATTGCGCCGATCTACCTCTGGGCTCTTATCCTAATAACTGCAGCAACGGTTATCCTCGGTTTTTATCAGGAATTCCTACCGATTCTTGGCGTGATTGGAAAGTAAGCACGGAAAAGGCTACTGTTGCAAAGCAACGGCCCAGTGGAAACACACCTTCCAAGGTAGCACACTAAACTATCTTGTGAACGACGAGCCCACTGCGAAGTTTAGGCTCAAACCAGGTTGTCTTTGGTGGCATGATATTTCCCGTATCTGCGATGCTGATAAGTTGTTCCATCGATACCTCATGTAATGCAAAGGCAACGGCCATCTCTCCACTGTCAACCCGGCGGGACAATTCATCCAATCCTCTTATGCCACCAACAAAGTCAATGCGCTTATCCTTTCGAAGGTCCGTGATATTGAAAATAGGGGCAAGCACACACTCAGAGAGTACAGTAACATCAAGGGCACGAATGGGGTCAAGGTCATCAAATGTGCTGTCATTTGCGGTAAGCCGATACCAAGTCCCCTCCAGATACATGGAGAGGGTGTGAATACCCTCGGGACGATAAGGTTCGGTCCCTTGGGCCTCAACGTCGAAGCTCTCTTGGAGCCGATCCAGCAATTCGGCAGCGGAAAGTCCGTTGAGGTCGGTGACCACCCGATTGTAATCAAATATCTTTAACTGATCGTCAGGGAAAAGAACACTGAGGAAAAAATTGTATTCCTCTCCACCGTCATGGTTGGGGTTAGCCTCACGACGTTCCCTGCCGACCAAGGCAGCAGCAGCAGTACGATGATGACCATCCGCAACATAAACCTTGGAAATGCCTTCAAAAAGTTCGGTGACCCTGCGGACCCACTCTTGATCACTAACCACCCAAAAACGGTGGCGAACTCCATCGTCCGCAGTAAAGTCATAAATCGCTTCACCTGCAGTTTCATGGGCAACAAGGGCATCCACATCCTTGTTGGCACGGTAGGTGAAAAAGACAGGCTCAGCATTCATATCCGTGGCCCGAATGTGGTTTTTTCGATCCTCTTCTTTATCCGGTCGAGTCAATTCATGCTTAAGGATGATTTCATTAAAATAATCCTGCACGGAGGAACAACCGACTATACCTGTCTGAATCCGGCCATCCATGGTCAACTCATAAATGTAGAAGCAACATTGTGAGTCTTCCTTGAAAATACCCCCCTCGACAAGATTCTTAAAGTTCTCCCGGCCTTTTTGATAGACAGCATCACTGTAGAGGTCAGTCCCGGACGGCAGGTCTATCTCGGGTTTCACCACATGGAGGAATGAATCAGGATTCCCGGCAACCTCTGCACGGGCCTCGTCCGAGTCAAGTACGTCGTATGGGCGCGACGCCACGGATTGAGATTTTCCAGGTATAGGCCGGAGTCCTTTAAATGGTCGAAAAACAGACACTTTATTTGTTTTTAAAAGTTAAAGTAAGAACAGTCTACACGGGTAGAGAAAAAGCAATCCCGTTTCATATAATTCATGTTGAAACAAGTTCCCCCCCTTTTACTCTCGCCAGTTTTATGGGACTTAATTTACTTATTTCGCATGATGAATGCACCAGACTCCCCACCGTCGATTATAAGGAGAGGCCCATTCCTAAAACCGGATATCAGTAACGGCGAAGATCTTTTCAAGCTTCGCCACCTCGACCGAAGCCAATGGGTTGTGCTTGGTTGTCCTGTCGAAGGACTTGAATTCCCGAAGGAAACATTGACTGTTCTAAACGAAAACGGGGATGACCGTATTCTTTGTGAAGACCTATTGGATGCTATCAGTTGGCTGGAAAAGCGCTTGGTCTCGGCCTCAAGCCTTGAAGGGGAGCAAGCTGCCGTCTCGGCAAGTGAACTTAAAAGCAATACTCCGGAAGGAAAAGAATTGTCGGAAACAATTAAACGTATCCTAACCAACCTCGGTCGTAATCAGACAGAAACTATTAACCTGGAGGACCTTGCAGATGAAACAGCACTCTTTTCCGATGCCCGAACCAATGGAGATGGTGTACTTCCGCCAACGGCAGCCCAATCAGAGGCTGCTCATTCAGCTATTGCTGCGATCATTAAAATTTATGGTGGCAAGGAAGACCGCACTGGTGAAGTAGGAATAGACCATGAAATATTTTCAACCTTCACCAAGGTCGCACCGGACTACCTGAATTGGCTACTGGAAACATCAGGGGACGATAAGATCCTGCCATTCGATGGGGAAACCTCGAGCTACTTCGAGATTTTTCTATCTGCCCAACCAGCATTGGATAAATGGTTTGACCAATGGCTTATCCAGCAAATTGCCCCAGAGTTCGATTCCGGGGAGATTCCAATCCAGCAAGTCGATGATGTTGATAGTTTCAAATTTAATAAACCAATCCATCCCGAATACAAGACAGACATACTGCATTTCAGGGATACAGTCCTGATTCCCCATTTTGGAATACCAATTGATGGCTCCCTCAAACACTCAGTATGGGCAAAGGTAAAAGAATGTTTTCAAGCATTTTCCGAGTGGAAGGAACGAAACCCTGACGCTAGACTCGATTCCCTCGACTCACCTACGATTCAGGCTCTTCTCAACCCTGATGTACTGGAAGAAATTGATACACTCTTTACTCAGGATAAGGTAATTGCAGCAGAACTGGAACGTATACAACAACTCCAGAAAATGATTCTTTTTAAGCGGGATTTACTAAGCTTTGCCCGAGAATTCTCAGCCCTGCCAAGCATCTACGACCCGGAGCGACCTGCGATCTTTCAATCAGGGACACTATATATGGCTGGTAGAAAGTTCCACCTTTGTATTCCAACAGATGATCCAGCACAACATGCCAAGTTGGCAACCGAATCCGGAATTTACCTTATCTATTGTGAAATCCTGGGTGGAGAGAAAAAAAGAAACATCGCCGCTGCTGTGACGGATGGAACTGCACAGGGTCTCGCCATAGGTCGGCATGGTTTGTTCTACGACCGAAAGGGACAGGAATGGAAAGCAAGTGTTGTCAAGATTTCACCTCAGGCGATAAGCCTTCGAGAAGGAATACTGGCCCCATTTCAACGCCTTGGGGAACTTGTGGCTTCCCAGTTCGAAAAAATCTCCTCGGCGCGTGAAAAAAAGATTCATAGCTCATTGGAAAAAGGATTGGATGAAGCAGCGAAACAACCAGCTACAAAGCCCTCACAAACAGTGCCAACAATGACGCAAACATCTGGACTGGGAGGGATTCTTGCAGGAGGTGGACTTGCATTTGCAGCACTTAGCTCCTCACTCGCCTTCATCACCACAAGCCTGGGCAAGGTGGACAAGATAAATTTTTTATATACGGGAGCAGGTTTCCTAACGCTCATCATTCTGCCTTCACTCATTATTGTAGGTCGTAAACTTAGACGACGTGACCTTGCACTGTTACTCAATGCCTCCGGGTGGGCAATAAACCCTCGCATCCGATTAACGAGGGCATTAAGCCGTCGCCTAACGGAAAAGCGCAAAAGCTGAGGATTTACGTCATTACTATTTTATGAGGTTATTACTTTCAGGTCCCCTTTTCATCATCGCATGTCTTCCAGTCTGCCTACTCCTTTCGGGTAAACCCCACCCAGTGCAACTCCAGTTAATCTCAGAAAAGGATGCTATCGTTCCTGGACAAAACTTTTATCTGGGACTCCATATTAAACATGACAAGGGCTGGCATACCTATTGGAAAAATCCGGGAGACGTTGGTCTAGCCCCTTCAATCAAGTGGGATTTACCCAAGGGGTTCAACGTACACCCTTTTCAATGGGCCAGTCCGGAACTCCACAAAATGGGTATTATAGATGTTCAGGCCTTCCATGGCACAATCACACACATCATACCAATGGAGGCTCCTGCAAATCTTGAGGTCGGAAAGAAAATTAAAATTCTTGGCCATGCATCCTGGCTCATGTGCTCCAAAAAATGCATACCGGCGAATAGGGATTTATCTCTCACTCTGCCTGTTGTTGAAAAGGCAAAAAAAATAGCAAGATGGGAAAAGCAATTTGCCACTACCCGTGAAGGATTTCCACAAACAGTTAAGGGTTGGGAAATCTCTGCCAAGACCGTCGGCGAATATGTAGAAATGTTGATCCAACCCGGGGCGAAACAAATACCTGTTCCTCATCCATACTTTTTCTGTGATTCAAATCATATCACGACACAGGAAAAACCTAAATATCTGCCTAAAGGGAGGGACTTGATTATACGCATGAAAAAAACAGAATGGGCACCCAAGATAATCTCCCGTCTCACCGGACATCTATATTCCGAAAAAGGATGGGATTCCCAAGGAAAAATCCACAACATGGAAGTTGATATTCCATTGGATACATCCAAAAAATAATAGTGTAAGGATTCTGGCTGATCCTGGAAACAGAACCAAACTTTTACATTCCGATTTAAAATGAAACGAACAGCAATGCTCGCACTTCTCCTGGGTACCTATCTCCATGCTCAGAATGATCCCAAGCCCACATCCAACGAGGAGCATAAATTTCTCTCAGGGATCCGTCAACTGACCTTTGAAGGGAAGCGAAGCGGTGAAGGCTATTTTTCCGCCAATGGGAAAAAACTTATTTTTCAATCTGAGCGCCACAAAGGAAACCCCTTCTACCAAATCTATATTTTGGACATGGGAAACGGAGACACGGAGCGAATATCTCCAGGTAATGGTCGCACCACATGTGCATGGATTCACCCAACAGGGAATAAAGTACTCTTCGCGTCTACCCACGAGGACTCTGATGCAATAAGGAAACAAAAGGACGAATTCAAGGAACGTGAGTCTTCAACGAAACGTAGATACTCCTGGAGCTACGATGAAAATTACGACATATTTGAAAAAGATCTCTCTACAGGCAAACTGCATAACCTGACAGAGACACTTGGTTATGATGCGGAGGGATCCTACTCTCCAGATGGAAAATGGATCCTATTTGCCTCGAACCGGCAGGCTTACGGTCGCAAACTTTCCGGGCCTGAGCAGAAACACTTCGACCACGACAAGGCCTACTTCATGGAACTATATATCATGAAAGCCGATGGCTCCGAACTTCGCCGACTAACCAATACTCCCGGTTATGATGGCGGGCCTTTTTTTAGCGCTGATGGAAAGAAAATCTGTTGGCGACGATTCTCCGAAGATCATACCACAGCCGAAATCTACACCATGAATATAGATGGTACAGATGAAAAAAAACTAACGGCAATGGAGCGACTCTCTTGGGCTCCTTACTTTCATCCATCCGGGGATTACCTTATCTTCGCCACAAATAAGCATGGTTTTGCCAACTTTGAACTCTATGTGGTTGGGAGCGATGGTAAGAGTGAACCCATCCGAGTCACAAATGCATCTGGATTTGATGGTCTCCCCTGCTTCACACCTGAGGGAGATAAACTCGCATGGACCAGCAAACGCACAAATGATGGCACCACCCAAATTTTCTTGGCAGACTGGAATGATAGACATGCGCGTAATGCACTTGGCCTACCACTAGAACACTCTGCGGATAATCCCCGAAAAAAAGATTCAGAGACCCACCCCGACATAACAGTCAAGGATCTTAAAAAACATATTGAGACTTTGGCTTCTGATAAATTCGAAGGACGTCTAACAGGGACACAAGGAGCACACCTTGCCACTGATTATGTTGCGCAAAACTTCCACCGGACCGGACTTAAACCTGCAGGAGATAAGAATGAATACTTCCAGGCTTTTCCATTTGAGTCGGGGGTTTCCCTCGGCAAGGGCAACGCATTGGTCATCCATCAGGATGGGCAATCTCACAAACAATCCTTCAACAAAAGCTGGCGTCCAATCGCCTTCTCCGGAAGTAGCCGGATTGATCCCACGGAAATAGTATTTGCCGGCTATGGATTGGTAGCACCCAAGGCGGGCAAGCATGAAGAATATGACTCCTATGTTCATCTGGATGTTAAAGACAAGTGGGTACTCGCATTTCGCTATGTTCCGGAGGATGTGAATAGCAAGACCCGCCAGCACCTTTGGCGGTTTGCATCCTTACACAACAAGGCATCCATTGCAAGGGACCGTGGAGCCAAGGGCATCTTGTTTGTCAGCGGACCAAATTCTAAGGTCAAGCAACAACTAGTCCCTCTCCGTAATAATGGGTCCTCAGCCAGTACATCGATACCTGTCCTTACATTGACTGATAAACTTGCTGAAAGACTATTAAAAAAATCCGGCAAAAAAATCAAACAGCTACAGGACCAACTGGACACCGGTAAACCCATGATGGGTTTTCCAGTCAAGGGGTTGACTCTTTCTGCTACAACCGACCTCGTCAGGGAAAAGAGTACCGGTCGTAATGTCATAGGTTTACTACAGACAGGTGATAAGCCAGCACGACATATAATCGTTATAGGAGCACATGTCGATCATTTAGGGAAAGGTACCGCCAGTTCAAGGGCCAAGGAAAAAGTCCGCAGGGAAATTCATTATGGAGCAGATGACAACGCGTCAGGAACTGCTGTCATGATGGAAATTGCAGAATACCTTTCCTCACAGAAAAAAGCAGGCAAACTCCCCTCAGGATTCGACATTCTCTTTGCCGCCTGGTCTGGCGAGGAGCTGGGACTCATTGGTTCCGGCCATTTCATGAAGACGCGCAAGAAAGGCTCCTATCCCATAGCCGCCTACCTCAATATGGACATGGTGGGAAGGTACCGTGAGAAGGTCACTCTGCAGGGTCTCGGTTCCAGTAAGGCATGGGCCGGTATAATCGAACGCGCAAATATCCCAGTAGGATTAACCATCCAGACCATTCAGGACACCAACCTGCCCACAGATACAACATCTTTTATTGCCCGCGGCATTCCCATCCTCAACGCCTTCACAAATACCCACGAGGATTACCATACGCCAACTGACACCGCTGATAAAATTAATTACGAGGGAACACGTGATATTGCACGCCTAATGGCGCTCGCAACACGTCAACTCCTTCAAATGAAAGCCCCCCCTGAATACATTGCCTCCAAGACTCGTTCAAAGGAGGCCCGGCGTGGTAGCCTGCGAGCTTATCTGGGTACAATTCCAGATTACGCATCCGGTGGCTCAAAGGGAATGCTCCTCTCCGGGGTAGCAAAAGGTGGCCCGGCGGACAAAGCCGGCATCCGCAGTGGTGACTTGATTATCCGACTCGCTGGGAAAAAGATCGAAAATATTTATGACTACACCAATTCAATTGGTGGACTTAAGATAGGAAAGCCAGAGCAAATCACCATCCTGAGAGGCAAGCAAACCCTTGAACTGGAAATTATTCCCGGGTCACGGGAATAACTAATCATTCGGATTCAAACTTAGGAATTTCAAGTGATGTATTTAGCCAACGAACTCCAAGGTAGATAAGTGGAGTATCCAAGGCAGCAATGAGTAGTTTAAAGATGTAGTTCGCTAGGATCACCTGAAAGACCAGAGTCCACCCCAACTTAAGGCCAAAACCAAGAAAGATGCTATTGACAATGATCGTGTCAAAGAACTGGGAGATCCAAGTTGACGCGTTGTTTCGCAGCCAAAGGTGCCTTCCTTTTGTAACCCTGCGCCAGAAATGGAAAAGGCGGTTGTCCATTAGTTGGGCGATAAGGTAGGCAGACATTGAAGCGAAAATAAGGATGCCTGGCAGGGTAAAGACGGATTCCCATGCCTGCTGCATTCCTTCAACATTGCTGTAGCCCAAACCATCATTCACCCAGTTCGGAGAACCAGGGAGAAAAATAGATATTTGAACAAGAATCAGCATTAACAAGGACAGGGTGAAGCCAGCCCAAACCATCCGGTCCGCACGACGACGGCCATAAACCTCACTAACAATATCGGTAAGAAGAAAGGTCAAGGGGTATGTAATAATACCCGTGGTTAGAGTAATTGGACTGCCCCAAAAGCCATTTGGCAACTGTGACGGGAAGGCAAGAAATAGCTTTGTCCCGATTATATTCGTCAAGACGAGGACAACACAGAAAGTTGCCATAATATAGGAATAGAAATACTCCGCCTTGGCCCTTGAGACCTCTGGAATGGACGGACTGAGGTCGCTCACGAAAGTCTATTTAAACGATTCAACGAGAACGGCGGGGATAAACAAAATCCGGCGAAGAGAAACTACTTTTACTAGTATGTAGTTCCGTGCGCTTGTTTGTGACGGTGTCCAGCATATGTAGTTGATGGGCACCGCCCTTAAGTGCGGCAAAAACAAGATGTCGACCGTCATTGGTCCAACTTGGCCCTTCATCATCTGTATTACTTTTCAAGGAACGGGACTCGCGAGTTTGAAAATTATATATAACGATCTGGGAACGCCCACCAATATTGGCTGTGAACGCCAGAATGTTGGGATCCGTGGGATTCCATGCAGGTTCCGTGCATTCGCGACTTATATTCGTTGGAATGTGACGTAGTCTCCCTCTATTTGAACCCGAAAGATAGACTTCAAATAACTGGGCGCCACCCTTGATATCTGAGGAGATTATCATTCTCCGACCATCACCGGACCAACTGGGAGAAGTCTCTGAGCTTTTGTTATTCGTAAGACGCCTCGGCTTATTTTTAGGATTCAGGATGGAGTCGTTAATAAAGAGTTCCCGATTCAGGATCATGGCCGCACGACGACCATAAGGATCGAAAGTAGCACCCAAGTTGCTCCCACGGTAACTCGCAATGGTACGTGGAACTCGGCTGGCAACGTCGAGCATAAAGATGTCCATACCTCCCTTGTGATTACTGGAATAAAGGATGCGAGAGCCATCCGGTGACCAATCCGGTGAAATAACCTGATGCCTGTGAGAAGTAAGTTTCTGGTATCCCTTAAAGAAAAGATCGCTGGTATAAAGTTCCCTGATTTTGCCTTGATGTGTAACAAAGACAATTCGCCCGGCAAAAAAGCCGGGGCGTTTGGTGAGTCGTTCGACTGCAGTATCAGCTGCAAAGAGTGCGGCTTGTTGAAGATCAGCACCCTGAACAGGGAAGGATTCAGGCGAGCCGCCCATGGTTGGTAGAATACCAAGGCGAACACTGTTGGAGCCCCTCCCCTCAAAGCGTAGAATGAAGCGTGCAGTTTTGTCGGATACCACCTTGAACCCTCCATGAAGGCGGAACGCCCGTTTAACAATAATACTCAAATTATTGTCGGTCGTCTGCAAGGCAACAGGAATCATCTGTTTATTCGTCTCGTAGGTAAAAGTTGCCTTACCCGAAACGTTGGGTGACTGACCGAAAGTCATCCCGTAATTAAACAAAAAAACAAAAGGTAAAAACGCCAATCTCTTCATATGACTTACTTTTTTAAAATTGAATTGGGGATTGGCCAGAAAAAATCCAGAAAATCCTCAACTTCATCTAGTTTAAATTGACTGAATGAGGGAATTTACGTTCAAAACCGAGAAGAAATCACAAATTAGTTAATATTATGAGCAAACTCAAAGCAAACGCTCCCGCACCCTCATTTTCAACTACAGACCAGGATGGCAACCTTGCAAAACTGGAAGACTTTCGCGGGAAAAAAGTAATCCTCTATTTCTATCCAAAGGACGATACCCCCGGTTGTACAAAGGAAGCATGTGCATTTAGAGACGCCTTTGCTGAGTTCAAATTAAAAAACACAGTCATTTTAGGCGTGAGCCCGGATAATGAGAAGTCGCACACAAAGTTCATTGAAAAATTTTCCCTTCCCTTTCCATTACTTTGCGACACGGAAAAGACCATCGCCAAAGATTATGAGGTATGGGTTGAGAAAAGCATGTATGGTCGTAAATACATGGGCGTGGAACGATCGACCTTCTTGATAGATGAAAACGGTGTACTCTCAAACATCCTCAGAAAGGTGAAACCGGAACCTCATGTTGAGGAGTTGCTAAAACTGGTTTAAGATTCGATTCTGGACGGATGAACCTATGAAATTAATTCAGGTTGAGATGTGAATATTGAGATCAGGAGTGATATTTTTTTCCACACTGATATTTGACAAACCCCGATCGCACTCCTTTTCTCTTCTTCCCTTTTTAATCGGGTGGTTGAATAATGTTTCCACTTCAGTGCCAAATACCAATGCATTGAACTGCTTTACCCTGACCTTTTAAAAAATATAAAAATCATGAGCGACAAAGCAAAAATTACCTTCGGAGAAAAAACTTGCGAATTACCTGTAATCTTGGGAACGGAGGAGGAAAGGGCCTTTGATATCTCCAAACTCCGAGGCGACACGGGTCTCATTACTCTTGATATAGGATTCAAGAATACCGGTTCGACCCAGAGTAAAATCACATTTCTTGACGGGGAAAAGGGTATACTGCGCTACCGAGGTTACTCGATCGAGGATCTTGCTGAAAAATCCACTTTTCTTGAGGTAGCCCACCTTTTAATACATGGGGAACTTCCCTCGGCAAAAGTTTTTGAAGATTTCAGCAAGGACATCACCACTCATACTTTGATTCATGAAGACATGAAGCGTTTCTATGAGGCCTACCCATCAAAGGCTCACCCAATGGGCATTCTAGCCTCAATGGTCTCAGCGATGTCAACTTTTTATCCAGGTTCGCAGGATCCAAATCGAGAAGCGGAATCAATCAACAGGACCATTATCCGGCTGCTTGCCAAGATTCCAACAATATCAGCCTGGGCCTATAAAAATTCTGTTGGTCACCCGGTTGTCTATCCGCGGAACTCCTACAGCTACGTGCAGAACTTCGTGAACATGATGTTCTCACTCCCAACCGAGGACTACGAACCCGACCCCTTGGTTGTCGATGCGTTGGACAAGCTTCTTATACTCCATGCCGATCATGAACAAAACTGTTCAGCAGCGGCCGTTCGTATAGCAGGATCCTCCCGTTGTAATCTCTACTCAGCTATTTCCACAGGTGTCACCGCTCTTTGGGGACCTCTCCATGGTGGAGCAAATCAAGCGGTAATTGAGATGCTTGATGCAATTCATGCCGATGGAGGCGGGCCCGACAAATGGATTGAAAAAGCAAAGGATAAGGATGACGAATTCCGACTTATGGGTTTTGGCCACCGAGTCTACAAAAATTTCGACCCACGAGCAAAAATCATCAAGAAAGCCTGTGACGGTGTTCTAAGTGCGCTCGGTGTCACTGATCCTGTCCTGGACATTGCGAGGCATCTTGAAGAAGTTGCACTCAGGGATGATTACTTCATTGAACGGAACCTCTACCCAAATGTAGACTTCTACTCAGGTATCATCTACCGGGCCCTTGGAATTCCAACGGATATGTTTACCGTCATGTTTGCACTGGGTCGCCTACCCGGATGGATTGCCCAGTGGAAAGAAATGATCGAAAACAAGGAACCCATCGGTCGCCCAAGACAGATCTACACAGGCGCACCCCATCGCCCATACGTTCCGCTATCTAAGAGATAGAGATAGCGCGACCGGTCTTGTCCACTCCAACCCGGACGCGAAACCTGTATGAGTGAAGACCCGTCCGTGGTACAAGTTCGTGGACTCACCAAGCGGTTCAACGGATTGACTGCAGTCGACAACATTGATTTCGATCTTCGTCCACACTGTACAACTGCCCTGCTGGGAAGCAACGGGGCAGGAAAGACAACCACCATATCAATGCTTCTCGGGTTGCTTCTCCCAACCAATGGAACGATAAGAATCTTTGGTCAAAACCTCATCAGTGACAGATTTAAGATTCTGCCCAGGATCAATATCTCCTCCCCATACATCGACCTTCCCCAGCGCCTAACCGTACGACAAAATCTAACGGTCTATTCCCGGCTTTACAAGGTTCCTTCCTCCAAGGAACGAATCGCAAAGCTATCGAAGGACCTTGAATTGACGGAATTCATTGACCGCCAAGTCCGCAAGCTTTCCTCCGGCCAGAAAACACGGGTATCCCTGGCCAAGGCACTCATCAACGAACCTGAACTCCTGCTACTCGATGAACCAACAGCCAGCCTCGACCCGGAGACCGCCATGTGGGTACGTGATTACCTCCGGAAATATCAGGAACGCCGTAATACCGCCATTCTGTTGGCCAGCCACAACATGCTGGAAGTAGAGCGCATGTGCCAACACGTCTACATTATGAACAAGGGGCGAATCGTGGAACAAGGTTCTCCAACCGAGCTAATCAGCCGACACGAAAAGCAGGATCTTGAGGAAGTATTTCTCAAAATTGCCAGAAACTAAAATGTCCTACACCCGCATAACCGCCCTCATGCTGCGCTACATCTACCTGTTGCGCAGTTCATGGCCGCGCCTGCTGGAAATTATCTTCTGGCCGACCATGCAACTCATCACCTGGGGGTTCATCAGCCAGCATCTGATTTCTGAGTCTGAATGGTACAAGAAAGCACCTGCGCTACTCCTCACCGCCGTCCTTCTATGGGACATCCTCTTCCGTTCCCATATCAACTTCGCCCTCTCATTTCTAGAGGAATTATGGTCACGAAATCTTGCCAACCTGTTTGTCAGCCCTCTTCGACCGCACGAAATGCTGGTCTCACTAACAGCAATCAGTTTATTGCGAACAATGGTCGGTGTCATTCCTGCCTGCTTCATTGCACTGCCTCTGTTCAAACTTAATATCTTCGGGCTTGGAACACCTCTCCTCCTTTTCTACCTCAACCTAGTGTTTTTTGGGTGGTGTACAGGCATATGCGTGGTTGCCATCCTTATCCGCTTTGGTGTGGCAGCCGAAAGCCTCGCCTGGCTCTCCATCTTCCTGATTGCCCCGCTCATGGCGGTGTACTATCCAGTGGACATACTTCCAACTGCCCTTCAGAAACTTGCCTACAGCATTCCACCGGCACATGTCTTTGAAGGAATGCGCACACTCTATTTGGAGGGAATCCTGGAAACGGGATATCTATGGCGTGCGGCAGGTCTGAATATCCTCTACTTTGTATTTGCATTCGGCGTCTTCCATATTGCCTATCGTTCCGCTCGCAGGCATGGTCTTCTTCTTAATACTAGTGAATAACTCCACAAAACTCATGAGATTAATACCCTTCCTGCTTCTCCCTGTCTTCCTTTTTGCCAGAGATGAAAAACACCCTCTCCCCGAAAGTGAACGCCAAGAAATGCAGAAACAATTCAAGGAAGACATTTCAGACTATACTGAGCACCTCTCGAAAAGTCCAAAGGAAGTCCGCCTTTATTCACGTAGAGGGGATATGCACCTTTTTGCCGGCAACTTCGCCAAGGCCGTGGCTGACTTCGAGAAAATGATAGAACTTGACCCCTCTCAGGACGCTCCACACTGGCGACTTGGCATTGCCTATTACTACATCAATGACTTCAAGAAAGGTATGGACCAGTTTTCCAAATATCATGCCTATGATGCCGTCGACAGGGAGAATGGTGTATGGAAATATTTTTGCCAGAGTTGTCTCGAAGGGATTAAAAAGGCAGAGCGTGAAATGCTTCCTTACACGCGTTTTGACAGACACCCCTTTCCAGCCATCTACGACCTGCTTGGAGGCAAAGAAGATATGTCTCCTGAAAAAATCCTCAAGGCGGCCGAGGTCTCCAAGGAAAGTGAAAGCGCAAAGATTCGTCGATTTTTCTTTGCACACCTGTACATCGGGATGTGGTATGAAATTCAAGGAAATAAAGAGAAGGCTATCAAGCACCTGCGTCTCGCCACCGCAAATGCATACGGTCGCACAAGCAAAACCTACATGTGGCAGGTCGCCCGCCTCCAGTATGAACAGCTTGCCGGTGGCACTTTCAGAACAGCGAAACAACCCTAGCCAGTCATGCAAAAGCTCTTTTTAACCCTATTTTCGCTTCTCTTCACACAAGGCTCATTCGCCTCGTGGCCCCAGTTCCTTGGTCCCGATAGGAACGGTATTGCTGATGAAAAAACTTCCATCCGAATCCCCGGCGAAACCGAGGAATTTGCTAAACTCTGGAAAATTAAGGTTGGAGATGGCCGAGCCGGACCTGTCGTCTACGGTAACAAGGTCCTCCTGCATCACCGGATTGATAATGAAGAAATTCTGGATGCTCTTGAGGCCGAAACAGGAAAGACTATCTGGAGAGCATCCCACCCATGCACTTACGTCGATAGCTACGGAATGGACTCTGGCCCAAAGTCAACACCTACCATCATCGATGGTAAAATCTACACCTATGGCATCCAAGGCCTGCTTGCCTGCACGGATTTGGAAACAGGAAAAAATATATGGAAAGTTGACACCCTAAAGCAGTACCAATCGAAAAAGGGCTTTTTTGGTCGATGCTCCTCCCCCCTTGTCGAAAACGGACTCGTTTTACTCAACCTGGGCGGTCGCCATCAGGGTAAAGGTGCCGGGGTGGCCGCCTTCAAGGCAGATTCCGGGAAACTCGTATGGCATGCCACTGACCATGAGGGCAGTTATGCTTCGCCTATTGCCACGACGATCAATGGGAAACGTACCGCCATCTTTTTTACCCGCGAAGGTCTAGTTGGTGCCACGCTGGGGAAGCCCGGGACAATACCCTCTATACTATTCCAGAATCATTACCGACCGGCCATGCACGCCTCGGTTAATGCGGCCAGTGCGGTATCCTTCGATGGAAACAAGGTTTTTGCGTCAACCTGCTACAGGGTGGGCGCCACGGTATGGGAAGTCGGTAAGGATGGTAAGCTTTCACAAGTATGGAAGGCCCAGGACGCAATGGACTCACACTTTTCAACTCCGGTCCTCTACAAGGGTCGCCTCTATGGGATGCATGGCCGACAGGAGGATGGCATGCAGGCCCGATGTATTGAACCCGAAACCGGCAAGGTAATTTGGACAAGCGGCCGAATGGACTCCGGTTGCCTCCTCGTCGCCGATGGCAAACTTGTGATCCTGCTTGAATCCGGAGAATTGATAATCGCAGATGCACAGAAAGGTCATTACATGGAACTCTCCCGACGGCAAGTCCTTGGGAAAGGTCGCTCCTACCCCGCGATATCGAAAAGCCGACTCTATGCCCGCGATGAGCGCAACATGATTGCCCTCAAGCTTAACTAGACAGATCAATATTCAGGAAAATCAATCTGCATGGGCACTACTTGGCCCGAAGGTCATAGCAAATGATCCGTGAGGGGCGGCTTGAAATATGGTCCTTCTTATTCTGGGCCACATAGAGAAGTCCGCGGTGAACCGACGGAAGCGTCCAGGTCTCCTGAGCAAGAAATATCTGATGCCGAGCTATCACCTTTGCACCTTTCGGAGCCAGGTCCATCCAGAGCAAACTTCCATACTCACCAAGACAAAGCCAGGATCCATCTACTTTCAACAGGTTCCCCCGTCGCAGACCCATATTGAATGGACGACCATCCGGGAGAATTTCCTGCCACTCCTGTCGATCCCGCCACATTTCCTTGCCGGTCTTGGCCTCGTAACAAACCAGTTCTGCCTGTAAGTCATGTCGACCATCAAACCCATAAAGATAACCATCTGCCAATACAGGGGTCATGAAATGTACGCCAAACCCTGGCGCCTCCCATGCAGGATCGGCAAAGAATTCAGGGGTAATCTCCAGCATCACTCCCCCTTTCGAGTAACATTCTGTAAGAAAAACCCGGTTCCCCACCACCACCGGCATGGCCGCATTAACAGACTCAGCCTTTGTCGCACGCCAGGGGAAACGAAAATCCACCACGCCGGTAACTGGGTCAATACAAAGAAGTCCTCCTGTGGGTGGACGACTCTCTCCACCGGCAAAGGCCAAAATCTTGTCCTTGCCATGTAGATTGGCTATAATCGGGGAAGAATAACTCGCTCCCCATTGGTTCCCTGCACCCCAGGCCAAATGGCCATTCAACTTGTTGAAAGCCGTAATACACGGCCCTCCCTCGGCACCAATATTCACAATCAGTAAATCCTTGTAGACCAGAGGCGTTGACCCCTGCCCAAAAAACTTGCCACGCACCTTGAACTCTTTGGCCAGATCACGTTTCCAGATCACCTGCCCATCGATTGCACGAAGGCAGTGAATGATGCTGGTCACCCCCAATGTATAGATTTCCCCCCCATCGATTACCACGCTGGAACGCGGGCCATTGTTGTAGCCATAGCGGTCGGTATAGGCCACAGGATATTGGTAAATCCAGTACCTCTTACCGGTTTCCGGATTGATACACTCCACAGTCTCCTGGTCCTCCCACCTATGGAATAAATACATGCGGCCGTTTGCTACCGTGGGGCAAGTATAACCGGTCCCAGTTTCAATTTCCCAGACCTTGACAGGGCCACCCTTTGAAAAGGTCTTCTCCAGATGAGTCTCTGCTGAAATTGCATTGTCCGTAGCGCCAAGAAATCGAGGCCAGGACTGCGTTTTTGCTTTTGACGAAAGTGGCTTCGCTGCCTTGTGAAATGTTAGACGACTAAAAGACTTGGCCTCAGGCGTTACTGGATCCGGTAATTCATAGACCTTTGGTGGGGCAGGATCCTTGACATCCAGTTTCTCCGTCCCGGGTAGCAAGGTTGCAAGGAGTCCCAAAGCAAGGATGGGTATTCTAAAGCAGGATACCTTCATCCCTGTACCACTTCAATGGTTGCCCGCTCCTTCAAATCCTCAAGGAAAAGTCGATAAGCTTCATTTCTTCGTTCTCGAAGCAACATCATGACAATTTGCTCGCGGACCTCTTCAAATGGTCGGGTTCGACTCTCCTGTTTTTCGTGCAGCCTGGCAATGTGCCAACCGAATTGAGTTTCAAATGGTTCACTGACGCCATCAACGTCCAAGGCAAATAAAACTTTCTCAAAAGGAGCCACCGTCTGGCCTCGCGGCACCCAACCGAGCGTCCCGCCATCATTTGCAGACGTATCTTCGGAAAATTCCCGGGCCACCGTTTCAAAATCCTTGCCGGATTCAAGCGCAGCCTTTGCTTTACCGATCTTTTCCTTGGATGAATCACCAACCCCACGTGCAAGGATATGCGATGCACGGACTTGTTCGGCAACCTTGAAAAAGCCTGCATTTTTGGTATGGAAGGCTTCAGCATCCTCATCCGAAGGAGCATCCTGCCGCATCGCAGCCTCCATGATCTCATAGGCCTGCAGTCGGCGAAAAAGTTGCTTCCGCATGGTTTCAATCAACCGGTCACGATCCTTGCCTGCCGCTTTCAGTTGCCGCTTGGTCTCCTGCTTCTTGAGCATTTTTTTCAGCTCCTGCTGGACCAGAGCCTCATCCGCCGGAGGGTTTACACGATCAATTTCTTGGTCGATCAAAACCTCCTCAATGATACGATCACGAGTCTCATCCTGCGCGGTTAGATTGATGATTGCCGGAGGTTTGCCCGCTAGTCGTTTTTGTACTTCCGGAAAAATCTCCTGCAGACGTTGTTGAAAAAACTGCTCAGGAATTTCCTGTCCGTTTATCTTGAGAATCATTTTTATACTACAAAAGTTGGTTGAATCGACCCAACCTACATCATTGAAAGCCGTTGCTGTGGCAACGTGTTTTTTGATCAATGGGTCAACGAATCGGAATTCAGGGCCCATCGGCGGATCATAGCCGTAACAACGGCGCACTCCAATCCGAACGGCAGGTATCCCGCGAAACCAGCCAATGGCATTTCAAAAACCAAGACCCCGTGTAAATGGGGCACCTGGTAAATCCATTTCACCAGACTAAGAGAGTTCCACATCTCCCAAAAGAGACCACACACCAAAGCAGCCAGTGCCCATGTCCAGACTTGTCGCCAGTCCCCATCTCTCAACTCACCGAGATCTTCGGGTTCCCCCGCAAGAAAGGAAAGGGCCATCCAGGTCAGCAAGGGACCTGTCCAAAGTAATGGATACAATTCCCTGGGCCGAACTCCGACCAGAAGGAATGCAACCACACATAATAAAAGGATCGCCCGGGCAAAAGTTACAGGACTTTTGAACTTTAATCTTGGGCCACGCATCCGTGCCTGCAATCCCGGGAATGTCTTCAACAGGACCGCTGTCGAGTAGACGGCCGGCAGGACCGTGGAAAAACAAACCGTTGCGTGGATAAAATACTCAAGAACTCCGACATCTGAACCGAGGTAAATCCAGTTCTGCACAAACCGATTATAGTATTCAAAGGTCCACCAAAAGATCGCACTAACCGGGAAAAGGATAAGGAAGAACCCTGGTCTCTCCAACATCGGGCAGCGCCCGGTTCGTTGGTGCACCAAGGCATTCATAACGAGGATATACCCCGTCCACAAGGGGGTAAATGTGAACTTTTGCCCCCAAGCAAACCAAGGGGCCCGACCCCACGCCAGCCACCAAAAAAAACCCAACCAGGCTAGCGCCAGCCAACCCCATAAAGGGAATGAAGAACCTGTGCTATTCCCTGCATTTCTTTCCGCCACAAGCAATACCCGGGGCTTTAACAACCACGCAAACAATGCAATCATGCCTGCCCAGTATACAATCGCAACATTCCAGGAGAAATCAATCTCCCCTATGTCACGCACTTCAGGCGGAAACTTCAGGAAGGGTGCCAGGTCATGTCCAGTCATCAAAACCCCAATCAAAGGCAGGCACAGACACAGGAACCCAGTCAAGACCAACCGTGATGCAATTGAATTCATCCTAAATTTGATTTCTATACTTGAAAGCCACGACGACATTCACACCATTAAATAATTGAATTTATGAAGCAAGAAAACTAGGCGTTAAAAGTCAGCCTTGATTACATTGCGGGAGTAGCTCAGCTGGATAGAGCAGCGGTTTTCTAAACCGCAGGTCGTGGGTTCGAGTCCCACCTCCCGTGCCATTCCTT
>JABJCN010000249.1 GCA_018668635.1 Opitutia bacterium
ATTGGTTTGTCTTTTGTCCTTTGTTTTGGGTTCTGAAGATTGAGACAACCGGTTAAATAGAAGAGCGTGGAAAGACACGTAGCGGATAGGATATAGTTGCGGGTTTTCATAATCTTCAGGAGCGTTGGTGTGATAAGGAGTTTTGAGGGAATGGAAGTTCGCCTTGTTTGCAAAAATTTCAATCAATTTTTTGGAGGCACAGCCAATCAGCCATTTGAAGATCTGGACCATGTTTAGCTTTAAGGCTGAAGGTACCTTGTTGCAGGTTTTCTTCCTGTTGAAGGAGTGGCTTGAGCGAGTCGAGGGAAAGTTCTCCGGCATAGATGTTCAGAAATAGGAAGTGGTATTGCTCTGTGAGCAGTTTTTTAAGGCGGGGAATGAGAATGGGAAGATCACGTTCAATTTGCCAGGTCTGTCCCTTGGGACCGCGCCCGAAGACCGGGGGGTCAAGGATTATGGCATCATAACTATTGCCTCGTTTTATTTCTCGCTCAATAAATTTGGAGGCATCTTCCTGTATCCAGCGGATTGGGGCATCTTCGAGGTTTGAGAGTTTTTGGTTTTCACGGGCCTGACTCAGGGCTGGTTTTGAGGAGTCAACGTGGGTAACAGCAAACCCAGCGAATGCGGCTGCAAGTGTTGCAGCACCTGTATGGCCGAAGAGATTCAAGAGCTTTGGAGGTGTTCCTAAATCTTTTAGTGTCTGGTTTAGGAGCCATTTCCACTGTGTCGCCTGCTCGGGAAAGAGCCCGATATGTTTGAACCCCTGTGCCGGTCGAACCTTTAGGGTCAAGGGCTCGAAGTTTATGGTCCAACTTTCCGGCGTGCCGGGTCGAGGCTGCCAACCTTTTTCATTTACATAGATTATGTCAGCGGCATCCCACGTTTTCCTCGATAGGGTACGAGGGTGACATGCAATGGGTTCCTCCCGGACGATCGTGTGTGAACCGAGGCGTTCCAGCTTTGTACCGTCACCGGAGTCCAGTAATTGGTAGTCCGGCCAGCTTGGTTGATAGAGATGCAAGGTTTGGCGAACGGTTTGTGGGCTCAGCGACTCCAGTCAAGCATCCTCAGTATGGGGGCTTCCGCCTTTGCCCGAAGTTCCTCGTCGAGGGTAATCTCCGGGGTCAGGTCGCGCAGGGTGTCACGAAGCTTGGTAATTGTGTTTCGCTTCATGTAGCGACATTCATTACAGGCGCAGAAGTCGGTGGGACCGGCAATGAAGGTTTTTTCCGGGACTTCACGTTGCAGACGATGAATCATGCCACTTTCCGTGACGATGATAAAGGCTTGGGCTGAGTGATCCTTGCAGAAGTGAACCATCTTTTCAGTGCTGCAGACCTCGTCTGCCATATCGCGAACAGATTGTAGGCATTCGGGGTGGGCGACGATGGGTGCGTCCGGATATTCAATTCTCACCCGTTCAATGGACTGTTGTGTGAACAGCACATGGGCGTAGCAACTGCCAGGCCAAAGTTGCATCTGCCGACCGGTTTGCTGGCTGACCCATTGGCCGAGGTTCTGGTCAGGGACGAAAAGAATCTTGCGGTCCTTGGGTACCTTTTCGACGATTTTGACAGCATTGCCGCTGGTGCAAATGACATCGGACAGAGCCTTTACTGCCGCCGAGCAATTGATATAGGCGACGACGTATATGTCGGGGTTTTCGGCCTTGTAGGCAGCAAGCTTGTCAGCGGGGCAGGAGTCTGAGAGGGAGCAACCGGCGTCGAGATCCGGGAGATAAACCGGAGTCGACGGGTTGACGATTCTGGCGGTCTCGGCCATGAAGTGAACCCCGCAAAATACTATGGCTCGGGCATCTGCTTCGGCTGCCTTGTAGGAGAGACCAAGGGAGTCTCCCACAAAATCACTCACGCGCTGGATGGGTTCGATCTGGTAATTGTGGGCGAGAATGACTGCATCCTGTCTCTTTTTAAGATCAAGGATTTCCTCTTGAATTTCAGAGAGAGGTAAATCGTTGTTAGGATCATCCGGGCGGAAAACCAAGGAGGGTGGTGGTGCTTCGGCAATTGCTTGATCTGTCTTCATCGCTTGGCGTTAATTGTGAGTTGAAATTGTTGAATGAAGCAAACTTTCACTGGTTTTTGCTGCCTTGTGCTCGCAGGTTTGCCCGGTGCGAAGGCGAGTACAATGGGCATTGACCTGAATGCGTTGGGAGTCGACTTCTAGGCCCAGGCGTTCTGCCGCGGTCTTGGCGTACCAATCCATGAATGGGGCATCGATTTCAAAGATGTTATCGCAGTCAACACAGACAACCTGTGCTTGAAAGTTGTCTTCACTCCGATTGGTTGCATAGTACTTGAAGTCCTTGCCCACATCTATCTCACGGACGATATCGCATTCCTGGAGGATTGGGAGGGTCCTGTAGACAGTTGCACGGGAGACTGAGTCATCGATACTCCGTGCGAGGGAAAGAAGTTCTTCTGCCGTATAGTGGCTCTCATGGCCATGTACCGCCTCCAATATGGCTCGACGTGGGCTCGTCAGGCGCAGGCTTTTCTTCGTCAGGAAGTCTTGGAAGCGCTGTAGGTGTCTGGAGTTTTCCGTCATTAAGGCTCAGTCCATCGCGATTGTGATGATTTAGCTCATGTAAGATCAATTTATGAAAATGAAAAGGCAAAAACTATAATGATCGTTTTATGGTGGTTAATTTTTTTATTTTTGATGTGGGAATTATAGACGGGGAGGTCATGTTGGCTAACTGTTATAAAATATGAAGACAGTTGATGGTGCAGTGAACAGTAGACTTGTAGAGGTGATCCTATTGACGGGATTAGGTTCGCAACTGGTTTACCGAGTCGGAGAGGCTTTGCCTCGACCGCTGCAACCGGGTGACTTGGTCCGGGTTCCCTTGCTGAACCGGACGGAACTGGGAGTGGTTGCCCGGCATGGAACGGATCAAGATGTGGATGCTTCTAAGATCAAAAACGTATTGGAGCTGGTTCGTGACCAAGCGGTTTTGTCGAATGATTTACTGAAACTGGCAAAGTGGATGCATCCCTATTACGCGGCATCTATGGAGTCGATTTTGGAGACCATGATTCCGGTGGCCGTGCGAAGGGGAACGAAGAGTAAGATCAAGAAATTCTTGCGATCTGTTGGTCCGGTGGAGGATGCTATACTTGAAGAAATGCAGAAGCGGGCACCGAAACAAGCCAAGCTTTTGCAGTTTCTTCGGGATCAGATTGCACCTGCTCCCAAGGTTGCCTTACTGAAACGATTGGGGGTTCAGCCATCAAGCTGTAGTGCACTGGTGGATCGGGGTCTGGTGGAGGAGACTTCAGCCAGGGAAAATCGGGTTGCCTACGAGGATGAGTTTTCTGATGGAGCTTCCGTGGAGGAGTCGCTTGAGCTGGTCTTGACAGAAGAGCAAAGCCTAGCCGTGGATTCGTTGCGGGCTAGTGAGAAGGAGGATAAGTTTGCAGTACACCTTTTACATGGAGTTACAGGATCAGGAAAGACGGAAGTCTATTTACGGTTGATGGAGTCAGTCCTCAAGAAAGGTGGCGGAGTGTTGTTTCTTGTGCCGGAGGTGTCGTTGGCTCCGCAGACCGTTGACCGGATTCGGGCACGATTTAATAAACTGGGCGTGGAGACCGCTGTTTGGCACAGTCATCTTTCGGAAGGGGAGCGCTTGGACGCATGGCAAATGGTGGCAGAGGGTCGTGCGCGAGTGGTGGTTGGTGCCCGGTCGGCTGTATTTGCTCCCGTTAAGAAATTGAAACTGGTGTTGGTGGATGAAGAGCATGAGCCTGCTTTCAAGCAGGAGGAGACCCCTCGTTATCATGGCCGGGATGTAGCAGTATATAGGGCGATGTTGGCTAAATGTCTTTGCGTACTCGGATCTGCTACGCCGTCCGTGGAGTCGGTTAACAACGTAAAGCAGGGGAAATATATTCTCAATCGATTGACAAAGCGAGTGGATGACAGGGAGTTGCCAGTTGTGCATGTGGTGGATATGCGTCGCGAAATCTTGAAGAAAAACCGAATGGTGGCTTTTTCAGAAGTTTTGAAGGAGAAGTTGCTTTTGAGGTATGAGCAGAAGGAACAATCCATTCTTTTCATAAACCGTCGGGGTTACTCCAAAAGCATGCTTTGTCCGGAATGTGGGTTCGTCGCTTATTGTGATCATTGCAGTGTTACAATGACCTACCACCGAACTGATGGTCAATTACGCTGCCATCTTTGTGGGTTTGAGAAGGTTGCACCAACCCGGTGCCCGACGTGCAACTCAGTCAAAGTGCGCTGGCAAGGGGTTGGAACCCAACGCGTGGAGGAGGCACTTCTGCACCTGCTCCCAAAGGCAAGGATAGTACGGATGGATGCCGATGTTATGGGGCGCAAGAATTTATACAGGAAAATCCTTGGGGATTTCAGGCGAGGCCAGATTGATGTACTTGTTGGAACCCAAATGATAGCAAAGGGTCTGGATTTTCCAAATGTGACCTTGGTGGGAATTGTTGAGGCGGATTTATCGATGCATATTCAGGATTTTCGAGCAGGGGAGCGTACTTTCCAATTAATGGTGCAGGTTGCTGGAAGGGCGGGACGGGGAGATCGTGCAGGTGAGGTTGTCGTTCAGACGTTCGATCCTTCGAGTGCTCCAATCCAGTACGCACGCAGGTCCGAATTTGACGGATTCCTTGAGGATGAACTTGAACAGCGTTCAGAGCTTGGGTATCCACCATTTCGATCCTTGATTCGCCAGGTGTTCATGGGCTTAAACCCAGAAAAAGTCACTTTCTATGCTGAGCACTGGGTCAAGAAAGTTAAGGCGACTCTTGATGACACTGTGGAGATTCGTGGTCCGGTACCTGCACCCTTGGAGAAGATAAAGGACCAATACCGTTTCCATGTATGGTTTTTTTTCCCTCGCGGAAAACTTTTGGCATCCCGGCTTTTTGAGCTACGCAAGGACTTCGCAATGGATAAGGATGTGCGGGATTTTATTGATGTGGATCCCGTGAGTCTGTCCTGAAAACTATTTTGCCTACGACTCTTTTTTCAATTCCATTACTGCAGTTTCCATTCGATCCAGAGCTTGTTCAAGCAGCGATCGGGTGCAACCAAAGTTAAGACGGACAAACCCTGGTTTCCCGAAATCACGACCATCAGATAAGCCGATGCCATGATCTTCAAAGAACCGTTGAGGATTGTCTTGGCCAAGTTTTCTTGCGTCGATCCAGAGGAGATAGGTGGCTTCAACTGGATGGGTCCATAATCCAGGCATTCTTGATATTCGCTGGTAAGCCAGATCCGCATTTGATTTTAGGTACTTAAGAAGCTGAAGATGCCATTGGGCAGAGTCTCTATAAGCGGCAAGGGCCGCAGTGTACCCGATAGCCGCAGGGTCGGGTACTATGCCCGCACGAATTTTCTTGAATGCAGTTCTCAGTTGAGGGTTTGGGATGATAGCAAAAGAGCAACCAAACCCGGGCAGATTAAAGGTCTTGCTGGGTGCCATCAGGGTAATGGTGCGGTCTGCAATATCTGGGGACAGAGTGGCAATAGGAATGTGTGACTTACTTGGTTCAAGAAGGAGATCGCAGTGGATTTCATCGGAGCAGATGATGAGATTGTTGCGGAGGCAGAACTCGGCGGTTTCCTTTAGCTCCTCGACAGAGAATATACGACCGAGCGGATTGTGGGGGTTGCAAAAGAGGAAAAGATTTGTTTTGTTTGTGATGGTTTGCTCTAGGGCATCAAAGTCAATTGTCCATCGTTCCAAAACAGGATCAAAACCCATTTCGTACCGCAATGCGTTCCGATCTGCATATCCAGGCGCTGTTAGAAAAGGTGGATAAATGGGCGTGGTGGTTAGGATATCATCGCCGGGTTCGCCCACGCATCGACTGGCAATATTGAGTCCCGGGACCATACCCGGAAGCCAGATGATCCAAGATGGATCGATTGACCAATCGTAATGATTCAGTAACCTTTCTTCTATTGTTTTGACTAGTTCTCGGGGAGGAAGCGAGTACCCGAAAAGACCATGGTTAACCTCTTCCCGAAGTGCATCAATTACAGGGGGGGGGCATAGGAAGTCCATGTCGGCAACCCAAAGAGGAAGGATATCTTGTCCCTCATACTTACCCCATTTTAAGGTTTCTTTACCTGTGCGGTCAACAGGTGTGTCGAAATCATAAGTTTCCATTTAAGAATGTCCAGCGTTTGACTGGGTTGCTATTTTATTTTCCCTTGAGTATGGACATCTCACGAAAAGTGCCGTTCAAAAATCGGTATACAAGTTCTTTCCTCAGAAAGATGAATTATATTCGATTTTGTAAGCGGAAAATAGAGCTTAGCGCCGTTTCCCCTTAGCTTCAGAGCCTTTGGGAGACCCCTTACTTTTTTTTTCTTTAGGCAGAGGAACGGAGCCACATTTTTCCGTCATTTCCTTGTAGTGCTCTGATGCAAAGACGTGGGAGTGAAGATTGGTTATCCATTCCTTGCCTTCCTGTGTTACTTCAAGGTACCGCATTGCATATTGAATATAAGGACTTACTTCATTCCAAAAGAATTTGGCAAAACCACACCTAACATGTCCGGGATTCTTGTATCCGAAAAGTTTATTGACCCCAAGTTCCTCGAATTCATAAAAGAGGTTTGATAGTTTTAGAAAGTAGTTTGGGTCTCCCAATTGACCTATAAAGTCAGCAGCACGGACGAGTCCTGGAAGATCATCTTTACAAGAGTGATCCTCATCCTGTGGAATTGGGAAGCGGGTCATCTCAATAAAGCTACAGATTTTCTTGGCATCAAACATTGGGTTTTTCCCAAATCGCTCCATTATAAACAATTTTCCCCTGTCTATATGGTAGGGGGTCAGGAGTGCGCTGGTGCCGTTTTCATTGATATCGACAATTTTTCCGAATCCATCATCATATTTCCCAAAACTGTCCTTTTGGCAGACCCCTTTGACATAACCAATGTCGTGGCATAAAAGAGAGACCACAAAGTTTAACCAGTCTTTGGGGTTGATACCACCTTTGTTTAGTTGGCGTCCCTTCAATATTTCCTGTCCCACCATGGTCACCATGATGGTGTGATCAATATTATGATAGAGCGCGTCACTATTAGCCAGGTTCTCCAATGCCAGATTGCCTGCCCAAGCCAGAATCTCCCCAATATCGGAGTTCATAGACCCAAATGAAAGCCTGTAGGATTTACGAAGTTCCTCCACGAAGGGATCGATCTTAAGTTTATGCAGGTTCAGCATAGGGGGAAGGGATTGAGCATTTATTCCTTTTTATCAAATAGGAACCATTTGATTCAACGAAGATTGGTGATTGCCAGAAAGTAATAGTTATTATATTGGACAGGGGCCTAAAATCACATTCATCTTCATGTATTTTTTTGAGTGATGAAATATGAAAGAATTGCTCTTCATGTCAAGAATTAAGGGAAGCCAGAAGGGGTGCGTGACAGGCTTGTTTTCAAGTGCTACACCCAATTTAATCATGGTTCTTGGGACATTACTGGATTCAATATATAGACGCAGAATCCTATTCCCATGACAAGGAGGGTTATCAATAACCCCACTGTCATTTTTATACGCCAATCCAGTTTTTCCTTTTCCAAAGGTTTATTCGTCAATGATGAATCTGTCGGTGGTGATTCTCCTGTTGCATATTCGTTGCCTGACTGGTCCAGCATTTCAGAAAATTCTATTTCCTTATCTTCCTCCATTTTTCGAGTATGTTGCTATTTACCTCAGGAACCTGACGAGTCCATGGCTTTTCAATTGCATTTAGCTTAGGTGTGAAAAAATGTTTATATCTCTTTGTTGCAAGATTTTAAGACTGTAACAAATTCGTCTTCTTAGTTCCCTATCTATTGGAAGTCTGGAAAAATCACAAGTAAACTAGTCACTTACACCATGTCACAAATCTGTCAGGAATTTCACACCATGGAAACCATGCTAGAGAAAATTAAAAATCCTAATGAATTACGCTCCACCAACAATTTGGTTCAGGACGAAAGATGCCTTGAACAAACCCGTAATGAAATTGAGTTTAAGTTGCGAATTGGTCATTCCGAAATCTGGACCAATATTCAAAAGGTAGATCAATTTCTCGAAAGGGCCATCGCCTAATTCTCCCTTTTTTGCTTTCTTGCTTAAATGGTGGGTCGACTGGGACTTGAACCCAGAACCAAGAGCTTAAAAGGCTCCTGCTCTACCGATTGAGCTACCGACCCATTTTCAAAAAGAATTTTGGAGGAAAATTTATTTCGATTGATAGGCAAGCAAAATCGGGTGATATAATTCAAGCTTTCGATGAAGATTCTGGATTTGTAATGCCTCCTTTTAAAGACTTGAGTTCCAGTTGTTTCATGCTTGAATACATCTTATCGTTTAATTAGCCAATATCCCGATTCATGCTAAGCATGATTTTTTTGCTACATAGTTATGTTTCGATTTGTTTTTCTAGTTTTATTTCTATTTGAAGCTTCACTTTCCGGAGAACACGTTCGCGAGTGGAAAAATTTGAAAGGGCAGGTCATCAAGGCGACCCTGCAGGACTTTAAAACTGAATCCGCTGGGGAAGGAAAAGATACAGTAGCATCTGCTAATAAAAGTCGGAAGGATGACTTGGTTCAACTTGAGGTGGTTATCCCACGGGGAAAAACTGTAGAAAAGGAGCCTTCTCATAAAAAGGTTTACGACATTCCGTTTCCAGATTTTTCCGATGATGATAAGGAGTACATACTTGATTGGCATTGGTCCCGTCATCGGCAAGCTTTCTTTGATTCCTGCCTTCAGGTCGTTCAGGGGGAGCAGCGTGCGATCCGCACTACTCGTAGAACAAAGGAAGGTGAACCTCCCAAGCCTCTTTCTGATCGGGTTTATTTACGGGATGGGTCTGAGATTGATGGTGTTGTGAAAAATTCTCTTTTTTCCATACATACAACCTATGGGGAGTTTGACTTGGAACTCGAGCGTTTGGCCTCAATCCAGTTTGGAGATGGTCTTTCAACTCATGATGTTCTCACTGGAGTCAATAAAAACCGCTTCAGTGGTTTTCTTGGTTTTCCTGCCTCACCGGGTAACACGAAGGCCAATTTCCTTACATTCGAAACTGTTAATGGGGCTCGGGAAATCCGTCGTGAGGAAGTCCTTCGAATCATCTTTCAAGTCAGGGAAGAAGAGTTGGCCGGGTTGTATCATGATACCTCTGTCAGTGTCCGTCTCAGGAACAATGATTACTTCGATGCCACGGTTCATGGAGGACAGCTGCCTGTTGGCAACCGCACAATCCTTGTTTCGGAGGTTAAGCATGTTCTATTTGAAGGTACTCAGTCGGCTGTAATCCTTAAGAATGGCGGTCGCGAAAATCTTTCATTTCCAGAAGAGGACTTGCCAATGAAGTTGGATTTGGGACCTGAAATCAAAATCTTTCAAGGTCACTTGGACCGATTAAATTGTGATCCTGATTTTCGGCCTATTGGAACAGTCATTGAGGCTGAGAGCGAAAGGGCTGCAAACATAAGTTTTGAAAGTGATTTGCCTGGGCGTGTCCGATCTATTAGCTCGAGTTCCATATTCAATGAATTATTACAAAAGGATGATAGAATCGTAAGTATTAACGGCCGTATTCCAGAATTCCCAGACAAGGGGGATGATTCCTATGAAAAGGCTTTGGACGCTCTTTTTAACAAGAAAAAAGAACCGATTTCTCATGTCGAGCTGGGAGTGCAGAGAGGCAAGCAGCTCTTTTTTCAGATTACAATTGTGCGGAAAGATGGCACGGATGCTTGATTCGATCTAAAGCTATTAATCCTTGAGTCATCCTGCTCATTTCCCTTTATCGTGACTTTTTGCATTTTATTAGCCCTCTTTAATAATGCGTAAGCTTGTCCTATTACTCATCATAATTGCGGTTTCTCCTGTTGGCGCAGAAGAAGGTTTCCGCCCTTGGAAAACCTTTAAAGGAACAGATTTTGACGCGTTTTTAAAAAATATTTATAAACGCGACATCGAGTCTGGTCGATTGATCGGCTATGACCCAGCCTTTCCTGCAGAGACGCTCAAACTTTCCAAGGAACAAATGGAATGGTTGCAGTCAAAAGGAGCCGGGGAGAAATCCCTTCGCGCCGTTAAACTGACGGTCAAGGTCTATCCGCAGGCAGATCCCAATGTAAGGAAAAGTAAAAAATCTGAACCGAAACAGGTTGATATGGACTTTCCCCTATTATTTTTCTCCGATGAGGATCAGGGCTATGTCCTCGACTGGGACTGGCGTCAAAAGCGCCAGACTTTTTTTGACAGTTCTTTGCAAGTCGTTTTAGGAGAAGAGCGGGATATGCAAAAGGAGCGAAGGCAACCGGGACCACAGTATGATTTGATTTACCTACGTGAAGGGTCAAGGTCCTTTAAAATTAAAGGCGTTGTACAGAATTCACGTTTTGCCCTGCGCTCGAACTACGGGCGTTTTGAGGTAAATCGTGATCGCTTGGCAGGCATACAATTTCGGGACGAATCTGGTGGTCTTGACGTTGTGATTGGAGTTAATAATAATCGTTTGAGTGGCTTTTTGGGCCTTCCTGCCGACCCAAATACTGGAGCTCGGATAAATCTCCTGACTTATGAGGGAGAAAATGGCGATAAACAGGAGGTTCGTAAGGAAAAAGTTTCCAGAATTATCTTTCGGGTTCGAGAGGATGAGTTGAATGGTCTTGGAGGTGACAACACTGTCTACGTTCGTTTAAAAAACGGTGATGCCTTTGATGCACGAATTCCCGAGGGGGAGTTTAAGCTTGGGGGGCGTTCAGAGAGAGTTGCTGATGTTCGGCGGGTTGTGATAAAAGACGGAATACCTACCTTTATGCTTAAGACCGGAAGTAATCCTCCCGGGGAGTTCTCAACTCCTGATCTGCCATTTGAATTGGAACTTGGACCACAGATTCAAATATACTCGAAACATCTTGAGCAGATTTCCTGCGAACCCACTTACCGCCCGGTAGGAAGGATAGTGGAAGCATCAGATGACGGGGACGTTCGCCTTTCCTTTCAAAAAAACCCGGCTCAAGGGAAAGTGCTTTCTGTCTCCAGCAGGTCTGCTTTTGGCACGCTAATGGAAAAAGGGGATCGGATCGTCAGCATTAACGGTCGAATTCCTGAGTTTCCAACGAAGGGTGATGATTCTTATGAGCTTGCCTGCGAGGCCTTATTCGAAGGGAAGACCATTCCCAAAATCGTTTTGGGTGTTGAGCGTGGTACACATGTTTTTCATCTCACCATCATCCGCCTATCTGGCGTTTGATGGGCAAGCCCTCTCTCTTCCTCAGTTTAAGAAGGCTAGTCGCGGTTTGCGAACGCAAGTAATATTCGCAGGATGTACCAAAACAGCATGGCTACGCTGGCAAATAGGGATAGAGCAGCTGCTACGTGTTCATCCGTTCTATAGTGGTGCAGAATATTAGATGTCGTGTAGAGTATTGATCCAGCGGCAAAGCCGACCATGATTACTGAGAACCAAAGCCCCAAGCTATAGCCTGTGAAAATACCAATCACAATTGCGCCCAGTGCAAGTAATCCGCCGATGGCAAGTATATTCCCCATGAAAGAGAAATCCTTTCGGGTTATGAAAACTGTTGCTGTGAGTCCTGCAACAAGAAGGAGGGTCATAAGAGCCGCTGTAGTGACTATATCACCACTACCCGTGTATTGGATGGCAATGTACAGCATAGGTAGAAATACAATTGCCTCTGCCACTACGAATAATCCTAGTCCAAGGTATTGCATGCCAGGATTGGCACGAGAACGAGCAAGGTTGTCTGCCAGGTAACTAACTCCCATAAAACATCCAAGGACAATCAACCAAGTGTACTTGCCTCCAAGCATTTTTTGGATCAATCCCTCCGCCATGGGGGAGCTTAAAAGCATTGCCTCAATCCCTGCAAAGGCAATAATAGCCAAGGCTAAATGTACATATGTTCGTCGGATGAACGTTGCCCGTTCTGTTGGGTTGGCTGTGGCAGCCGTTACGGAGTGAGAGTATCTTGCTTGATCCATAATTTGATTCTTTGAAAAATTTAAACTATCCTAATATTTTGGGGCCGTTTAGGATGGCCGTTTGCTAGATAATTGCAAGCCTATCATGCTTACTATGTTTGTTGAATATTGTGGAGTGAATCGGACTTGCGAAAGTTTAAAAATCCCCTCAACATCGCGACCCTTTATTTTTTGGCTAAATTTTAAAAGCCACAAAATAGGAAACATTAAACCGACACATTCATGAGTGATAATTCCTCCTCAACCCCTCCTCCTCCCCACCCCACCCAAAATCTTTTCAAAGCCATCCTTGAATGGCCAGGGGAGGTCTGGGCTTTCATGTTGTTACGCATTGGTCTGGGTGTTCGTTTCTTTACGGCGGGAATAGAGAAATTTAGAGGTCCTCAGTACAGGCTGAATCCTGAACAGATGAAAGGGATTTCTGACGAAATGACTCCTGAACAGATTAAGGCGAACACGGAGGTGTTTCCTTCAAAAATTGAAGAATTTGTTCACGGCGAACTCTCTGAGAAGTATGAAGGGGACAATGGGTTAGACCCCGAAGCCGTGAAAGAGGCTTTTGGTGAGCGGTTTTTTGATGCTTATGTACAACACTATGAGAACCCCGTTATCGACTTCGAGAAGCTACCAGGCGGGGACCCGAAGCTTTTATTGGACCCCTTCATTCAAGAGGCGCTAACGGATCGTCTTGCCAATGACAACGGTGGTTTGGATATGGCTCAGGTCACAACAGCTTTCGGAAAAGATTTTGCTCAAACCGAAAAGTTCTTTGAAGTGGATGGAGGAGAAAAATTCTTCACTGATGAATTACTGAATGTATTGGTGGATACGCCAAAGGAGAAGCTTGGGGAAGTACTTGGTTCCGATGCCCTTGGCGCCTTTGTCCAGTACATCGGAGATGAGTTTGGTCGGCAAGTGATCCAGTCTGGAACTCAATTTAACAGCACGTTGGTCGATCTGCTCGCGAATACCAGCGACTCCAATCAGATTGCCAAAACGCTTGGTTACGATGCCCATTCGTTAATTGTTGATGCAGTCAAGAAATCCATAGCCAATTTCGGTCCCGATTCGATCAATACTAGCTACGTCTACAATCTCCGCAACTACTACTCCAACCAAGAGAAGTTTCTTGAAGTGCAAGAAACCTGGTATGCCACCTTTCCAATCATGCCACAGTGGTCACTGAAACCTTTTGTCTATGGTCTTGGCTATGTTTTGGTAGTGGCAGGCTTGACTACGTTGCTAGGCATCAAGACACGCCTCTCCTTGGCCGTTATGGCTGCTACCTATTTGGCACTTGCCTTTGGGGCAGGGGTACTCGCTTCTGGGCCAAGTACCGATCCAGTTCAATTCAATATTTTGCTTACAATGCTTTTCGTTCATGTCTTCATGACCGTTTATGCCTTGAAGCTCTCTAAGCACGACAAATTTTCCCTTTTGAAATAGGTTGGGTCCACTTATTAGTCCTAAGCTAGATACCACCGATCAATTTACTACTATATCATTAACAAATCACAGATAACCAAGAATGAGCCACAAAAAGCCAGATAACTCATCCTCAGAGAAAAGTCCTTCCCTAAACCGGCGCGACTTCATAGCAACTACAGCCACAGCCGGTGGTTTAGCAATTGCCGCACCTTCCATCATTAAAGCCCAGAGTTCGTCCGACGAGATCAATGTCGGCCTCATTTCATTCGGCCAGCAAGGTCAGGTACAAGTCGAAGCCTCTATTGATATTCCTAACGTTAAGTTTCGTGCCATTTGCGATATTTGGCCTTACGCTCAGAAGAAAGGCATCGGCACCTTACTCCGCTATGGGCATGACGTTCGTGAGCATGCTTACACAGATTACCGAGAGATGCTGGAAAAAGAGAAGGGCCTTGATGCAGTTTTGATTGCTTCCCCAGATTTTATGCACTCCCCAATGACCGTTGATGCTCTTTCCGCAGGTAAACACGTCTATTGCGAGAAACTTATGTCCAACACAGTTGAGGGAGCACGTTCCATGGTTAAAGCGTCCCAAGACAGTGGCAACCTTCTCCAGATAGGTCACCAACGTCGTAGTAACCCTCGATATCTCCACGCTAAAGAAAAACTTGTTAATAAGCAGGATAAAGGTGGTGCTGGCATCTTTGGCCGTATTACCCATGCAAACGGCCAATGGAATCGTGCGGTAAGCAAAGCCCGCACTATTCGAGACCGCTACAATCTAGATGAGGCTACCCTCAAGAAAAACGGCTTTGAAAACATGCACCAGTTTCTTAACTGGCGTTGGTTCAAAAAGCTTGGCGGCGGGCCTGTCAGCGATCTTGGTGCACACCAGATAGACATTTTTAACTGGTTTCTAGATGCCAAGCCTACTTCCGTTCAGGCTAGTGGAGGAGTCGACTACTACGACTCTTACGAGTGGCACGATAACGTTATGTGCATTTACGAGTACGACACCCCTAACGGTATGGCACGTGCCTCCTATCAGGTGCTTACTACAACCAGTGCCGGTGGTGGCTTCTTTGAGTATTTCATGGGTGACGAAGGTTGTATGAAAATCTCTGAGATTCCACGCCTCACCAAGATTTATCGCGAAGCCCATGCGCCTGAATGGGATGGCTGGATTGAGCGAGAAATTCTCAAGCAGAATGCTACTGCTTACAAAGCCAGTGAAGAGGTAAAGGTTGATGTACGTGAGTCTCCTCCTCTTGCAGAGTATTTGTTGCCAGTCGATCTCAAGAAAAAGATCCACCAACCACACCTTGAGAATTTCTTTGAGGCTGTCCGCATGCACTCCGCTGACAAGTCCAAAGCGAAGTCTCACTTGAACTGCCCGGGTGAAACTGGTTTTGAGACCGCAGTCACCGTACTTCGTGTCAATGAAGCTATCGAAGCCCGCAAAGCTCTCGCCTTTGAAAAGAGTGAGTTCAATGTTTAAACCCATTCCAAATATCGTTTCCCTATTCTAAGATCACTAAACATGAAATCATCCAAGATTCTCACCCTCGCTGGCTTAGCCCTTTTGCTGACCGCTAGTTCCTCAAATGCTGCCGACAAGGTTCCACTAAAGATCGAAGTGCCTCGTCCTGTCTTCATAGGTACGCCCAAACCTATCAAGGGTTTTCCCCACTTAGAGAGAAAGGGTCTCAAGCGTGGTGAAATTCTAGTGCCAGCTGGGACCACGAATATCGCTGCTGGTAAAGAGGTCACGGGTTCTGATGATTTCCCAATCATCGGCGACTTGGAGTTTGTTACCGACGGCGACAAGGATGGGGAGGAGGGTTACTTCGTGGAACTAGCTCCTAAAACTCAGTGGGTTCAGATTGACCTCAAGAAGGCTTCCGAAGTTCACGGCGTATGTATTTGGCATTTCCATAGCCAGGCTCGTGCCTATCACGACGTAATCGTTCAAATCTCCGACGACCCCGACTTTGTGGATGGTGTAAAAACTGTCTATAACAGTGACCACGATAACTCCTCAAAACTCGGCGTTGGCAAAGACCTTGCCTACATCGAGACCTACAAGGGCAAGTACATTGATGCCAAGGGAGCGAAGGGGCGCTATGTTCGCCTCTATAGCGCCGGCAATAGTACCAATGCCATGAACCACTACATTGAAGTCGAAGTTTTCGGCAAATAGTAGACGTTTTTTCTAAACACCAACTTTCACGGCCCCGTGATGCCTCCGCGTCCGGGGCCGTTTAGTACACTTCGTTTGCCTCAACTATTTATGAATCACGCCAAGAAGCCGCGTAATCGAAGACGTAAGCCGCGTGCTGGAGGAGGAACCGTCCGCGGATTCAATTACGCTCTTATTTTGGTCTGCCTTCTTGGTTTATGGTTAAGATTCCCCGCTCTCGACCAGAAGCCTCTCCATCACGACGAGGCGAACCAAGCAGTCAAGTTTGGTCAATTATTGGAGACAGGGGACTACAAGTATGATCCTGTTGACCACCATGGCCCTACTCTCTACTACTTGACTCTCCCTGTCGCTTGGCTCAAGGGCGAGAAGTCCCTTCTCGACATTGATGAATGGACGATTCGCCTAGTGCCGCTGGTCTTCGGTGTGGCGTTGCTTTGGCTTCCGATATTAGCCCGTGGGGCTTTGGGGTATATGGGGGTACTAGTTACTTCGCTGTTACTGGCTACCTCGCCCATCTTTACCTACTACAGCCGTTACTATGTTCAGGAGATGCTGTTTGTCTTCTTTACACTTGGGGCGCTAGTTAGTCTCTGGCGTTATCAAACCTCAAAGCAAGTTTCATGGGCGGTCTGGTTCGGGCTTTCTTGCGGATTGATGCATACGACTAAGGAGACCTGCGTGCTCAGTTTCGCCGCCATGGTGGCGGGTGGAGTGATCTTATTCGAGCCATGGCGCAAGGCAGGTCGAATGGATTTACGCCTACTCGGAAAATTTTCTGCTGGAGCTTGGGCACTACGGGTTTGGATCATCGTAGCCTTAGTCTTGTTCAGTTCCTTCTTCACCCACTGGGAAGGAGTTGCCAAAGCTTTTGGTGCCTACTTCCATACTGTCGACCGCGCCGGTGGGCAAGGGCACGAAAAATTGTTCAGCTATTACTGGAGCATTCTCTTCAGTTACTCAGAGGAAGGCTACTCCAGCAGTGAAATTCCCCTATTGCTGACTGGGTTGGTGGGAATTGTTTTCGCCTTCGTAGAAAAAGCAAACAACCCGCGTCGCCGTGCAGCTCGCTTCCTCGCCGTTTACGCGCTGACAATTTGGCTCATTTACGGCCTTATTCCTTACAAGACTCCATGGTTGGCTCTCAATTTTCTTCTCGGATTTGCCTTGTTGGGCGGTCACGGTATAGACCGGCTTCTCCAAGTAGTCCGCTTCAATGATGCCCGTCTTGCAATCGGCTTGCTTTTGTCTTGGGGCCTGTTTGCCGCTCACGGACGCGCTCGGTTGGCTACGAGCGCCTACTACGCTGCCGACATGCGCAATCCTTACGCCTATGTCCACACCACCGATGATTTCCTTAAGCTCGTAGGAGAGGTTCAATCTTTGCGTGTTCACCACAAACTTGGCATGGGCGCACGTATCAAAATCTTCACTAAAAGTGAGGCGGAGCACTGGCCTTTCCCTTGGTATCTCCGCGGATACGAACGCTTAAAATATTATGTCGGCATCCCTGAAGATAGCTACCTTGACGCCGAGTTCATTATTGTTCATCCAGATCTTAAGGATGAATTGCTTCAAAGTTTGAGCAAAGAATACTACGACCCCTACACAGATTACTCTCTTCGGGAAGGCATTATATTGAACCTCATCTATGGTCAGGGTATCCGTGATGCCTTCATCAAAGCCGAGACTACTCCGTGAGTGAACATGTTCACAAGTTCGCCCACAACGCGATGGCGACCACTTTCGAAATCTTTCTTGCCACCGAAGACGAGTCTTACGCTGCCTCCATCGCACAAGAAGCATGGACTCTCCTCGACACACTTGAGGATAAGCTATCTCGCTTCCGGCCGCAAAGCGACATCTCAATCCTCAACATGTTAGAGCCTGGTGAATCGCTTCGACTCAGCATTGCCGCTTTCGACTGTCTTAAGCTTGCATTCGAAATCTCTACCCAAACCAACGGTGCCTTCGATGTCTCTCTGGCCACTGTCATGGATGAGATCCGGAATGAGCGAGGGGAGATTCAACTAGCTGAATCCAATGTGCTTGACGCCGCCTTTGAGGAAAAACGAAAAGGGCTTTACCTGCTCAGTATCGAAGACCTCACAGTTTATTGTCAGGAAGCAGGTTCCGGCATCGATTTAGGTGGTATTGGCAAAGGCTTTGCTCTTGACCAGCTCGCAGACTACCTTGAGGAGTGGGAATTATCCCGGGCTCTCCTGCACAGTGGCGGCAGTACTGTATTGGCACTTGATGCGCCTAAAGGCGCTGAAGGGTGGAAGGTGGGTTTTGGTGACGAGTCTGGCCGTGAATCGTTATGGCTTACTCGCGAAGCTATGAGTGGTTCTGGTACAGCAGTCAAGGGTGCTCATGTTCTCGATCCCCGCACTGCCCGACCCGCTGAGACAGAAAGCCGAACTTGGGCCCGCGCACCTTCCGCTGCCTTAGCCGATGCCCTCTCCACCGCATTTATGGTTTTCTCACCGCAAGAGGTCGACGAATACTGCCGCGAACATCCTGGTATTCTTGCCTACCGCTAATAATCTACACTTGGTTTTATCATAACTATTTCCCCCTCCCTTGACTTTCTTCAGCTTCAGCAAAGCCCAAGTTCTATCATGATTAGAATTTTCACCGTACTCCTTCTTAATTGTGTTTGGACCTCTGCTGCTCCCAAGAACATCGTCCTCTTCGTGGCCGATGACCAGAGCCCCGACCTTGGATGTTATGGAAATCAAGCCATTCAGACACCCAATATGGACGCTTTGGCTGCCGATGGTACACTCTTCCTGAATGCGTTTTGTACAACTGCAAGTTGCAGTGCCAGCCGTTCCGTTATCCTTACTGGCCTGCACAACCATGCCAATGGTCACTACGGTCACCAGCACAGTTACCACAAGTTTAACAGCTACGCTAATATCATCAGTCTCCCTGTATATCTCTCGGGCGCGGGTTATCGAACCGCCCGTTGTGGCAAGTACCATGTCGGCCCGGAAAATGTTTATAAGTTTGATCAGTCCATTCCAGGGAACTCGCGTAGCCCGGTTGTCATGGCAGATAATTGTAAAAGCTTTCTTCGCGAGGAAAGCGACAAGCCCTTCTTTTTATATATCTGCACATCGGACCCGCATCGAGGAGGAGGAACGGCCACTGAATTACCCTATAACCCTGATCGCTTCGGAAACCCTAAGCCAGGTGCCAGTTATCCTGGTATAACTGAAAAAATTTACGATCCTGCCAAGGTGAGCGTTCCTGGATTCCTGCCAGACACAGCTACTTGTCGGGCAGAAATTGCCCAGTACTACCAATCTGTTTCCCGTATTGACCAAGGTCTTGGCCGACTCATTCAGCATCTTAAGGAAGCCGGCAAATGGGCCGACACGCTTTTTCTTTATATCTCCGATCACGGTATTGCCATGCCTGGGGCCAAGACCACTCTTTATGAAGGCGGGATGCATGCACCCTGTATTGTTCGTAATCCATATGAAAAAAATCGTGGTGTAAAAAGTGATGCGCTTGTGAGCTGGGTTGACCTCACTCCTTCGATTTTGGACTTTGCTGGTGCACTCGGCAATGATGGAAAGTCAAAGACTGAGGTCCTCAATAAGCTCAAGTCCCGAATCGTAACTGGTGAGCAGAGATCAAGACTGGCAGGGGGAACATTTCATGGTCGATCATTTATTCCTATTCTCGGAGAAACTTCCACAAAAGATTGGGATGAGGTCTATGCATCCCACACGTTTCATGAAATTACCATGTATTATCCCATGCGAGTGGTTCGGGAGCGTCGTTACAAGCTGATCTGGAATATTGCTCACGATTTGCCGTATCCATTTGCGTCCGACCTCTGGCGTGCACCGACCTGGCAGGCCCAGTACAAACAGGGAATGTCCGCCCCTTATGGCAAGAAAACAGTACGTAGTTACATTCATCGTGCCGAGTTCGAGCTTTACGATATTGTAAATGACCCCCATGAGGGGAAAAACCTCGCTGATTCACCGATACATCAGAAGACCCTCGGTCAACTCAAGTTAAAGTTGAAAACCTTCCAGCAGAAAACCGGTGATCCCTGGAAAATGAAGTGGCAATACGAGTGATTTTTCCGCTCGCGAAAAATCGTGGTACAGCATAAATATGTTACATAGATTCAGTCCACGTTACGCGTGCCCTGCCAGGGAATTTCTCCGGCGCGGTGGATATGCTTCATCAATTCATTTGTCAGCTTGCGCTTGATTCCCTGAGCGTTTTTGACCTCGATGGTTTCTTTCGGATCCTTGCTCAGGTTGTAAAGCCGCATATTTTCAAATGCTGTGTTTTGGGTGAGCTTCCAGTCTCCTTGGCGAATGGCATAGTACGTGCGCCCCTGATATTTTGCATTTCCCTCGAGGCGCATCCATACAATATAGCGCTGTGTCAGGTCCTGCTTCTTACCGCTAAGCGTTGGTAGTAGGCTGATGCCATCAATCTTGTGGTTTACCTTGATTCCGGCGATTTCCAGCAGAGTGGCAGTTAAATCCATGGTTAGGGCGACCACACTGGTTCTGGAATCAGGCTTTATCCTACTCGGCCAAACCACGCAGGTTGTGGAGCGAATGCCTCCATCATCCATTTCCTGCTTACCTCCTTTGTAGATACCGTTCCTTCCGCCGACGTTGACTTGGCCTCCATTGTCTGACGTGAAGATCACGAGGGTATTCTTGGAAAGTCCAGTTTCCTTGAGAACCCTGAGAACTTTCCCTATGCCGCCATCCATGTGCTCGATTAGAGCAACGAGTCTGGCCCTTTGGTCAGAGATGTCTTTTTCTCGAGTCTTGACCTTATCCAGCCAGTCCTTGGGCGGTTGAATGGGGGTATGTGGTGCGTTGTAGGCTAGATAGAGGAAAAAGGGGTTCTTATCCTTCGATTTTGCTCTGGAATGTAGGTAGTCACTGGACCAATCAGTGAATAGGTCAGTGGCGTGCCCTTTGGGGCGGATATCATTTTGATTTAATCGCATATAGTGCTGACCGTGGCGGGTGTGCTTGTAGTAGTCGTCCATCATGTCGCCGAGAAAGCCATGGAAATGGTCGAATCCCCGCTTGTTTGGATGATTTTCCTGTTCCAGCCCAAGGTGCCACTTGCCAACATGAGCGGTGTGGTAACCTACAGTTTTTAGCAGTGCGGGCAGTGTAGGTAGCTTTGGGTTTAGGTAGCCCCAGTTATTCGACTCATGGGTGCGGACAACTCCTGGAACGCCTGCAATGTCCGGGTAACGTCCCGTCATGGCTGCTGCTCGAGTGGGGGAGCAGACCGGGCAGTTGGCATAGAAATTATCGAAGCGCATGCCTTCTTTCATCAGTTTGTCGATATTGGGACTCTTTAAGTCGGTGGCCCCGTGACTGGACAGGTCGCCGAAGCCAAGATCATCAACCATTATATAAAGGATATTGGGCTTCCCCACGGCCAATGTGACTTGTATAAGAGCGACACAGAATAAGATTATGGATTGTATTGGTTTCATGGGGAAGATGACAGATTTTATACTAGGGGATTCAGCTTTTCAAGTTTTGGCGCAATGACAGCTGCACAATAAGGCTGGTTCGGATTATTGCGAAAGTAGTCCTGATGGTAGGCCTCTGCCTCGTAGAAGAGGTTTAGTGGTTTGATTTCCGTGATAATGGGGTCAGTCCAGAGTTCAGTCGCCTGGGTCTTTGCAAACTCAGCGGCGGTTTGTTGTGACTCATTGTGAAATAGAATGGTGGATCTGTATTGCGTACCGGTATCAGCTCCTTGTTGATTCAGTGTGGTGGGGTCATGGATCTTGAAGAAAGTTTCCAACAATTTTTCGTAGCTGATTTCTTGCGGGTCAAAATGGACTTGTACCACTTCCGCATGACCGCTCTGGCCGGTGCAGACTTCCTCATAGGTTGGGGATTCTATATGTCCATTGGCGTAGCCGGAGACTACAGCCTGTACCCCTTTGAGTTGCTCAAAAATTGCTTCGATACACCAGAAGCATCCACCGCCCAGTGTCGCGGTTTCAATATTAGGGGATTGTTCGCTCATATAATGAAGCGAGAATGAAATGCATTTCCACTTTGCCAAGAAGGAAATCCTGTCTGTCTCGAAAGCTTTTCTTTTTCCTATTCCCCTCTTATTAAACTATCTGATTCTTTTCTCTGATGTTTACCTTGATGGACAAATTGTTGGACCGGAATTGTTCCGGTTTTTCACGGCGTGAATTCCTGCGTGCAGGCTCCTTGGGTATGTTTGGTGGCTTGACCCTGCCGAACCTGCTGCAAATCAAGGCGCTGGCCAAGGGCAAGCCGCACTTGGTCAAGGATAAGGCGGTTGTCCTGCTGTTTCTGCAAGGGGGGCCTCCTCACATCGAGTTTTTTGATCCCAAGATGACTGCGCCTTCAGAGTTTCGTAGCATCACCGGGGAAATCCCGACAACCCTGCCCGGTATAACTTTTGGCTCCACTTTTCCGAAACTGGCCAAGATGGCGCACAAACTTGCTGTGGTGCGTTCTTATGCCTCTGGTAACAGCGGTCACACCTATCTCAGTGTGACCAGTGCAGGCAACTCCATGAAGGCTGCCATGAGTGCTGTTTACAGTCGGGTGGCTGGAACGAATCATCCAACATCCGGTATGCCCAGTAATGTTCTCTTACTTCCAGAGGCTGTACAACAAGGATTAAAGCTAGGAAGCAATTTTGAAACCGGAGCGCTGCCCACGTTGACTTCATCAGGATCCCTCGGCCAATCTTTCGAGGCATTCAATCCTGCCGGTGGTGGTCCCCTTAAGCAGGACATGCAGTTGTGCGTGGATTCTGAACGTCTAAAGGACCGCAAGTCTCTACTTGGCGGTATTGATCAATTGCGTCGGGATGTTGATGCCTCAGGCCTTGTCGAGAGTGCTGATGAATTCCAACAGCAGGCCTTCGATGTTATTGGAGGAGGCGTTGCCAGTGCTTTTGATTTTAACAGTGAGGACCAGAAGACCTTGGAGCTATATGATACCCAGCACATTTTCAGGGCCAAGGATCTTCAGCGCTGGGGAGATATGCGTCGCACAACAAATCTGTTGGGCCTTCAGATGCTTATGGCTCGCAGGATGGTTGAGGCTGGAACCGGATTTGTCACTGTTTCTGACTGTGGATGGGATTACCATGCCAATAACAACAGCCCCAAGAACATGGCGGGCATCCATCCGATGGGGCACCAGGTTGATCATGCAGTAGCGGCATTCCTTACTGATTTGGAGCGTCGCGGCCTCAGCGAAAAAGTGCTTCTTGTTGTAACTGGTGAAATGGGGCGCTCACCCCGCCTCAACAAGAACGGGGGAAGGGATCATTACGGAAATCTGACCAGTCTGCTTGTTGCTGGCGGTGGTCTTAAGATGGGCCAGGTGATTGGGGAGTCAGACAAGACAGCGGCAGAACCTGCCACCCGAAAATACGGGCCGATGAATCTCCTTGGCACGATTTTTCACACTCTTTTCGATATGGGCGAACTCCGTATCGCCCAGAATTTGCCTCCTTCCATTCGAGAGCTTTCTGACCAGGCAAAGCCGATCCCCGAGTTGATATAGATCTCGTTAGATCGCCGGAAGTAGGCACGACGGCAATCTCGCCCGTCGATAGTTGGCCTACTCCCTTGTAACCACTATTCGCTCCCTGCCATTAATTGTGGCAAGCTTGGTTAACTCAGGGACATCGAAATACTCCAGTAACCCAAAGCAGAATAGTTCGGGATACTTGTTGGCACCGTGACCTTCGTGGATAATTGTCTTCAGGGAGGGGAGGGATTCGTGGAGGTGGGCTTTACCAATGTTCTTTTCGTCGAGTGTGGCCGCGAGTAGTGCAATCATTGACGTACGGGGACCATGGGCCTCAATATCAACTGGTTTCCTGGAACGACCCTTGGCCCAGCGGGCAATGGCGGCGACCTGGCTGGTTTGAATGCCAAGGGGCCGTTCGCCAACGGCCGCAACAAGAATGGCATACAGGAAATCATGGGTGCGGATTTTGGACTCTCCGAAGTAGAACGGATCAAGGGCAAGTACGCGTTGTCCCTTGCCCAGATGAAATTGGACTCGTTCAGCCAATTTTGTGCGTCCTTGATCTCCCAAGATGAGAATAGTTCCCTTGACCGTTCTTGATGGCCTGAATTCGACGATGGGTACTGTCCATTCTGAACCAAGTTGAACCTGCCAAGGGGATACGGTTACTCCTTTAATTTGTTTGGCAGGAAGCTTTTTTGCCGTAATCTCGTAGCGTTTGGTATGGAGGATTTCGTGGAGTTTGGGGATACAGGAGTGACGTTCAACTCCTGCCAGTGGGTCTGATCCTGGCACAGGAATAGGAAGGGAGTTTGCGATGTAGGTGGCGACACGGTGGATGTCCACATTGTTTTTGGGCAGATTAACATGAAGTTGTTCAGAATGGAAAATCTCCTTGTCGGTGTGTTTTTCCTTCAAGCTAACAGCCGTCTCATTTTCATAAAAGACATGCGAAAGCATCTTGTATAGTTGCCTTCGGTTGTCGGCCTCGAAGTTATGGGTGCCGGGGTCGTGGTTGATATGGGTGCGAAAGTATTTCCCGCGTCCCAGAAGCTTAAATTTCGGGCTGGCGGCATCCCTGAGAGGGGGTAACGCATGGGGAGCCGCGAAGCAGCATTGATCCTTGGCATTTTTGGTGAGTAGAAGGGCCCGGTCGGAAAGGAGAGCAGTGAGGTGGGTGTAATCGGCTAGCGTAGCCAGGTCATTGGGGGTTTGTTCTGAGTCGCCCAAGTCTGAGGTATGGCGTGCACGTGTCTTGAAGGATGAGTATCCTGCAACGGGGTTGGCCAGCTTGACGCGGGTGTCGAGGGAACTAAAGAAAATAGTTTGCCAACCGCCACCGGAGAGTCCTGTAACAGCAACGCGTTTGGGGTCGGCGTTTGGATGTTTAAGCAAAAGGTCCAATGCGCGTTCCACATTTAGGTAAAATGGTGCAAGGCCGCTGACGCCACAAAGGTCAAGTTGCGCAAGCTGGTAGTGGCTCATGCGGTTACTGAACTGCCCCATTCCAATCCATTCAACATTTAGGGCCAGCATGCCTTGTTTGGCTTGGTGGATGCATCGGATTTGCTTGGCTGGAATGGCTTTCCCTTTGGCCCCATGTCCGTTTACATTGACAACTACCGGTACTTTTTTCTCTCCCAGGTCTAGAGGTTCGTAGAGGAGGGCGGGACACCACCATCCAGGAATAATTTCAAACCGAAGTTTGCGAATTCTGTAACCAGGAAGGTTTTCTATTGTTTCATCCCAGACAACCTTCGACCTGGAGTCCCGCCAGAATTTGGCAAGGTTGCCACGGAAGACTATTTTCTCAAGGACCTCCCGTCGGAGTTTATCCGAGTAGGTGCGCCATTCATTGGGATCATCAAAGTCAGGAATGGATGGGACACGTCTTTCAGCGAAGGCACTGACTTGTTCGAGAGGCAGCTTTTCGGTCAGAATGTCCGTGTCCAACGCCTCTTGGATTTGCTCAAGGCTCGGAGCTGCTGAAACGGGGAGTAGGAGGCATAGTGAAACGATTGGGAGTTTCATTGCGTCGATAAGTTGTTGATGCGGACGCATTACTTTTTGGGTAGGTGCTTGTCGGCAAAGTCGAGGTAAGCTTTCCAGTCGAAGGCGGTCACGTTATGTTTGCCTGACCGAATATGGTACCCGATCCTTCCGTGGACAGGTTTGTCGATGGCAGGATGAGTCTTTGTAGGAAGGGTGCCTGCTCCAAGAAGTTCGTAGACTGGTGCCGCATGCTTGGCGGAGAGAAATTCTCCATGAGGGTCGGCCCAGCGGTCTTCCTCTGCACTGGCAATGTAGAGGGGGCGGGGAGCCATTAGGGCGGCGAGTTGATGCTGGTCGACCGGGCAGTCTCCCTCCTTGTCATTATATTTCTTGTAGTTGTCGCAGAACCAGTGGGGGAAAGAGGTATTGATCCTCTTGACAGTCTCACCAAAACGTCGGCGACTGAGAGCCGCTCCACCGCAACCGGAGTTGTTGGATATAACGATGGCAAAGCGTTCATCAGTAGCTCCGGTCCAGAGGGCTGTCTTACCGAGCCGGGAATGCCCCATGACAATGACCTTGGTCGCATCCACGTCGGAATCTTTTTCCAGATAATCGAGCCCCCGGCTCAACCCCCAGGCCCATGCTCCGATGCTTCCCCATTCATCCGGTTGAGGCTTGGTCTGCCCCTCTTGATAGAACAAGGGATGGATGCCGTTTTTGAAGCCATCGTGGTAATCCGGGTCGATGTCCCCATAGTAAATGGTAGCTAATCCGTAACCACGACCCACGATCATTTCCACTGGCCAACGACTCCTTGAGACACCGCGACCGGCCTCGTATGCCCGGTTTTCACTGGTCTCCGCCCCATGTTTACGCCCTCGAACCCATGAGCTTGTCAATTTGATGGCCTTGTCGTTCTGTATGGTATGGTTGCCACCGAAATTCGGGGCGATAAATACAGGCACCGGGCCTTTGGCCTTGGCCGGAAGATAAAGGAGCAAATCCATGGTCGGGCCCTTTTTTTCGGGACCCAGAAAAATGGAGACCTGCTTGCGAAGTGCCTTGCCGGCGAGGGCTTTGGTAGTTTTCTCTAGGACCTTGAAATACATGGTTTTCGGACGTTCAGGGGACTTGCCGTATACATGCTCCTCGAATAGTTTCAACAATTCGGGACGGCGAATCTCCTCCCAGGTCTTTGCATCTTTTACTTTCTTTCCGTCCTGAGTGACCAAAGGAGCAGGAAGGGTGTACTCGGGGACCCTTGACTCGTCGTAGTTGTAGCCTTTGGGTTGAGCATTGAGGATCGAGGTCAGTCCAAGCAGTGGGTAGAAAAGGCAGATTCGGGTTCTGGTCATTTTCATTATGATTTCACAAGGGTTTAGGATATCAACTTATCTCTTTGAGGTGTTCGAAAGTTGTTTAAGAGTTGTTCTACTCTGGATGATGGTTCGTCCAATTAGGTTGCGGATTTGGAAGGTGATCGGAATATCAGGTTTTTCCCAGTCGATAATGAGGTTGCCAAAATGTTCTTCGCGATAGGGTACGCCAATGCGATGAGGGTTATGCTCATTTGAAAAGCTATTCTTCCAGTTTAGCCCGCTGGCAGTTATATCATATAGAGGATAGGGTAGCTGATTGTCTATACGGGAAATTTCCCCGTGGTGACGGTCGCCGCTTAAGACAATAACACCTTCTGCACGTGTTTTTCTGAGAAGTTGGTAGAGACGCTCCCTTTCATGAGGGTGGTTGCCCCAGCATTCCCAGCCATGTAGGTCTGATATGACTTGTATGCTTGAGGCAATGATTCGGATTTCTGCAGATTTAAGGAGTTGTTTCTCAAGCCATACCCACTGAGCTTCACCAAGGATGGTTCCGGTGGGTTCTTTTACTGGTTCATAAGGGCCGGAACGGCCCTCCGAACGGATCGCGGGTTTCCCGACCCGATTCAGTTCACTCCTGAAATAGCGCGTGTCCAAGAGGAGGATTTGGACACGTTTACCAACGGGGCCAAATATACGTGCGTGATAAATTCCCGGGTGTTTCCTGCGGGGTGAGTCTTCAGGTTCTTCAAAGAAATCGAGGAAGATTTGTTGGGATTCCACCTTCTTGGAGAATTCTGCGCCAGCATCATTTCTTCCATAATCATGGTCGTCCCATGTGGCAAGTATCGGACAATGCTTCTTGATACGTTGGTACCCGGGTTGTTCTGCAAGTTGCTGGTATTTTGCCTGGAGTTTTTCCATATCGGTTGTATCCCCGTATATATTGTCTCCCAGGAAGATAAACAGGTCAGGGTCTGTCTTGATAATAGAGTCCCAGATGGGCTGGGGGTGAAATTGTTTTGCGCAGGAACCAAAGGCGATATTCTGCAATGCAGTTTCTGCAGCAGACAGACATGGATTACAGGCGGCAAGTAGAATTAATGCTGCGTATCTGAATGATGATTTCATCAGATTAAAAACCAAGACATACCAAAACGATTTGGCGAGACTGATTTTTTTTGAACAATATGTATTTGAGGTACATCTCAACTGGCAGAACCCAAGAACTTCTTCTTTTATTTTCGGAGGGTAAGGTGACTAAAGACAGGTAGCCTCCGTCGGCATTGTTCGGCGGGGGCTTTTTTATTCCTCCCGGCCAATCGTTAGCAAATAACAGATATGGAAACCCAAGGAAATTTATCGGCACAGATGATCGACGTCTGGTACATGTTATAAAACCGTTTGATGAAATCGTTGAGACCCCTTGGCCTATGTGATGATATCATGGATGATATTGCCAGCTACATCGGTGAGGCGGAAATCACGTCCGGCAAAACGGTAGGTTAGTTGTTCATGATCGACTCCAAGTAAATGGAGGATCGTTGCATGTAGGTCACTCATATGAACCCGCTTCTCCACGGCAACCCCACCAAGTTCATCAGTTGAGCCATAGGCGAAGCCCGGCTTGACACCTCCACCTGCGAGAAAGACGCTGAAGCCACGAGGGTTGTGGTCGCGACCATCCTTGCCTTGGGCGAAGGGTGTGCGGCCGAATTCTCCGCCCCACCAAACCAAAGTATCTTCCAGGAGTCCCCGTTGCTTGAGGTCGGCCAACAATCCGGCAACAGGTTTGTCTGTAGCCAGTGCATGGTTCTTATGTTTTGGCATGTTGCCATGCTGATCCCATCGGGGGGTGCTCGATTCGTCTGAATAGTTGACAGATACAAACCTCACTCCGTTTTCCACCATTCGGCGGGCAAGGAGGCACTGGCGACCATAAAATTCAGTGTGCTTTTCACCAATGCCGTAGAGACTCTTTGTGTAGGCGGATTCCTTGGAAAGGTCGGTGAGTTCAGGAACCTCCATTTGCATTCGCCAAGCCAACTCGTAGGATTGAATTGTGGCATCGAGACGATCATCTGCCTGAGTCTGGGCCGCTTGGTCTGCGTTTAGCTTTTGTAGGAGGTCAAAACGACTACGGCGTTGAGTATCCTTGAGAAGTGCGTTTTCAATGTTCCGTATTTGTGCTTTCTCCACGCTTCCGGCTCGTCCGATGGCAGTTCCCTGATGAAGCGCCGGAAGAAAGGCGTTTCCATAATTTCTGGGGCCACCTTTGCCGGCGGAGGGCGCGATGGAGATAAATGCAGGTAGGTTGGTGTTTTCCGTGCCCAATCCATATGAAATCCAGCTACCCATGGAAGGGCGAACCAGATTGGTGGCACCGGTATGAAGGAAGAGAGTTGAGGGGCCGTGTGCGACGCCTTCAGTATGCATGGATTTTATGAAGCAGAGGTCATCCACATGCTGTGCAATGTGAGGGAAAAGGGTGGAGACGTGCTGGCCACATGCGCCGTGACGGCTAAATTCCCAGAGGGGTTTCATCAGCTTGCGCTGGCTCTTCTTCCCAAATGTGCCTGTGCGAACACCGGTGAAATCTATACTTTTCCCATGTTGCTTGATGAGCTCGGGCTTGTAGTCAAAGGAATCAACATGGCTTGGGCCACCAGCCATAAACAGAAAGATCACTCGTTTGGCCCGTTGAGGAATCAGGGTCGGCAAAGGTGCGAGTGAGCTAGATCCACTGTTAGCAGAAAGCTGGCTTTGTATCGATGCGAGAGCTAGAGAACCAATGCCGCAGGCAGAGGTTTTGAGGTGTTCGCGTCGTGTGTTCATTTATCTTATCTCAAGTATCTGAAGTCAACGCAGGCGTAGAGACTGTGAAAGATTCCTGCCCACATTTCAGGATTATCTGAATCATTATTATGCTGCTGAAGGTACTTGGCCGCAAGTGATTTCTCATTTTTGCGTGGTGGGCGACCAAGGGTGGTTTTGTAGGCGCGCGTCAGTCGTTCCTCAAAATCAAGGTTTTTATCTGTAAGTATGTGTTCTGCGGCCGCCTTTGCTTCATTAATAACTAAAGCGTTGTTCAGCAAAAAGAGGGCCTGTGTTGGAACGGTACTGGCGTTACGCACACCGCTAACAAGGTTGGGGTTGGGGAAGTCGAAGACATCAAACATCTCGGGGATTTTGTTGCGGTCAAGTTTCTTGTAGATCGCACGGCGACTCTTACTGCCTTTTTCGAGGTCAAGCTTTCCGCTGGCAGCGAAGATTGAATCATGGATTGCCTCGACTTCAAGGCGCCGGAGGTTTTGTCGGGAAAAGAGTTCGTTCTCGGGATCGGCTTGAATGGTCGATTCGGATGCGGTGGAGGACATTCGATAGCTGCCTGAGAGCATGATTGTCCGGATCAATTTCTTGGTGGACCATCCATTGGCAATGAACTGGGAGGTCAGGTGGTCGAGAAGTTCGGGGTGTGTGGGGCGTCGGCCCATCTCACCGAAGTTGTCGGTTGTGGGGCAGATCCCACGACCAAAAAGATGGTGCCATACACGGTTGACGTAGACACGGGCGGTCAGCGGATTTTCTGGAGATGCGACCCATTCAGCAAGATGCAGGCGACCACTGGACCCCTTGGGGATTTCGGGTTTTGGGGAGCGTTCGGATGGAGTGGCCACAGCGAGGAATCCGCGTTTCACCTTGGTCCCGAGGCTACGAATGTTGCCCCGCACATGGACATGCCAATCCCCGGCTTCCTTGTGTTCTTCGACAGACATTGTTTTTCCTGGGGAGGGCGGTGCCGTTTTCTTGTGGTCTGCGATCTTTTTCTTTTGCTCTTGAATCTGTTTACTGAGGGCCTTCCGTTGCTCCTTTTTATCCTCACTCTTGGGGTCAGGTTTTGGCTTATCGTTTTCGACTACTTTCGCAGGAGATTTTTTTTCTCCGGAAGGGATGAGTCGTATTGAGTCGGCAATAACAACTGCCTTTGTGTCCTTGGTATCTATTTTTACGACGTCCCATTCACCCTTCTCAAAGTGGAACTTCCCAAGGGATATAAATGAACCCAGGATGGGACCGGCCTTGGTTTGGTTAATAAAGACTGTTTTCTCTCCGGTATCGTGATAAACGGTGAAAGGAACCTTTGGCGCCCGGTTTGTCCCATGAGTGTAGGATACCTGGACTTCGTATTCCCCATCCCTCGGAATTATGGCCGGGAAGGTGACGGATTTGCTCCCTTTATCCTTGCCATCGTCATGGATATAGCGACTGCCAACGTAACCATCAAAAAAGGTGGATGACTTCCAGTTGCCTTGCAGTTTGGCTTTAGTATCGTCCACGACGATACCATTCAAGGTCTTGGGGTCATGGGATTTCACGATTGCCTTGCTGGAACCTTTTCCCCCACCCAATTTTTTCAACAAAGCTTCCAATTCCTTGAGCTCCATTTCCAGCTTTTTGAGGGATTCCGTGTGTGCCTTGCGCACTTCGCCATCCTTGTCGCGGAGGTTTCGTTCAATGAAGTTGGCCACGTTGCCGGGGCGGGAGCTATTGGTGCTTCGAAAGATTCCTGCAAGCGAATAGTATTCTGAAGTGGGGACCGGGTCAAATGGATGGTCATGGCAACGGGCACACCCAAGAGTTGTCGCTAGGAATGCACGGCCTACTGCGTCGATCTGCTCATCGACGATTTCCATTCTCAGCAGGGCCTTGTCTTGTAGTTCATAGTTGTGCGGTCCCAAGGCCAGAAACGTTGTTCCTATAAGGTTGTCATTAAATTCCTCATTGGTCTTCGATGGTAGTAGGTCGCCTGCGATGTGCTGCTTTATGAAGAGGTTGAACGGCTTATCGTTTCGATAGCTTTCGAGGACGTAGTCACGATAGCGATAAGCGTTCTTGTACTGCAGGTTGCGACCGCCTCCTGTGGTGTCTGCATAGCGGGCAACGTCCAGCCAGTGGCGCCCCCATCTTTCAGCATAGTGGGGGGACCCGAGAAGTTCATCAATGAGTCTGGGGTATGCCTCGGGTGAATCATCGGCGAGAAAGGAATCAATTTGTTCCGGAGTTGGAGGCAGTCCAGTGAGATCAAAATAGGCACGACGAAGAAGAGTTATTTTACCGGCAGGATCAGCTGGTTGCAGTCCCTTTCCTTCCAGTCTGGCAATGATGAACTTGTCCAGCTCTGTAGATATCCATGATTTATGTTTTACAACAGGAGTTTTTGGATTCACGAGAGGCTTGAAAGCCCAGAATCTCCGGCCGTCCTCAAGGCTCTTGCTCTGTGGACCGGTTGTCTTGTGAATGGCTTCCAGCGGTTCATCCCTTGGGTCGTGCGCGCCCATGGCTATCCATTTCTCGAAATCAGCCAATATCTGTCTGGAAAGTTTGCTGTTCGGGGGCATGCGCAACTCGTTTTCCTTGTAACTAATTGCTGTGATTAAGCGACTTTCTTCAGGTTTCCCGGGGACGATGACTGGGCCGTTTTCACCCCCTTGTTGCCAGCCTGCTTTACGGTCAAGATAGAGGCCTGCCTTGAGTTTCTTTGCTTGGTCTGAGTGACACTTGTAGCAGTTTTGTACGAGAACAGGTCGAATCTTCGCTTCAAAGAATTCAAAGTCCTTGTTTGCATGAATCTTGATCCCTGTGCCCAAGGCTATAAGGATAAATAGGGAAAGAGATCTCTTTGCTCGGATAGATCGACTTGGTAACGAGGATGGCATAGTTCTTATGCTATGATATCATGGACGACATGGCCGTGTACGTCGGTGAGGCGATACTGGCGACCCTGAAACTTGAACGTCAGTCGTTCGTGGTCCATGCCCAGTAGGTGAAGGATGGTTGCCTGGAGGTCGTGGACATGAACCTTGTCGGTCGCCACCTTGAAGCCAAGTTCGTCGCTGGATCCATGGGTGTAGCCAGGTTTGAGTCCCCCACCTGCCAGCATCATGGTGTAGACATCAGGGTAGTGGTCCCGTCCTAGATTCTTTCCCTTCGCTGTGCGTCCCTCGCGGAAGGGTGTCCTTCCGAATTCACCGCCCCAGACGACCAATGTGTCCTCAAGGAGGCCGCGTTGCTTGAGGTCTCGAATGAGGGCGGCAACTGGCTTGTCCATGGTTGCGCACTTTTTTCGAAGCCCGTTGCCTAACGCCTCCCCGGGATTGGTGCCATGAAAGTCCCATCCCCAGTCGAAGAGGTGAACAAAACGTACACCTTTTTCCACAAGCCGCCTAGCCAGCAGGCAGTTGTTGGCCAGACTGGATCCTCCTGGCGTTGCACCATAAGCTTCAAGTATGTGCTTGGGTTCCTTGGTAATATCCATTACCTCAGGGACTGAAGTTTGCATCCTGAATGCCATCTCGTATTGGGCGATACGTGTCAGGGTTTCGGGGCTGCCTAGTTCATCCGACTGAATGAGATTCAGCCGATTTAGGCTGTCGAGTCCGGATCGGCGTAGTTTTCGGGGAAGCCCTTTAGGGTCAGATACATATAGCACTGGATCCCCCTTCGATCTGCATTGAACACCCTGGAACACGCTTGGCAGGAATCCGCTTCCAAAGGAGTTCTTCCCACCGTTGGGTTGAACGCCACTTGAGATAAGGGTCACGAAGCCGGGGAGATCCTGGTTCTCGGAGCCAAGCCCGTAGGTGACCCAGGAACCCATGCTGGGGCGGCCGGCAATGGAGCTTCCGGTATAGAGCAGCAGTTCCGCCGGGGCATGGTTGAATTGATCCGTGGTCATGGACTTGATGAAGGTCAGGTCATCAGCCTGCTTGGAGAGGTGGGGCAGGGCGTCTGAAAACAGGGCGCCGGATTGTCCGTGGCGCTGGAATTTATGGGGGGTTCCCATGAGCTTGGGGACGCCGGATGTAAAGGCGAAGCGTTTTCCCTTCAGGTATTGATCGGGACAGTTCTTGTTGTCGTGCTTGATCAATTCGGGCTTGTAGTCGAAGAGGTCCAGGTGTGGCGGAGAGCCGGTCATATGGAGGTAGATGACACGCTTTGCCTTGGCGGTGGCGTGGGTCTTTCGGGGTTGCTGGGGCCGAATGGGATCTATGCCTATATTGGCGTTGGCGTGATTGCCGAGCAGGCTGGTCAGGGCGATGCTGCCAAGCCCGACCCCGCCGGTTCCCAGAAATTGCCTCCGGGTTCGGGACTGTAAAATTTGCTGTTGGAGGTTCATGTCAAGTTGGAGGAGGTATAAAATGAATTTTTTAACATGTAAATTGGCTTGCTGAAAATACAGGTGGGGAATCAGCGCTTTTGGAAAACCTCGTCCAGGTTGAGGATGATGTTGGCGGTGACGGTGAGGGCGGCTAACTCGGTGGTGTCCATACCTGCCGGGACAGGACCAACGGGCACGGTGGCCATGGACTTTGCGGCCGCGGCGTCCTGCTTGTAGACTTCACGCGCCTTGTCGAGAAGTTTCAACAGTTCCGTGGTTTCAATGGGCTTTGGCGAGCGGGTCAGGCAAAGTCGAAATCCCCGTTCGATGCGGCCTTCCGAAGTATCGCCGCCTTCCTTGAGCATTCTTCGTGCGAGGGCCTGCGCTGACTCAACGTAGACGGGATCGTTCAGGGTGACAAGTGCCTGAAGAGGGGTGTTCGTCGGAGTGCGTCGCACGTTGCATACAAAGCGGTTTGGCGCATCGAATGCAGCCATTGATGGATAGGGATTGGTGCGTCGCCAGTGGACATAAATACCTCGGCGAAACTTGTCTTCTCCCTTGCTTGTTTGCCAATCAAGTCCTGGCCCGAAGGCTGACTTGAGGCCCATATTTGGCTGAGGAGGCTTGATGGATGGCCCATACATTTTCCTGCTTAACAGGCCGCTTGCAAAAAGGGCCTGATCGCGAACCATTTCCGCAGTGAGACGTTGACGAGGCCCACGGCTTAGGAACCGGTTGAACGGGTCTGCCTCCAAGCGCGTTGGTTCTAAACGGGAGTCCTGCCGGTAGGTGTTTGAAGAAACAATTATCTTGATGAATTTCTTTAGGTCCCAGTCGATTCGCATGAGCTCTGTGGCAAGCCAGTCGAGGAGCTCAGGGTGAGAGGGCAGTTCGCCCTGGGACCCGAACTCTTCGCTGGAGGCGACGATCCCAGTGCCAAAGAGAGCTTCCCAATAGCGGTTGGCCACAACCCTGCCTGTGAGAGGGTTTTCTGGTGATACGAGCCAATTAGCAAGCGCGAGCCGGGATGGGTTTCCCACTCCCTTGTGGAAGACTACAGGAAGTCCTGCAGTGACCTCCTTTTCTTTTTGCAGGAAGTTGCCACGAATCTGGATGTGGGTCTTTCGCCGTTTGCCCACTGCCAGCTCACGCATTATGGGAACTGTTGTGATCGGTTTCATGTTGCGCGCACTTTCGGTGGCGTTGTGGAGTTCTTTTTCCGCCGTCTTTACCTCGGGGAGGTTCGCCAATCGGTGGGCGTTAATCTGAGCTAATTGATCCTTTGTGTGCTGGCCGGCCGGGATCGTCAGGAGGGCAAATATATTCTTGGAGAGCTCTGCCTCAAGGCGGGATGGCAGCTTGGGGATAAAATGGATTTCCTTGGGAGGATGGGTTCCGAAAGTCTTGGCGCGAATGCGCAGGATCATGTTTTCTTTTTTCTGGACAGGTTTGTTTAGCTGAAACCAGCCGTGGTCCCCGGGGCGGGGGTAGGGGATGCCGGTCAGGATTGTAGCACTGTCCAAGGTTTCCTTGTGGGATGGATTGGGGGTCTTGCTGATTTCACGCTTCCAGACCGACTTGTGGGCGTTGTCAAAGATTTCGATCCGGAATTTCTTCATTCGGGCGGCGGTGCCGTTGTCGGTACGGTTCCAGATGGCAATTTGCGAGACGGGGACTTCTTTCCCAAGGTCTATCTCCCACCAGGGGTCATTGGCCTGAGCGGTGTGGGATACACTTTTGCCCGTGTAATTTCCATTTGTATTTCCATCATTCGCATAATTGGCGGGACCGCCAAATCCGGTGCTGATCTGCGAGGCCTTCCCCTTGGTCGCAAGGTTTTCGGAACCGCTGAAGACCTGAACTTCAGCAAGGTGGAGATAGCCTCCATTAACGATGTTTGTAATGCGGACGTGTCGACCATCCTGGCCTGGCTTTCCATCAGGTCGGTCCAGCCTGAACGCTGCATCTGGGGAGGCATGATGCCTCGTCTTCAGGAACACTCCCTCGAAGGCGCCTTCAGGGAGTGGCACGGAAAATTCATTATCACCGGTTTTCTCAAATTTGGCGGGAATGGTCTTGGTCGATGCGGCAAAGCTGTCAATCCAGGGGTGAAAGTCTTTGTTGTTCAGGGCTTTGATCCCATCAATCTTCTTTTGAATTTGTTCAACCCTGGCGGCGAGTTCCTTCTTTTTTTGTTCGGACATGACCTTGAGGGTGGGTGACTCGTCGCGGCGGTCTGCGTCCTGGGAGTTGTTGAGAATGGCAAACAACCTGAAATATTCTTCCTGGCTGATCGGGTCGAATTTATGGTCATGGCACTGGGCGCAGGCCATGGTTGTGCCCATCCATACTGCCATGGTCGTGTTGACGCGGTCGACAATGGCAGCATTGCGGAACTCCTCGTCATTTGTACCGCCCTCGTTGTTTGTCTGGGTGTTCCGGTGGAATGCGGTTGCGGTAAGCTGGTCGTTGGTCGGTTCCGGGAGCAGGTCACCGGCGATCTGTTGGATCGTAAACTTGTCGAAGGGTAGATTGAGATTGAAGGCACGGATCACCCAATCCCGGTAACCCCAAATAGTGCGTGGTTGGTCGTCGGCATAGCCTGCGCTGTCGGCATAGCGGGCAAGGTCGAGCCACATTCTTGCCCAGTGTTCTCCATAAGCATCTGAATCCAGCAGCCGATCGATGAGCTTTTCATATGCATTGGGGGACTTGTCGGAGACAAAGGCGTCGGCCTCTTCCGGTGTGGGAGGGATCCCGGTTAGGTCAATGGAGAGTCTGCGGATGAGGGCATGACGGTCGGCCTTCGGCATGGGCTTGAGTCTATGTTCCTCGAGCTTGCGCAGGATGAAGCGGTCAATGTTGTTGTGAACCCATCCCTTATCCTTGAGTTTGGGTACTTCAGGTCGTGCCGGTTTTATGTAGGCCCAATGCATCTCGTACTCGGCACCTTGGGTGATCCATTGCCTCAGGGTTTCTTTTTGTGTGCCACTCAGTGTTAGCTTGGCTTCCGGGGGTGGCATTTTCTCGTCAGGGTCCGAGTGGAAGACGCGGGCGATGAGTTCACTGGATTCGGGTTTGCCAGGAACGATTGCCCGAACGCCTTTTTGGTCGGCGATGGCGGCTTTAAATTGATCAAGGCGCAGACCGGCCTTGCGACTTTTGGAATCCGGCCCATGGCACTGGAAGCAGTTCTGGGAGAGGATAGGCCGAATGTCCCGGTTGAACTTCAACTCATCCGCTTCTGACATTGGGAAAATGATTGCACTCGCGCTCGCGAGGCAAATTATTTTACTAGTTTTCTTCAGCATAATATATGCCCAATAGTTAATGCTCCAAGGTTGAGTTTTTTGGGATCAGGGTCAACGCAAGAGGGATTTAATCCAGTTTATCTTTGCCTGGCTTGAAGTGACTGCTGCATTAGAATAGAGCCGAGCCTCCTAGTCGGGTCGGTCTCCTTTCAGAAAAGTCGCCTCAGCAGCTACTTGTGCACCTTGTGGCAGGCTTTACAGTTGGTTGCCTCCTTGAGTGCCTTAAGGTCGTCCTTTTCCATTGCTTTGACAAGCGCGGTAGTTTTCCCTTTCCAGCTTTCTGCAGTACCTTTCTCAGGTTTTAAAGAAGCAAGTTTACTGATGTACTCCTTGAGTTTGGCTTTTTCAGCTTCAGTAGCGGACCCTCCCAGAACCTTCTTGAGAAGGGCTGGCTCTGTCTTTGAGCCCTTGAAGCCCTTTTTCATGATTTCCTCAAAGGGGCCATCTGCCAAAACATTGCAGTGGAGGGTAAATGTGGTGACTAGAATACAGGATGTCTTTAATAATAATTTCATCTATTTTTGAAGGGTGTTAGTAAGGTCTACCATAAGGGTGTACTGGAATTCATCAACATTCTTTTCCCAAAAAAGCAGGTGATAGCACTTCCCATCTCTATCTCATCGATGCATTTTTGAATAAAATTTGCTCCAATAGCTTTGTGGGGGTCATATCGTTTGGAATTACATTCTGAACTTGAATATGTTTATACCTGTTTCAGGCTTCTTCCTATGAATAGGAAATACCTCAAGAAAATTACCATAGGAATTTTACTCTTTCCTTTTCTTGCATCTATAGTTGCAGGTGAAGGTTTTACCGTTGGGAAGGTTGGTGAATGGGTCACGGTCAAATACGATGGGAAACTGGTGACGAATTACGTCGTTGGCGATTCCAATAAACCCTACTTATGGCCATTGATTGGACCAGGGGGCAAGGCAATGACACGGGCCTATCCGATGAAGAAGGTTAATGGGGAACGTCATGATCACCCGCATCATCGGTCCATCTGGTTCGGTCATCAAAATATAGGTGGGTTTGATACATGGCATGAGCCTTCAACGATCCTTGAACGCAAGGGTTCCGAGGAGCAGAAAAATAAGAAACTGGCGGGTCTGGGCTCTACCGTACACCGGGCATTCAGCAAACTGGATGGCAACCATGACCGAGCTACCATTGTTGCGGTCAATGATTATGTGGACAGCGATGGAAAGATGTTGCTGGCGGATGAGCGCACATTGGTATTCCGCATGGGGAAAGACCGTTTGGTCTTGGATTTCGACATTGTTTTCACTGCAGAGCATGGGGACTGCCGAATTGGGGATATGAAGGACTCGGGTTTCAGTGTACGAATTCCTACATCAATGGATGTCGACAGTAAAAAAGGTGGACATATTCTCAACAGCGAAGGACAGACAGACAAGGGTGCTTGGGGGAAACGGGCCACATGGGTTAGCTACACGGGTCCTGTGGATGGAAAGATAATGGGTGTAGCAATCATGAACCATCCGAAAAGTTTTCGGCATCCTACACCGTGGCATGTTCGGACATATGGTCTCTTTACCGCGAATCCATTTGGTACCCGTGCCATTGCCCGGGAAAAAGATGGCGGGTTTACTCTTGATGCAGGTAATTCATTCACCCTTCGTCATCGGGTGATTTTTCATGCAGGCGATACGAATTCTGCGAAGATTGCAGATGCATGGAAGGCCTATGCAATAGATTAGGCTTTCCCTTCCGAATGGTGGAAGCAGCCTGTTTTTTAACGCTAAAGGAATAACTTTTTTGGCACCGATCGGTTTTTGGTGTATAGTGGTTTGTGTGTCTGTTCTAACGCACGATCTTCCCTTAACCCACTAACTAGAAGGATTCGATAATGGCCTATCAATTAATTGATATTCCCAAATTTGCTGGATCAACCGACGAACGCTTGCGACAGGCGAGCCATTGGGCATCGGAGAATTGTCCAGGTCGAGAGTTTACTCTTGAGGAAATTGCATCCCTAATGGGGGTGACCCGTGAGCGTGTTCGGCAGATTGAATTTCGTGCACTGCGAAAACTGCGACACCCAACCCGCATTGTAATGCTGACGGAATGAGGTTTCAAACTCCTTGAACCACTGGTCCGTTTGGGAAATCTGGCCTACAGTGCTTTCTCCATGATTTGGACACTGATGAAGCGGTCAAATTTTCTGCCGGCTTCATTCAACATACCGACCTTTTTGAACCCGAGTTTCTCGTGTAATTTTATTGACACAAGGTTGGGCAGGGAAATCAGTGCGTAGGCCCGATGCAGATCGGGATGGCCCGCGATACTATTGAGCAAGCCTGAGTATAACCCCCCTCCAATTCCCTTCCCCGCATGCCCATCGCGGACATAGACGCTGGTCATTACAGAGGGGTAATAGGCCGCGCGTTGATGATAGCGCACACTTGTGGCAAACCCCATGATTCCCCCTGCTTCTTCAATTACTAGAATTCGGTGCGGTCCATTTTCTGAGAACTGCTGAAACCAAATATGTCTGTCCTCTTCACTCACTGCCTCTGTTTCAAATGTGATAGTGGTATTGAGAATGTAATGATTATAGATGTCCGCGATGGCGGCCATGTCTTCTAGGCGTCCTGGTCGAGTATCTTGCATCAATCTATTTTTCCAAAATTTGGGGTGGAATGCTATTATTGCGGGTTTCATTTGCAACTTAGAAAAAAGCTTGTGATGGACAGTTTTAGTGTGGATTTTGTCTTCATGAAGACGTTGCAAATCCTTGGTGTTTTTCTTGGCATTGGATTATTAAGCGGAATGGCTCGTCCAGAGAGGGAAACCCCAACAGGTGTTCCCGGTGGGGATTGGTTGCGGCAATACTTTGAGCAGGAGACGGCAAAACTGGAGTCTGAATGCCTCGAGGATGTTCGGTCCAAGGCGGACTGGGAGCGTCTTCGCCCCATTCGATTCCAGCAAATGCGGGATATGCTGGGTATACCCTCAATGAAAAATCGACCTTCTTTACACTCTAAAGTAACGGGCCGTGTCGAGGAGGAGGACTTCATTGTGGAAAAGCTGCACTATCAGTCGCTCCCCGGGCTATATGTGACTGGGAACCTCTATCGTCCAAAGAAGTTTTTGGGCAAGCTGCCGGCGATCCTTTATGTCTGCGGTCACGGTCGTGTTAAAAAGGATGGTGTCAGTTACGGTAACAAGACCTACTATCGGCATCATGGCGCCTGGTTTGCCAGACACGGGTATGTCTGCCTGACAATTGATACGATACAACTTGGGGAAATTGAGGGCCAGCACCATGGTACCTACAGCGGTAAAATGTTATGGTGGATGTCACGGGGGTATACACCGGCCGGGGTCGAGGCTTGGAATGGGATTCGTGGTATTGACTATCTAATATCACGTCCGGAGGTCGATGCCTCTAGTATTGGAGTAACGGGACGTTCAGGCGGTGGCGCCTACTCTTGGTGGGTGGCTGCCCTTGACGAACGTGTCAAGGCGGTCGTGCCTGTTGCCGGCATCACAAACCTACGCAACCACGTGGTTGACGGTTGTGTCGAGGGGCATTGCGACTGTATGTTCATGGTTAACACCCAGAGATGGGACTTTGCGCAAGTTGCTGCCTTGGTTGCTCCACGGAAGTTGCTCATATGCAATACTGACAATGATTCAATATTCCCATTGGACGGGGTCGTTGATGTCTACAATCGCACTCGTCGCATTTACAAGTTGTTGGGTGCTGAGTCCAACATCGGTTTACATATCACCGAGGGTGCACACAAGGATACGCAACCATTGCGCATGGGAGCTTTTCATTGGTTTGAGAAGCACTTGAAGGGGAAATCTGAAGCAATGTTGCTGAGCACCCCGGCGGAAAAGTTTTTCGAACCGGAAGACCTGAAGGTTTTTCATGAAATTCCTCAGGATGAGCGCTCCTCGGAGATTCATGAAACCTTTGTACCCAAGGCTTCCAGGGTGGAAGTTCCCGCCGATTCAACTGGATGGTTGAACCACACTGAAGGGAAACTGGAGACTCTCCGTAAAAAAACGTTTGGTGGTTGGCCTGTTGAAGAATCCATTCAACCTGACGGGAAACTTGTGTTTCAGGCAGTAACTGGCGGGGTGCGAATGCAACAATTGAAGTTCACTGCACAGGACCCGTTTCGGTTGTCGTTATTCCTTTTCCATCGGGCTGGTCTTCAGGCGAAGGATTTGGATTTATTGGTACTCAATGTTTTGGATGAGTCCGGTTGGCAAAACTTTTTGGGTTGGGCGAATGTGGGTTTCAGCAAGCAGTTGCATGATTTTTCCAGTAATTCGATTGTCATGAACACGGAGGACTGGGAGTTGCAAAAAAAGATGTTTGGCAATTTTAAGTGGGGGATGGCCTATGTTGCGCCACGTGGCATCGGACCGACTCGATTCCCCACCGAAGGTCGCAAGGGGATTCAGATTCAACGGAGATTCTATTTGCTTGGGCAGACCCTGGAGGGGATGCACGTCTGGGATGTACGGCAAGCGGTTCGAGCTCTACGGGAAATTAAGGGGATGGCGGAAATACCACTATGGCTGCAGGCTGAAGGCCGTAGTGCAGGAGTTGCTCTCTATGCTTCACTTTATGAAAACAATATCCATCGGCTTGATCTGCACGGATTGCCCAAATCGCATCGGCATGGTCCTTATTTCCTTAATATTTCTCGCCATATTGACCTCCCTGAGGCGGTTTCCATAGCTGCGGGTCGCAGTCAGGTTCGTCTCTACCAGAAGCAAAAAGGTGGATGGGATTTCCCTTCAGCTGTTGCTGGAAAACTGGACTGGGACCAAACACAGTTCCAGGTTGTCGTTTCGGATGACACTGAGGAATAGGCTATTTAGCGGTATCCCATTCGGAAGCGATCCATTGTCCGTTTTTGGCTTCGTTTGTTCCTCGCTTCCCTTGTCCTGTTCGCGAGTTGCCGAAGTTCATTGTATTGTGCGTCGGTAAGCTCACCGTTTGCCTTTGCAGTCTCAATAAGTTTGTAGTGGGTGCCATGTCTTTGGGGGTCGTGTGTGGGTTCCCAGGACGGGAAGCGAATTAAGGCCGTGTGATTGCGTGTGCTGACTTTAAGTCCATGATTGGCATCGAGCAGGATTCTTTGACGTATATAGTCTGCTTTTTCAATATCCCCTGACTGCAACTTGATATCTAGTTCGTGGATGTTCTGATAGTGTGGATTCTGATTGTGAATGCATCCAGAAAGGATGACGTAAAGTATCAAGGCTGATTTTTTCATCTGAGAAATGTTGCAAATTTCAAATGTTCAATGCATTAGAGTTACAACGTTATATCTTAATCCTTTAATCAGCAATCAGTAATCCCTCCTTAACCTCATGAGCAAAACAACTGAACCAACCCGTCGTAAATTCCTGAAATCCTCTGCTTCGATCGCTGCCGTTGGCCCGGTCTTTATGCCGCATCTTGCCAATGCAGCAAACAAGGATGTGATCCTTAAGGTCGGCCTCGTTGGTTGTGGTGGTCGTGGTACCGGTGCGGCTTCACAGGCCATGAATGCCGACCCAAATGTTCGACTTGTAGCGATGGGCGACATGTTTGACGATCGAATTGATAATAGTTGGCGGTCTTTGCAAGGCCGTGGCAAGGAGCGGTTTGATGTAAAACCGCAGAATAAATTCATTGGCTTTGATGCCTACAAGAAGGTTATTGACATGGTGGATGTTGTAATCCTGACAACCCCCCCACTTTTTCGTCCTCAGCATCTGGAATATGCCGTTAGCCAGAAGAAGCATGTTTTTTTTGAAAAGCCAGTTGCCGTTGATCCAACTGGTGTTCGCAAAGTCATTGAGATGGCAGCGAAGGCCAAAGCCCAAAACACAGCCATGATGTCAGGTTTCTGCTGGCGCTACCATTATCCGAAGCGCGAGGTCTTTCAGCGGGTACTTGACGGTGCCATCGGGGATATTCGTACCGCCTACACCACCTATAATACAGGTCCGGTCTGGAAAAAGCCACGTCAGGAAGGCTGGAGTGATTGGGAGGCTCAGATACGAAACTGGACAGGCTACACATGGTTGAGTGGGGATAGCATCGTTGAGCAGGCAGTCCACAGTCTTGATATGGCTCGATGGGCTCTAGGCGACAGGGTCCCAGTACGTGCCGTTGGCACCGGTGGACGGGAGACTTATGATAGTCTCGATAAATGGGGTAATATATTTGATCATTTTGGAGTGACATATGAGTTTGAGGAAGGCGTCAGGCTTTTCCACTTCAGCCGCCAACAAAGTGGGACTTCGGGTAGTTACGAGTGTGAGGTTCACGGAACCAAGGGCCTTTGCTCTGGTAAGAACCGTCACTCTATCACCGGTGATGAAGATTGGCGTTTTCGAGGAAAGTCCAACGATATGTACCAGACGGAGCATAATGAGTTATTTGCATCAATTCGACAGGGTCAGCCAATCAATGATGGTGAGCGTGCGGCACATAGTACACTTCTGGCAATTCTTGGGCGTACTGTTGCTTACACCGGTAAGTCCGTGACCTGGGAGCAGGCTCTAAACTCCAAGGAGGATTTAAGACCACCTCACTATGACCTTGGCCAGAAACTCCCGGTTGCTCCTGTAGCCATTCCTGGCGTTACCAAATTTGTCTAGGGTTGGGTTGTCTATGGCCATTTACGTCTCCATTTCGTATGGTGGCGGCCATTCCCATTGTCGGTTTTAAAGCCTAAAGGTCCAGTCGCACCGCTTTTTTCTCTTGTGCGCTTTGACAGGCCGCATCGACTAATAGCTGCCCCATCCGTGAAACTTCTAGTGAGAGAGGACCCTCCACAGGTTGATTATTGTGAATGCAGTGAGTGAAGTACTCGATCGGATTTTGAAAATCAAGTTTCATTACAGGTAGGTCATATCCTTGGGGATGATCGCGATCCTGAATGTGGACATTCTCGGCGTAATCGTAATTGGAGATGGTTCCCTCGGTACCCTTAATAACGAATCCGCACTTTGGTTGTGGTTGATGGATCCATGGATCGGTGAATGTTCCCCAGCGGGTTTCAAATTTGGATAAGCCGACATCGTAGCGAATGATGGTTATGCTGTGCTCGTCGACTTCAAGGCCATCCGGTTTGTGTGCCATGCAAAGCACTTCGATAGGTCGGTTCTCCCCATGAAACCATGTGCCTATTGTCGTTCCGTAGCCAAGATAGTCGAGAAGGGAACCTCCACCCTTCTTTTTACTATACCACCATGACTCTGCTTTTTCTTTGGTGGTGGGTGTGGTCACTAGTTTATCTGCAGAATGGTACAGTGGACCGCGGTTGCCTCCGTAATGAGAAACTTCCGTTACTCGACCGATTCGTCCCTCAGAAATAATTTGGTGTGCGGTGTAATGGGCGGGAATCCATCGAATGGGCCAGTTTATTGCGAGCTGTTTCCCGGTCTTTTCCATGGCGGCAATCATCCGGTCCGCCTCAGATAGGCTGGAGGCGAAGGGTTTTTCGACGAGGACGTGGACCCCAAATGGAGCCACGCGTTCTGTCCACAAGGCATGTTCGGCGGTTGCGGGGCATAGGACAACGATATCGGGTTTTGCCTTCTCCAGACATTCACGATAGTCGGTAAAGACATTATCCGAGGGAATACCGAAGTTTTCAATGGACGCCTGCATTCGCTCAGGTTGCTCATCACAAACGCCAACAAGCTCGCTGTAAGGGTGCTCGTGGACCATCCTAAGGAGGTCTCCCATGTGCATGTGGTCAAAGTTTATTCCTGCAATTTTCATAGTCATTTAGGCTAATTGTTTTCGAGAACCTCTATCCTCTTACGAGCCTTGATTGTTGTGGATCGGAGATGTTGTCCGTTTTGTAGAATTTTGTAAGGTTGGTTAAGGCGTTCGCAGGCAAGGCGAAATTCTTCAGGTGTCTCCGTGTTAAAGGAGAACATGTCGAAGTGGTGCGGGATGGCTAAGCGTGCGCCGATTGCCTTTGCCAATGCGGCTGCCTCGGTCCCATTGAGATTTCCCGCGACCCGTCGCTCCTTTTTACTCCCATTAATGGGTACTAGGGCAATATCGATTTCGTGTTTCAACAATATCGGCACTAGTCCTTCATGCCATAGGGTGTCACCACTATGGTAAATCGTCCAGTCAGCAAACTTTACAATGAACCCGATATAATGGTTGCGCCCGGCACTATCCTGTTTGATTTCGTTGTGAGCCGCAGCTACCGCATGAAATTCAAATCCGGCAGCCTGAACCATCTTGCCTTCGTCAAGCCCTACCAAGTCTGGGATCTTGGCCCCCAGCCGTTCCTCCGCGAATTCAATATTGGCCTCGGGTAGAACCAGTTGGAGGTCAGGGTTTGTTTTAAGGAGGGCGTGAAGAGTCTCTGCGTCCAGATGATCAGTATGATTGTGGCTGGATGTTGCGACTATTATATCATTAAGCCTTGCCGGGGCAATTACCCGCTCAACCATCCGGATGTGTGGTTTGTCGGTTTCCGCATATTTTACGGTAAGGGAGTCTGAGAGGTAAGGATCAAAAAGGAGGCCGCGATCCTGCCATTTAATAAGGAACCCACTCTGCCCCATCCACCAGAGATCGAACTGGTCTGTTTGTGCAGGAGCATTCTCGTAGGATTCGAGAAAGGCACGGTCTTGCAGGACGGGAGATTTCAATGGGTTAGCTTATTGAGGGTGAAGCACTGAGTGGGCAAGTCCCAGACTAATTTAAATCGGCAATCCCAACTCATTACGGACAATGTGCACCCCCTCGACCATGTTGACGAGTTTTTCCTCGGTGGCCCAGCGGGCGGTCTGACTGAGACCGCAGTCCGGGGAAAAGGAAAGCCGTTCGGGAGTGGTGTGTTTAAGGCAACGCCTGACGCTTTCCGCAATATGTTCTGGGGATTCGATAAAGTAACTTTTTACGTCAATTACACCGATTGAAACATCTTTTTTCTTGGCAATTTCCTCAATCATTTCAATTTCACAGAATTCCCGGCTAGCCATTTCCAGATGAATTTCATCAACATTTAGGTTCATGAAGTCAGGAAAAAGTGGTGCATAACGGCGGAGGCTGACTGCATGTCCCTTGAAGTTTCCGAAACAGAGATGCGTAGAAAGTCGACACTTGCCGACTATGCCCTCAACCGTGCGGTTAAATATATCGACAAAGCGCTTGGTGTCCTCCCTGTAACCGTAACAGCTCATGGATGGCTCGTCGACGGTTATTTCCGTGCAACCTGCTTCAACAAGGTCGATAAGCTCCTTGCGGACATGCGGGAGAAGTGCCTCCGTAATGGCCCATCGATCTGGGTAGTCCTTGTTTGGAAGGATTCGGCCGGAAAGTGTATAGGGGCCCGGAAGGCTGGCTTTAAGGGTGGGGCCATTTTCCGGTGAAAGGGAGAGCAGGCGGTCATATTCACGGACTGCCCCAAAGCCATTGGGGACGTCCAGTTCCTCAATGATCTCATGTTTCCCGCGCTGATCATGGGCGGGTGGTCCCCATACACGCTCGGTACGTGTTTCCATGTTTATTCCTTGAATATAGGCGTAGAAGGATAGATTGAAATCAAACCGGGACTGTTCTCCATCAGTTATCACATCCAATCCTGCCGCGATCTGATCTTTCACTGCAATTGAGACGGCGTCATCCTGCATTTCAAGGATATCAGCCGGTCCAAATTGCTCGATATGGTCACTGGCGAAGATAAGCCAACTGGGAAACGGATAACTTCCTATTACTGTGGTGCGGAGAGGGATTGGTTGCATGATATTTTTAGTCAGATAAATTAAGGGGCTGAAGTAGCTAAGACCATGAAAACAGTCTATAATTCGAATTATGTACATAAGAAAAAGTCGTCTTTCGCCGAGAAGACAAAACAGGCTTTTGGAGCACTTTGTAGCCGGGACGACGGCAAG
>JABJCN010000040.1 GCA_018668635.1 Opitutia bacterium
AAGTCGTTTGGGATGTCAGATCACGTTAAGATCATAAGGGACAAAAATTTCACGCCCATCAATCTTGACCTGTGCCCAGATTCGATAGGGGCCGGGAGATTCCAACGAGAAAGAAAACTGCAGGTTGGACTGCATGAAATCCGGGAAAATGTCTTCTTGATTCAGAGGATGAAAGTGTGCGAAGCCCCGGCGTTGGCCATCAAAAGCGACAAGGTGAGCATAGGAGCCCATGACAGGTTCGAGGGACACCGGTTCGCCTGTCGCGGTATTCCACACCTTAAAGTCAACCGTCTGGAATTGCCTGGATGGTATTTCATTGGTCGGCATTTTTAGGGCAAAAGTATAGTCCCCCACTTGTTTCTCATAGGATACAGATGGGGCAGGCCTGCTGCTTTGACCACGAACACGGAATGTATCGTGTAATAAGACGCGGGCCCCCGAACGCTGAATAATAAAATCGAGAAAAACTTTATAGGTGCCCCCGGCACGAGGAGTAAGCGTGAAGTTAAAAATGCCCGGTTGGTTGGAGTCTTCCTCTGGATGAACGTGCTGGTAGTCGTCCAGAGATTCATCAACACAAAGCAAATGTACTTTACGGGTGTGACTGAGAGTTATGTCTGCCGCGGTTAAACTTTCCTCTTTATAATTATGAAGGGTCAACCGGAACGTGCATGGCTGTCCTGCAGTCGGGGTATCCATGGGGGTAACCTCCGCACGCAGGGAAAAAGTAACCTTGTCCAAGTCGATAAAACTGGATTCGCCCGGGCCGCAGTACTCCAGACCTTCACTGTCGCCAAGGGTGTCCTGACTGTGTAAAAAATCACAGGGTTCCACCGGGAGGCTCCGCATTCCACAGTATGCTGCCACAAAAAACAAAGTCAGGAGAAGTGAACCGACTTTAGGCAGTTTCCAAATGGGAAGAGAGGGCTTCATTTTATGAGATGGAGAATTATTCTATTAGGAGGGGGTCAGCTTTGTTCATTTCACGAATTTTGGCCAGAAAATCCTCAACGTCCCAGGAACTGTTGGGTACATGGTAGGCAATCCTTAAGTCAGGCCCGATGAGAATTGTGCGCATGGTGTGCTGAATGATAAGTGCCTCGTCCGGTTTGCTCAGGATACCAAGCTGCTTCTTCAAATCCTGTATGGGTTGCAGGGGACCAGTCAGAAAACGACTTTGGGGAGCATCCACATCGTAGCCACGAGCATAGGATTTCAAAACCCCGGGAGTGTCAAATCGAGGATCAAGGGAGATGGATATGAGGCATATATCATTTAGTTCCTCGGATTTGATAGCTTCAAGTAAAGTGCTCATTTTCCGGGTGGAGGCCGGACACATCGAAGGCATCGAGCAACGGGTGAAGATGAAATGCAATACCGAGGTTTTACCTTTTAGGTTGCTGCGGGAGAAAAGATTTCCATCCTGATCGTAAAGTGCGAACTCAGGCACAACCTCCCCTGTGTCCCTGAAGGCTGCTACGCCACGATCGACAGTATTCCTGCGAAGAACCTTATTTCTTATTTCGATTTCTTTCTTATCAGAATCGGTTGAAGGCCAAATGGAATTTAATTCATGCTGCTGGTCCTTCCTCAAGAGTTCACCTCGAATTTCCCTCCCCTCTTTCAACCAAAGTAAATCCGCTGGGTTCACAGCAACCTGTAATTCTCTTTTAGCACCGAAGAAACCACTTGAAAATTCGATACGAATAAAATCCCTTTCACTTTGAATCTCAAGAACACGACCTTGAATGGGACCATCTGCCAGATTGCCTCGATTACATCCACACAAGGCAATTGTGAGGGATATTGAAAAGGCTCGAACAAGTTGAGTTATTTGCATTTGATGGAAAATTTATTCAGTAAGGATGTAGGTTCAAACCTTGCAGCATATTTGAACTTGCTTTGAAGAATCGCCAACGCACCCCATTAGTTATTCTAATATGTTTTTGATTTTAATATAAAACCTGCTTATAATCCGTTAAATAATAAAAACAGATGAAATCAAAAAGCTTCCACAGACTGGCAATGGCAACGTTAATCGCGACGCTGTTATTGATAATCGTGGGAGGATTGGTGCGAGTCTCGGGTGCCGGACTGGGGTGCCCAGATTGGCCTAAATGCTGGGGTTGCTGGCTACCACCATCCGATCCTGTGAAAATTGATCCGAATCTGTATGATACAAGCCAATATAACTCGACGAAGATGTGGATTGAGTACACCAACCGCATGGTTGGTGTAATAATAGGTTTTCTAATTCTGGCCACGTTCCTGCATTCAGTACGCTACTTTCGCACTACGCCGCGTTTATTTTGGGCTTCACTGGCAGCTTTTGTCCTGGTTTTATTCCAAGCATGGCTAGGGGGAGAAGTTGTAAAGTCAGGTTTGCGCCCTGGAATTATTACTGTCCACATGGTAATGGCGATAATCCTCCTAACCCTACTGCTATATATAGTTCACAATTCCAGGGAGAAGGATTCCGCGGATATAAAAGCGCACAGCCTCGGAATTGCTCTAAGGGTCCTCTTCGCATTGACCTGTTTTCAAGTGATAATTGGAACACAGGTTCGCGAGAGTGTGGACCCCTATATTAAATCAGTAGAAACGCCTGATGCACAACCCAGGTCTGAGTGGCTCAAATCCGCAGGATGGAAGGATCATGTTCACCGAATCGCATCATGGGCGGTATTAATTTTATCTATTATCCTGGCAAGAGGATGTCACCGGCAAAAGCTAAGCAAAAAAGTCCGACAACTTGCATACTGGGTTTTAGGACTGGTCTTGCTCCAGATCCTACTGGGCATCACACTCGCCTATATGGCACTCCCTCCAGCCAGCCAGGTCCTGCATTTGGCCAACGCATCCATGCTGATTTGTGCAGAAGTCCTGCTCCTGCTTCATTGCCAAAGACCCAAGACAATTTCCCCATAATTCGATTAACCACACTAATAGAAACCAAAGAGTTCGCTTTCAATTGCATACAACGAAACAAATGTCAGGTTTTGGGATTGCCCCAAGGCAACACAAAGCCGATTATTTAAACGCTTAATATTATTCCGTATCCAATGGGATTTTGAACATGGATTCCTTCAAGCCAATATCAGCAAAGCCCACAGTAGGCCTTCTCTCTTCTGATCGAAGAGAAAAAGGACTACTTGGTCCATTTGTCCAATTAACCAAGCCAAGACTGAGCATGATGTCAGTCGCTTCTGCTGTCTTTGGATATTTTTCCGCAGTACCAGAGCAGCGTGACACCTTGCTTTTCCTAAGCCTTTTGGTCGGCACCGCACTGGCTGCAGGCGGAGCTGCTGCACTAAACCAGTGGATGGAAATAAAGGAAGATGGCCTTATGCGAAGAACGGCTGACCGGCCAATTCCTGCAGGCGAAATCATCCCCATGCATGCGCTGGTAGTTGGTCTATTGACATCCCTGACCGGTCTAATCATACTCTGGCAAGGCACGAACCTTCATGCAATGCTACTAACGCTCGGTGTACTATTCTTTTATCTGGCACTGTACACACCTCTTAAGAAAACAAGCCCGCTGGCAACAGAGGTTGGTGCAATATCCGGGGCGTTGCCTCCACTGCTTGGATATGTTGCCGCGACCGGATCCATCTTTGCCGAGAGCTTTAACGGCTGGTTGCTATTCGCGATCTTATTCGCCTGGCAGATGCCCCATTTCATGGCCATATCATGGATGTACCGCGAAGACTACCGTGAAGCTGGCTTCCGAATGCTGGCCCATGAAAAAAATGGCAGAGGAAGGGTAAGCCGGAAATCACTCTTCTATACAATTTTTCTTGTAGCCCTAACCTATGTCACTGCTTTTAACGGAGGGCAAGCAAGCTTATGGTACATATGCCTGAACACTCTTCTCTCTATATATATACTATTCCACGCAGCACGCTTTTTGTCCGATAATAATAAGGAAGCAAACGCCAAAAGCCTCTTCTATGCGACAATCATGTATCTTCCAATATTCATGATCTTGTTTGCTCTCGATCGATACATTTAAAAATTGGATAATTAAGAATTATCTCCGTTTAACCCAATGAAAATAGACCTTAAAAGCCTCGTCTTCACAGCCATAATTGTGGGGACATTCGTATTCCTCTGCTTCAGGGCGGACAAGGTACCATATATCGGCACCTACCTTGCAGGTGACCTTTTTGGCGAACAGTCCACACTGAATCCGAACGGCGAAAATGGCGTCCTCGGACCCATCGCGCAGAGCCACTACGACTCCTTTATGCTGACCTTGTGGATAACCGCGCTACTTTGTGTAACAGTTGGAGGTCCTTTCGTCTATGCCTTGTTTGCCTTCAAGGAAAAGAAGCATTTTGACCAAAAAAAAGATAAACTACCCAAGCAAAGTCATGGGAACACCAAGGTAGAGCTAAGCTTGATTGCGTACTCCACAGTACTGCTTTTCGTCATTGCTTTCCTACCATTCGGAAAAGAAAAGATCCCAGCGATAGAAGCCATACCCTACTTTTTTGAGGGAAAAAGTAATAGAGAGGGTGTGACCACCCTTCCCGAGAAAGACCCATTCACAATAAATGTAACCGGGCATCAGTGGTGGTTTTCTTTCCACTATCCCAAGCAAGGAATAGTAACATCCAACGAGATGGTTTTTCCCATAAACACACCTGTTAAAATAAATTTGGAAACCAATGATGTAATTCATTCCTTTTGGGTACCCAAGATTGCAGGGAAAGTGGACTTAATGCCCGGGAAAACAAACAGTATGTGGTTGTACGCAGATACTGTAGGCAACTATTCAGGGCAATGTGCAGAGTACTGCGGAGACTCTCATGCATACATGTTATTCCGAGGAATAGCTACAACTGAGGATAAGTTTGATCAATGGGTCGAAGCCCAGAAAAAGCCGGCCGAAATTAAAAATCTAGAAGGGAAAGCTAAAGAGGGATACGATTTGTTCATGGGCACCACCCTCTATGCCGAAAGCAAAAAGCGTGGAATGAAAACCAATCCTGTAACCTGTGCCACCTGCCATATACTGGGGACAGAAAAGGATTATAAATTCGAACCCTACAGGAAAAGCCCCTACCCGAATATAACCCACTTTGCGGAACGCACCACCATAGCAGCGGGTTGGCGCGACTCAAATCATGAAGAAGTCAAAAAATGGATACAACAACCAGGCAAGGTTAAGCCCGGAAACCGAATGTGGGAAAAGTTTGCTCAAGCTTATGGAGTGATCACCGCTGACACCACTCAGGATATTTATAATCGGCCTGAAACGGAAGCTAATGCACATTACGAATTCTTCACGGATGAAGAGGCAAATGCCATCACGGAATTCCTGCTCACCTTGAAAAGCTCGGATGCACCCGATTGGAATGAGCTTTATGGAAAGCCGATACAATCCAAGATGCAGAAGCCAAAAACAAAAGATACCGACAATAATAAAGCTTCAGAAAAATCGGCCAAGGAGAAGTTGGCCAAGAACTAATTATTGCTCATAAAATATTTCACGCCAGAAAGAACAAGGAATCATGGAACCTGAAACAACCAGCGCCGACTTGATAGGCAACGAGCCAGAAAAGGAACATTCCACACAGGTAGCCCCAAAGAAAAAAGGTTGGCTATTCAGTCGCCCCGGGGCAGATACCACCGGTATAGTGGACTGGTTAACCACCATTGACCACAAGAAGATTGGATTCATGTATGGTATGGTAGCCTTGGTTTGCCTTATCATTGGAGGGATGGAGGCGCTATTGATCCGGATGCAGTTATCCAGCCCGGAAAACACTTTTGTAACAGCAAGGGAATACAACCAACTGTTCACAATGCACGGAACCACGATGATATTTCTCGCGGTCATGCCATTGAGTGCAGCCTTTTTTAATTTTATAATGCCGCTTCAAATTGGTGCAAGGGATGTTGCCTTCCCAAGAATCAATACGTTAAGTCTCTGGTGTTTTATTGGTGGAGCCCTAATATTAAACATGAGTTGGCTCTTTCCAGGAGGTGCACCTGCAATCGGATGGTTTGGCTATGCGCCCATAACCCTAAAGGAACCCTTTGGAGACATGGGGATCAGCACAGACTTCTGGGTTGTTGGTCTACAAGTGCTTGGTCTGGCCTCCCTACTGGCATCCTTCAACTTTATCACGACCATCATCAATATGCGCTGTCCGGGAATGACCATGATGCGGATGCCTGTATTCAGCTGGATGACACTATTCACCTCTTTCCTACTTATACTTGCATTTCCTGCTATTACCATTGCCTTGGTTGAGCTTATGTTCGACCGTCAGTTCGGTACACTTTTCTTTAATAACGCTGCCGGTGGTAAAGCTATTTTCTGGCAGCATCTATTCTGGATTTTCGGACACCCCGAGGTGTACATCCTGATTTTGCCGGCAATGGGAATCATATCTGAAGTCCTGCCCACATTCTCAAGAAAACCCCTGTTTGGATACGGTCTGATTGTTTTTTCAGGAGCAATCATCGGGTTTCTGGGCTTTGCCGTCTGGAGTCACCACATGTTCACCACAGGACTCGGTGTAGTTGCTACATCCGCCTTCTCAATTCTGACGATGCTCATAGCCATTCCCACCGGCGTCAAAATATTCAACTGGATCGGCACAATATGGGGTGGTAGCATACGTTACACAACTCCGATGCTATTTGCGGTTGGTTTTATATCCATGTTCATGATTGGCGGATTCACTGGAATCATGCACGCCACTGTGGCAGTTGATGCTCAGCATCAGGATAGCTATTTTGTGATTGCCCACTTTCACTATGTGCTGATTGGAGGAAGTATATTTGCCCTTCTTTCTGGATTCTACTACTGGATTCCCAAGATGACCGGTAGGATGATGAGTGATAAAATCGGTAAATTATGTTTCACTCTTATATTTACCGGATTTAACCTGACATTCTTCCCCATGCACTATCTTGGGATGGAAGGAATGCCCCGCCGCACCCATACCTACCATGAAAACATGGGCTGGGATGATCCCAACAAACTTGCCACAATAGGAGCCTTCATACTTGGATTTGGTATCCTATTCTCTGTGATCCAATTCTTTCATGCGGTTATAAGTAAAAAGAAACTTCCAAAGGCAGGCAACGATCCATGGGATGCACGCACACTTGAATGGACCATTCCGTCTCCGGTTCCTGTTTATAATTTTGCTCGGACCCCCATAATCAAGGCAAGGGACCAACACTGGGAAGATAAATACGGGCCAGAGGAATTGAAAATGGAATACGAACCACCCAACCCACACGGAGTACACATGCCTGACCGATCATGGTGGCCTCTCTTTACCGGTATTGGGGTCCTGATTCTAGGTATGGGACTTATCGTCCGCGGAATGAAACTAAATTTCCTTGGTGGTTGGGAACCCAATATGGAAATCTTCGCCGCCGGGGTTACTATTACTATATTAGGAATAATATTCTGGTCCCTGGAAGGACCTGGAGGCTATCACCTACATCCAGAAAACGAGGAAGATTCTCAAAGTTAAATTTTATTTGAATAATAGATGAGCCATTCAGCAGAAATCTCAGTTGATCACGGACACCATGAGGAATATACCAGTACTGGTATTCCTCATAAGAAAATATGTATGTGGGCCTTTCTGGGGTCAGACTGCATGTTTTTTGGAACCCTGATTTCCACCCACCTGATCTACCGCAAGACTGCCACTGAACCACTTGAGGACGTACTGCCTCAAGTAGTTCATAATGGACAACTAGTAGATGTCACCATTCAGCAACTGCTGGACATACCACTGACTTCGTTCAGTACCTTTATTCTTTTAGCTAGTTCCCTGCTAATGGCCTTGGCTGTTTCATCCATGCACAAGGCAAACCTGAAAACGACCCGATGGATGCTGTTGGGTGTCATTGTTTTTGGTCTCATATTTTTGGGATGTCAGGTACTTGAGTTTACTCATTTCGTAAGACATTACGGACTGACCTTAAATAGCCATATATTTGGCAGTACATTCTTTGTCTTAACAGGAACACATGGCGTCCATGTAACTCTTGGGATTTTGTGGCTGATAGGCTGGCTCATTTACTCTTTCACAGGAAAAATGGGACCTGAACATGCCATGGATGTCGAAGTAGCTGGGTTATACTGGCACTTCGTGGATATTGTATGGGTCATTATCTTCCCTGTTGTATACCTAACTGAATACATTCTTTAAAACCGATTAACAAAAGATAACGCGCCATGTCACACAATCCGCTAACTGCCCTCGTCGAGGAAAACAAGCGCTACTTCACATTCTTTAATATTTCCATAGCTCTTGTACTAATTACTGGTGCAGAAATAGCCATAATTGAGATGCCAACCCATTGGGGGATTAACCTTACAATACTGGGAATCCTCTCCCTGGTTAAGTTTTTCTGCGTTGTAGCATGGTTTATGCATCTTCGTTGGGATAAGGCACTATGCTCAATACTATTTGTGCTGGGACTGGTTATTGCCGTTGCAACATATACGGCTCTAAACATAATGTTCATGGGCGATCACTTTAAGCCACAAACTGAGGATGTTCAGACTGCACAAGTCGAATAAACTCCATGGGCACAGGGGCAGAAATTACCCCATATAATAAAACCTCAACTCTGGGATATTATGGTTAACTGGAGTCATTGGCATACAGAACCCCTATTGATTGGGGGTGTTTTATTTACAGGCTGGATATATTCCATGCTGATTGGTCCATTGCGGGATAGAATTTCTTCTTCGGTATCATACCCATCAGGAGAGGCTTGGTATTTTGGATGGGGAATGGTAACCTTCTACCTCTCCGTTGGTTCTCCACTTGATGCACTAGGAGAAGGATTTCTATTTAGCGCCCATATGCTACAACATAATGTGCTCATGTACCTTTCTCCACTCCTGATTGTACTGGGTATTCCGGGATGGCTTATTGATAAAGCCGCCCGAAAGTCAAAAATATTTGAATCCATTTTTGGTTTTCTGGTTCATCCAATCGTAGCAGGAATTGCATTCACATTCTCTTTTTCTCTGTGGCATTTTCCTCAACTTTTTGAAGCTGCGCTTCGCTCAAAACCCATCCATGCACTTGAACATCTAACCATGTTCATGTCTTCCATTTTAATGTGGTGGAATATTTCCAGTCGCTCAAAAAAATTCCCTCCCCTGCAATGGGGAGTTCAAATTCTATACTTTTTTGTACTTATGGTGGCCCAAACACCAGTATTTGGAATACTGACCTTTTCCAAGGAGGTATTGTATCCAACATATGCAGATGCAGCAAGAGTGATCCCGACACTTGATCCGAGTGGAGATCAGATGCTTGGGGGATTGATAATGAAACTAACCAATATGATCGCTTCACTGGCAGTCATGGGAGTTGCATTCTATCGATGGGCAAAGAAATCCGCTCCACCTGAAAAGCTTATAAAGCAGGAATTAAAGTGAGTGATAATTTCATTCCCACACTGCATCAAGTACAGGAAGCTACCAGAAAACTTCCGGATGTTAGTCTTTGGCCGAAAGATGCAATAGCCATAGCAGTCCCGGTCTCCGGCAAGTCCCAGATCATCAAATTTGAAAAATATCAAAAGGAAGCAAATATCAGGGCGATCAGATGGTCCTACCGTGGAAGAGTCCTTATGTCATGATAGCACAAGAAAAGAAGACATTAAAGTATCATACCCGCTGCAACGGTCTGGTTGGACATCTCGTCAATCAGGATGAAACTGCCGGTGTTACGATTGATTTTATAACTATCGTAGAAAAGTGGACCAGAAGTGCGTAGGTTGATACGACCGATTGAATTCAGATCCATTGTAAAGTCATCCTCAATTTTGTGTAAGGTATTGATGTCCATTTTGTAGGACACCTGCTGAACAACCGCCCTTACTTCCCGCGTATTATGGCGAAGATAATATTTACCACGCTCCTGCAAATCAGTATCGTGGGAAAACCAACATACCATCGCTGTAATATCCTGCCCTGATTCCGGTGGATTGTTGGGCTTGGCAATCATGTCCCCCCTGCTGATATCGATTTCATCCTCGAGGGTCATGGTCACTGACATTGGATAAAATGCTTCTTCGATTTCTTCCAGTTGTGAGCCAAAAATTGCCTTGATCCTTGTCTTGAAACCAGATGGCATCACCAATACTTCATCTCCCGGTTTAAAGACTCCACCACTTACTCGACCTGCGTACCCGCGAAAATCATGGTACTCATCAGAATGAGGGCGTACAACCCACTGAACAGGGAATCGGGCATTAACCTGATCGGCATCAGCGCCAATGTATACAGTTTCCAAATGGTACAATAAGCTGGATCCTTGAAACCAAGGCATATTCTCGGATTTATTCACCACATTGTCACCATGTAAGGCACTAATTGGGATAAAGGTGATGTGTACGATATTGCCCAACCGGGAACTGAACTTGGAGAATTCCTCACGAATCTGGTTGAAGACCTCTTCACTGTAATCAACCAAATCCATTTTGTTCACACAAACAACGATATGCTGTATGCGGAGAAGATTTGCGATAAAGGAATGTCGGCACGTCTGCTCGACCACACCTTTACGAGCATCCACCAAAATAATTGCAAGATTCGCAGTGGAAGCACCCGTAACCATGTTCCGAGTGTATTGTATATGACCAGGTGTGTCGGCTATAATAAACTTACGCTTGGGCGTAGCAAAGTATCGATAAGCAACATCAATAGTAATTCCCTGTTCACGCTCAGCTTTTAGTCCATCAGTAAGAAGGGCTAAATTCACGTGTTCGTCACCGTGTAACTGACTACTAAGTTCTACTGCGGCCATCTGGTCCTCAAAAACAGACTTACTGTCGTATAAAAGACGACCAATAAGGGTGCTCTTACCATCATCGACACTGCCTGCTGTTGTAAAACGCAGGAGATCCATATCCAAATACCCTTTATCCTTACTCATAATAAATATACAAATTTGAAAATTACAACGATCAGCATTTGCCGGAAATGAAGTCTAAAAGTATCCCTGCTTTTTGCGATCCTCCATAGCCGTTTCTGAACGTTTGTCATCAGCACGACCCCCACGTTCGCCAACACGAGCAGCTGCGACCTCCATGATGATGTCATCAACAGTACCAGAGGATGACTCAACGGCACCCGTACAGGTTGCATCCCCAATAGTTCGAAATCGAACTCTCTTACTGACCGGTTTCTCCTCGGGTAGTAGTTCAATAAAGTCTGTCACGGCGAGTAACATTTCATCCCGCAGAAACACATCACGGTCATGTGCGAAATAAAGACTTGGTAACTCAATATCTTCTAACCGGATATATTGCCACACATCCATTTCAGTCCAGTTGCTGAGTGGGAAAATACGAAAATGTTCACCATGAAATTTCTTCCCGTTAAAGATATTCCAAAGTTCCGGTCGCTGATTCTTTGGATCCCACTCGCCGAATTCTGTCCGTGCGGAAAAGAAGCGTTCCTTGGCACGAGCCTTTTCTTCATCCCGCCGAGCTCCGCCCAAGGCCGCATCATACTGACCATCCTCTATGGCTTTAAGTAGAACCGGAATTTGAAGACCGTTACGGGTTGCCTTTGGACCTTTCTCATCTCGGATATACCCTTTCTCGATAGCGTCTGGTACACTAGCAACAATGAGGCGAGCTCCCAACTTTTCTACAAGGTCATCGCGATATTGGATCGTTTCATTAAAATTGTGTCCGGTATCAATATGGACAAGTGGAAATGGAATCCTGCCCGGCCAGAAAGCCTTTACCGCAAGGTGGGTCATTACAATCGAATCCTTGCCACCGGAGAAGAGAAGGGCTGGATTATTAAATTGCGCAGCTGTTTCGCGAAGAACAAAGATTGCTTCAGACTCAAGGTGTTTCAGATGCGATACGGTGTAATCATTCATTTTCAATAATTGAATTTATAATCTAAGATGAAAAGCGAATCACCTATAATATACGAGCACGTAGAATGTCATAAGCACGATCGCAGCTTTGCTCGATGGTCTCAGACTCTGTATCAAGGGTAATATCCGCACTTCCCGGTTCCTCAAACTCTGAATCCTTGCCCGTAAAATGGGTGACTTGGCCTGACTTGGCCTTGGCATAAAGCCCCTTTACATCCCGCTTCTCGCAGGCAGTGAAGCTGGCCTTAACAAAAACCTCAAGGTAGTCTGATTCTCCAACAATCTGACGAGCCAATCGACGTAGTTCCTCACGAGGAGTTATAAAAGAACAAAGTACAACCATTCCAGCATGAGCAAACAACTTTGCAACCTCAGCTATTCGACGTATATTTTCAAGTCGATCTTCATCAGTGAAGCCCAAATTGCTATTGAGACCTGTTCTAATATTATCACCATCAAGGATTTGCGTCAGGAAACCCTCAGCGTGTAATTTCTTCTCAAGGGCAATTGCAACTGAAGACTTACCCGATCCAGACAAACCGGTAAACCACATTACTCCACCATGTTGATTGAGCATACCCTCCTTGTCGGCACGTTGCAGGATGCGGGCTCCCAATGGATGAATATTTTCAGGAGAATTAGGCAAGGATACCTCCATCTCTATGGTAAGTGTAAAAGGTGTATTTGAAATTAGTGTCAAAACTTTCTCGGCGAAAAACCTCATGAGAGAAATCTTGTTCCCATGGAGGAAATTTCGTGTCACCTTCAATTTCAGCGTCAACTAGTGTCAATAAGAGGCGATCTGCAATCCCCATGGATTCTTTGTAGACATTTTCACCTCCGCAAATCCAAATTTCTTTATTGAAATTACGGGCAATATCCAGAGCCTCAGGCAAGCTTCCTGCACGATGTCCAAACTGGGGTTGAAACTTAGGGTCACGGCTCAAAACTATGGACTCAGAAGCCTTATTACTACGATTTAACATCTCACGATAACAGTTGTGTCCATAAACCAATGTGCCCTTACAGGTCTGATTGAGAAAGTAATTCCAATCTTCCGGAATATCCCAAGGTAGTCGACCATTACGGCCGATAACACGGTTTCGGGAACAAGCGACAATGATACTGATTCTGCACAAGGTAATCTCTTAATAACGATAATGCTCAGGCTTGTAGGGACCATTTACAGGCACCCCGATATAATCGGCTTGCTCTTGAGAAAGCTCGGTCAATTTGGCACCAAGTTTTCCAAGGTGAAGTCGAGCGACCTCCTCATCCAGTTTCTTATCCAAGCGATAAACCCCAACTTCTCGGTCAGGGTTTTGGCGAATGTCAATCTGGGCAATAGTTTGATTGGTAAAGCTGTTGGACATAACAAAACTAGGATGCCCTGTAGCACAACCGAGATTTATGAGACGCCCCTCAGCAAGTAAATATATGGAATGACCGTCAGGAAATGTAAAACGGGTTACCGGACCACCTGGAATTGAATCATCCTTAATGACATCGCGCGTAATACCTTCCATAGCTTCAAGCTCGGCCACTTGTATTTCATTATCAAAATGGCCAATATTACAGACGATCGCCTGGTCCTTCATACGGGCCATGTGATCAGCAGTAATAATATCCTTGTTTCCAGTTGTCGTGACAAAAACATCGGCCACAGGTAAGGCTTCCTCGATAGTGGTGACCTCAAAACCAGACATGCAGGCTTGAAGCGCACAAATAGGATCGATTTCTGAAACAAGAACACGGGCTTTTTCGTTAGCTAGCGACTCTGCAGACCCCTTGCCGACATCTCCATAACCACATACCATGGCTACTTTACCAGAAAGAAGAACATCAAGTGCACGTTTGATTCCATCACAAAGAGAATGACGGCAGCCATAAACATTGTCGAACTTGGACTTGGTTACTGAGTCATTAACATTTATGGCCTGAAAAAGTAATTCACCTTTATCATGCATCTGGAGAAGGCGGTGGACACCGGTGGTTGTTTCCTCTGAAACACCAACAACGGCTTGAGCAAAGCTCTTCCAGTGATTCGGGTTATCTTCATGGATTTTTTTGAGTAAATTTTTAATGACCTGCTCTTCCTCGCTATCAGAAGCAGAATTAACCCAGTCACTACTACCATTTTCAAGCTCGACACCTTTGTGTATGAGCAGGGTAGCATCTCCACCATCATCAACGATCTGGTCAGGACCACTACCATCAGGCCAGTTGAGTGCCTTGAATGTGCAGTCCCAATATTCCTCAAGGGTTTCACCCTTCCAGGCAAATACGGGAACACCGGAGGCGGCAATTGCTGCGGCAGCATGATCCTGGGTGGAAAAGATGTTGCAGGAGCACCAGCGGATGTCTGCACCAAGATCCACTAATGTCTCAATGAGAACAGCTGTCTGAATGGTCATGTGAAGAGACCCCATGATCTTCACGCCGGAAAGAGGCTTGGAAGCACCGTATTTCTTACGGGTAGCCATCAGACCAGGCATTTCATTTTCAGCAATAGTGATCTCATCACGACCGAAATCGGCGAGGGAGAGATCAGCTACTTTGTAATCAAGTGAAGATTCAATTTCAGTAGTCATATAAGTTGGTAAGGTTCAAAATCGTAACGAAAAGTTGATCCCAATTGGATCAAAAAATTAAACAGCTGCCAGTCTGATTGATTCAGCCTTACCGGTGTCTTCCCAAGGAAGTCCATCCTTTGCAAAATGACCGTAATTTGTAGTTTGCCGGTAAATCGGGCGAAGAAGATCCATCTGGGATACAATATCAGCAGGTTTAAAGCTAAAAACCTCCTGGATGGCCTTAACGATAGCCTCCTCACTAACGGTATTGGTGCCAAATGCATCAATTGTGACACTGGTAGGTTCCGGATGACCGATTGCATATCCCACTTGCAACTCGACACGGGAAGCCAACCCAGCTGCAACAATATTTTTTGCAACCCAACGGCACATATAGGCTGCTGATCGATCAACTTTACTTGGGTCTTTTCCGGAGAATGCACCACCGCCATGACGACCTGATCCACCATAGGTATCAACGATGATTTTTCGCCCAGTCAAACCAGCATCTCCTTGAGGTCCACCAACCACAAACCGACCTGTGGGATTAATCAGAAATTGTGAGTTGGAGATAAGATCAGATGGAAGAACCTTCTTTACCACTTCATTGATACAGAAAGATTCAATCTCTGAGTGGCTCACATCCTCGGCATGCTGGGTTGAGATTACCACATTCACAATATTTGTAATTTGGTCGCCCTCATAATCCACAGCAACCTGTGACTTACAGTCTGGTCGCATCCAAGGAGCACCACCGGATTTTCTAATTTCTGCCATCTTACGATTCAATCGATGGGCAAACATAACCGGTGCAGGCATGAGTTCAGGAGTCTCCTTGCAGGCATAACCAAACATGATACCTTGATCTCCTGCACCCTGTTCAGCTGTTTTTTTCCCCTCTGCTGAGGCAGCGGTTACACCTTGTGAAATATCCTTGGATTGCTTAGTAAGAAAGTTGGAGAAGAACACCTTGTCTGCATGGAAGATATCATCGTCATTGATGTAGCCAATTTCACGGATAGCTTCACGAACAATCTTTTCGTAATCGAATACCGCCTCAGTAGTTATCTCACCAGCTATGGCAACCAAGTTGCTTTTAACAAGAGTTTCACAGGCAACGCGACTCTTAGGATCCTGAGCCAAGCAGGCGTCAAGAACGCTGTCTGAAATAAAGTCTGAAACCTTGTCAGGGTGACCTTCGCCAACGGACTCAGAGGAAAACGTGAACTTCTTACTCATAGAATGGGTGTGTTGAAAAGGGCGAAAACCATGACCTTTACCATGTTTTTTGCAAGCCTGAAAAGGAATGCAAACGTGTCATGGACCTTGATAAAATAGATCGCATTAACCAAACGAAAATGAGGTAATAAGGTTTTAGGGTCAGTATGCCATCGACAAAGGAAATTCTTATAATAGGGCAAGGACTAGCAGGCACCTTGTTAGCGATGGAACTTCGTAAAGCAGGTAAAAAATTTCTGATTACGGAAGGGAGGTTACCCCACTCTGCATCTGCTGTGGCAGCAGGGATTTTGAATCCAGTTACGGGCAAGCGGTTGGCAAAATCCTGGGAAGCCAATAAATTTCTGAAATATGCTCGTGAAACCTATCAGGAGTTGGAGTCATTAATAGGTAAGAGTTTCTTCAGAGAGACTCGATTACTCCGTCTATTTAAAGATGAGGAAGAACAAAAGATATGGAAAAAGAAAAAAGACTTGGCCGAATACAAAGACTTTCTTGGGAAGCGCTACCAAGAGTGTGAATTTAAGGATTCACTAAAAGACAGGCACGGAAGTTTTGAAATACTGAATGCGGCAACCCTTGATGTCCAAACATTCCTAATGGGGGCCAGAGACTTATTTGCCCTCGAAGGATCCTTGTGTGAAAAAAAAATTGAATACGATGATATCTCCATTGCTAACGATATCCCAAAATATTCAGGAAAAGCCTACCACAAAGTGATATTTTGCGAGGGGTTCCGAGTGGGTGACAATCCATGGTTTCAACACATACCAATGGAATCATCCCAGGGAGAAATCCAGACAGTCATGCCCGGCACGCCGCTTCCGGAAGGTATAATTAATTGTGGAAAATGGCTGCGCCCGTTGGGAAATGGAATTTTTCAGGCTGGGTCGACTCATAAATGGAATGACATCTTATCTGCTCCGCAAAAAGAAGATGATGATGAAATCAAAGAGGGAATGAAAAAAATTCTCCATCATGTACCTACCTTGATCCGTCGTGAAACTGGAATCAGACCAGCGAGCAAGGACCGGAAACCCGTTGTGGGGTTCCATCCGCAAAAACCCTGTCTGGGTATACTGAACGGTCTTGGAGCAAAAGGATCAATGATGGGTCCCTGGATGGCAAGACACTTGTCAGATGTAATTCAAGGTCTTACTCAAATCGATTCCGAACTGGATGTAAGGAGGTACTTCAATTGATTAACAAACCTTGATGACCATACCCTCGCGGGCAGGTTCAGTACCAAATCGAGCAGCTGCAGCCTGCTCAGCAATCTCATCCATACGATCATCATCATGTGAAGGATCATGGTGAAAAAGTACAGTCTTTGTCACGTTGGCAAACTCGGCAATTTTTACAGCCATCTGCCAGGTGGAATGCCCCCAACCTTTAAATTTGGGATATTCCTCATCAGTGTAGGCTGAATCATAAACCATGACATCAGCATCCTGAACAAGATGAAGAACATTTTCGTCCATACCCTCCTCCGGATGCTCGGTATCGGTAATAATGGCGATGGAATGACCTTTGTACTCGATACGATAACCACAGGCACCATTGGGATGATTAAGTGGTGCTGTCTTGATCACAATTCCTTCATGTGGCCGAATTTCATCACCGGAATTAAATTCGTTAAAAGTGCAACACCCAAGGATAACAGATGCAGGGACGGGGAACATGGGATCTGTAATGATCATGTTCTTTAGGACGTTCTCAAGATTCTGTGGGGCAGTCAGGTGACCAGCGTAAAGGTTGAAATTGTTCTGCGGATTGTAGAAAGGCCCGAAAAAAGGGAACCCAGTGACATGATCCAAGTGGGTATGAGTAAAAAATATATCGGCAGATATAGGCCCGCCCCTATTCATTAGACTGATACCTAGTTCACGGATGCCACTTCCTGCATCGACGGCAAGGACATGAGAACCACAATTAATTTCCATGCAGGTTGTGTTGCCTCCATAACGGACTGTTTTTGGGCCAGGACATGGCACACTACCTCTGACGCCCCAGAATTTGATGCGGAAATTATCGTCTTCGCTCATGTAAATCAAGTAGTGTAAGTTGAGGAGGATTTACAGCAGAATACCCCTAGATTTGCAAACAAATTCTCCAGAAAACAAAGAAAGATTAAAAGTATTTTACGTAAAAATATTAGTATACAATCAGGAGGCCAAACAGGCGCAGACAGTGCGGCGATAGACTGGGCGATTGAAAATTGGGTGCAATACCGAGGTTGGTGTCCTCGAGGCAGATTGGCAGAAGATGGTACCATTCCACATTACTACCGACTGCATGAAACACAAAGTTCAGACTACAACATAAGGACACAAATGAATGTAATGAATAATGACGGAACTACTATACTATCCATCGATCAGTATTTGAAAGGTGGATCCAGATTAACTGAAAACCTGACACGAAAGTCCAAAAATAAGTACTGCATATACATTCAGGAATTGAGCAATCAGGTCAGAAGTGACAAAACTTTTTAATCAAAAATAAGATGTAAATCCTAAATGTGACTGGGCCCAGAGCCTCAGATGAACCCGAAGTAAACAAATTTGTACGTTCCATTCTGTACGCAGCTTTTAGCTATGGAATTAGCACGGTAGACTCTCCTCCATAATTGATACGATTGAGCAGAATTCCATCAGGATTAAAAAAGCTCCAAGTCTGCATCTGTACCCCTCCAGCAAAATAGCCCTTGGCTTCCAGTTCCCCATTATCATGCCAGAAGCGCCAAGCTCCAGTTCTCAATCCTTGACTATAGTAACCCTCGGACTTCTTGCGGCGATTGGTGTAAAATTCAATCCATGGACCATCACGCAGGTCTGCATTATGAGCGCCCATCCACTTGTCAGTTCCATTCTCAAACCATGCCCGTGCTGGGCCGGAACGCTGCCCTGCAACAAAGGATTCCTGAAATTCACGCACACCGCTTAAATAAAAATGAACCCATTCGCCATGTTTTTGGCCCAATTGATACAGACCAGAAGTACGAGTTCTCCCATTGGAAAACCATTCCGTCCAAAGTCCATCCCTCAAATCATTTTCAAAAAAACCCTCCTCAAACTTCTCTCCGTCAGAATACCAGGAAGTCCATTTCCCCTGTCTTTTCCCAATATCATATTTAACCCTACTTTTATCAGCACCGTTAAGATACCATGCCTCCCAGACTCCTGTCTTCTGCCCTTTCTGGTATTCACCTTTTGTTGCCCATCTACCATTTTCATGGGAGGTAAACCAATTGCCCTCTTTTTGCCCATTTGAATAGCGACCAAGAACTTTTATTGATGAACTGGGATAAAATTCCTTCAAAACACCGATGATGCGACCAGCCTGGTATTCTCGTTGCAGAGCAAGCTGACCATTGGGATGCCATTCAGGCCATTCACCGTTTCGCAGGCCATTTTCATAAAGTCCCTTCCCTAATGTTGAACCGTCTTTATGCCAACAAGTCCATAGCCCTATTTTTGTTCCCTGATGATATTGTCCTGTCTTCTGAGGTTTCCCGTTGGCATGGTAAAAGTGCCAATTGCCATGTCGACGACCATCCAGCATTTCACCGCTGGATTCCATCTGCCCATCTAGGTACCAGGAAACCCAGAGACCCTGCTCCCGTCCATCTCGACATATGTAACGGGAACGAACCCGGGGAACTGGATTATCATGCCAAGACACCCAGGCACCCTCTCGTTTACCGGACCGGAATGTACCTGCACGTTCCTTGCGGCCTGAGGGATGATAGAAAACCCAAGCGCCATCCTGACGCCCTTTCGAATAAGCACCCCGAGAATAGGGTTGACCAGTGGCATGCCAAAAAAACCAGTCCCCCTCTTCCAGTCCTGCCTGATAGATTCCTGTGGCACGTCCTTGCTTATTAGAATGGTAAAACAACCATTCACCAACACGTAGACCATAGGAATAATGCCCCGAGGACTGAAGTTCCCCTCCTCGATAAATCTCTTGCTTTAAGCCATTTTTAGGCAGGCCGAGGACATCCTGGTAAATAGCTGGACCTAGAGGCAGTCCATTCTCAAAATCCTGGCTAGACTTTATCTGCCCATCATGATGATAGGTAATCTGCTCTCCGTTTTTACGACCGAGATCAAAGTGCTGGGTCAGAAAAATCCTACCGTCAGAATCCCAGTTGCGCCACTTGCCATTACGAAGACCAGAAACGTAAGCCCCATCTGATGCTTTCTGTCCATTTTGATGCCAAAAAAACCAGAATCCAGAACGAAGACCTTGAACAAATCCCCCCTCTTCTCGTTTTTGGCCTTCAGTATAATGTCGAACCTGCCATCCCTCAAGAACCTCTTCAGCGAAAAGGCCGCAAGGCAAAGGAACCAAGAGGCAGGTTAAAATCAAAAAACGCTTAGAGAGAATGGTAAATTCGCTCCAGAGTAAGAAGACCATAACAAGTGACTAAGACAGGGTCCTTCTCCCACCAACGCCCATTCTTGTTGACCCAAAAACCCTTTGCGTCCTGCGCATCAAAAAGCCGCTTGGCAAGTTCTTCTCGCCATTCCACTTTTCGACCATCCGGAAGGACGAGCGTATCTTCATCAAGGATTGTAAGAGTTTTTGCCATGGTATGATAATAGTAGAAAATGCCTTGGGGACCAAGTCCAGGATTCTCATTGATAGTGTAGTTGCGGATTAGCCAATCCCTTGCAGCAGCAACACGGGGGTCTGAAACATCCATCTTTGCGTAAATAAAGCTGAGGAGTCCAGCATAGCTCATGCTTCCATAAGAACGTAAGGCGACCTTGCCATTCGGGAGCTTTTCCTCCCCTGCCATGGAGCTACCGGGGAAATAAATAAACCCGCCACGATTTTCTGGGCGACCATCTACCCATTTCTCTGAATTGGTTTCAGGAAGATTCTGACAACGCTGGATGAACTGAACTGCCATCTCCCAGTCCAAGTCCATCTCTAACTTTGTCTCGGCATCGCGCTTGAGGTATTTTTCCGCATAGTGCAGGGCCTCTAATGCAATGTAGGTATTCGACAAATCAGAATGCGCCCAACGGGAACCATAACCAATTCCTCCATCGAATGTATTATCCCCCTTTCCTCGTATGTCAAAATCTGACTGCTGATTGATAAGGAAACGACGGGCTTTCTTGATGAGTGGATCAAATTCACTGCGATTAGCCTGCATAAAAGCCATCATGGATATGGAGGTGTTATATGATGCCAGTCCCTTCCCATAAATACCACCATCTGACTGCACCTTTGTAAGTAGAAAATTGAGGCCTTTTTCTGCAAATGGTGATGGGTTAGACGTATCACGACTTGGATCGTTAAGTATTGTAGAAACCGCCATTGCAGTAAGAGCAGGGTAGTCTTCTTCTCCCCATAGACCATTGTCTTTCTGCTGTAACTCCAACCATCGAACACCCTTGCTGATTGCATGAAGCACCTCCTGCTTAAGAGAGAGATTACTTACCTTGGGAGTGCCAACAATAATCGAACCCTTTTGCGATTGCGCACTGGCAACCAAGGAAAAAGTTGTGGCAAAGAAAAACCAAATAGAAGTCAGGGTGAATCTTTTATTCATGTTCAAATATAAGGAGGATAGAGTATACAAATAATATCCCTAAAACTGAATTCTGGCGCAAGATTATTTTGGAAACTTAAGAGTAACCTTAACTGGAGTATCAACTGGTGGAACCTTTTGGGGGTTAGGAATCCAACTCTCGTCATTGTTGTTGCCGGGGATCCAACTATTAAAGAGGGCAACGGGATTGAGATAAACTGCGACAATATCACCGTCTTCCTCTGCAAGAAATCGTCCCTCATAGAGACGTGAACCCGTGTACATCCATGGTTCCGCCTGCATGGGGTTCCCATTATCGACATTTATAATCCAGTCCCCCAGCGGGACCGATAAATTCTCTTTTTCACGTAAATCCTGAACGAAAATGCGGATGCGGTGCTTGGGACGCGGAGTCAATGGAGGAGTCTCATGACCCTCTGCATCGAATTCTGGTAGAGCCTCCTTAAACTTCTGTGCCTTTGCAAGAAGCAGCAGAATCTGAAGCTGGTAAGGGCTAATCTCTGTTTGAAGCAGGCTTTCGTGCGTTTTGCCATCCTTATGTACAATGGCATATTCTATTAGATTCTGCCGTTGATTAATCTTTGCTGGAAAATGAATTTCGTATTGTTTGGTATCCAACTGAATTCCACCAAGCTCAAGAATGCCCGGGGCGATCTTTTTAATTTCACCTTTAAGTTGTGTTGGAATCTTTGGGGATTCATCAGCCTTGATCGAAGAACCAAGAATAATGAAAAAGAATATATAAATCGGCCTCATTATCCTTTATCAATGGTGGCGAAGAATGATTCGAAAACCAGTTTGGTCATCAGCATGCGTGGAAGATGCACCACGGCGATAAGCAGAACGGCATTCAGAATCGAGGCTTCTCCAACCTCCACCGCGCATGGTGCGAAATTCACCGGAAGCAGGTCCATCAGGGACCGAAATCCTGCGTTCAGCATGATTGAGCGAATACCAACCACGACACCACTCAAACACATTACCATGCATATCGTATAACCCATTAATTGGGTTAAGATCTCCAATTGATGATGGTTTAGCTGTATTGCCGGCATAATTTGCAACTGAAGGGTCAAGTTTCTGTCCGGTACCATATGGATAATCCCATGGATCATCTCCTCGACAGGCATATTCCCACTCAGCCTCAGAGGGTAAGCTGTATGACATCCCCTGGGATAATCGTCCTGCAGCAACCTCTTGATCAGTCAGCCATGCACAAAATGCCATGGCATCCTCCCAACTTACGCCAACAACTGGGATACCCGACTCCCCGGCAAACAAAGTCTGCCAAGTGGCGGAAGGTATAGGTTGCCAGTCATCACCAGAAAGTAATGGGGATCCATTCTCTACGGTGGTTTTGTATCCGGTCACATCAGCAAAACGCTTGAACTGATCCACGGTGGTTTCAGTCGAACATAGCCAAAACCCCTTGCTAATCACCACGTATACCGCAGGTGCCTCTTTTTCCTCATGGCCAGCTTCATCGGGATCACTACCCATACGAAACGCACCAGCTTTTTGCCATTTCATTTTCAAGCCCAACCCCGGCAAAGTCCAGTCCTTCCCTTCCGTTGGATAGCCCGTGGTAGAAGCAGGCTCAACAAATTCACTGGAATCAGGAGATTCCCCTCTACCAACGGAAGGAGGAGTTAATGTCATATCAGCATCTCTGTTCTGGTCTATTTCCGGATCCAGTATAGTAGGACGAGATGTTTTCCCATCATTATTAAGGAGATAAATAATTCCAGCAGCAGCAATAATTCCAGCAGCAGCAATGCCTAGTAAAAACAGAACAATGAACCAAGGAAGAAAGGCTCCAAACAAACTTCGTTGCTGCCGTTCTTCTTGCCCCCGCTTTCTACGTTTACGAGGCTTTGGAGCCGAAGGAAAATCATCTTCCTCGATGTCTGGGTCACGGACTTTGGTTTTTGAGGAAGGTGAAGGTAAAACGGCCTTGTTCCTTGATTTGGGATTCAATGGTTTAGGCTGCTTAGCAATGTCAGGGATAGCTTTACGCATTTCCTCTGCAGTCTGAAATCGTTCATCAGGATCATTTTCCAACGCCAGTTCAAACCAGTTGTCCCAATTGGGATGAATACCGTCTACAATACGACTTGGAGGTTTGACACTGGGCCTCTCTTTGCCAGTTAGGAGCTGAAATCCAATAAGACCCACTGAATATAAATCACTGCGCTGATCGGCGAAACCTTGTTTTTGCTCAGGGCTCATATATTCAAAAGTGCCAAGCACTTCCGGCTTACTCGCCTCCAGATCAACTCCTGAAGAAGGGGACTCTATTCCACTGGGATGAGAACGTGCAATCCGGCTTCGATGCCAGTCCGCTGCCGCGACCTTGACCAGGCCAAAGTCAGAAATCTTCATCCCGTCTTCGGTATCCAACAAAATATTTGTAGGCTTAAGGTCCCGGTGAACAACCCCTCTTTCGTGTGCAAACCCTATTGCTTCAAGGAATTGTCGCATACATTCAGCCACCTCAGCTTCCTTTAGTGAGCCTCCCTGATGCCATACATAGTCATGCAACGTAAACAACTGTGTGCCGGAGGTTGTGGGCACACCCTCAATCAACTCCATCCGCAACCAATAGTGACCATCAGTCTCCCCGAATTCGTCAACAGATACGATACCCGAGTGATTTAACTGAGCCATGACCCGCCCCTCATTCTTGAAATAATCAAGTACCACCTCCTGGTTCAGCACTTCATCAGAAAGAAGCTTTAATGCATGCCGCGTACCCAATACACGGTGTTCCACCTCATAAACCTCTCCCATCCCGCCACGCCCGAGCAACAGGCGGACTCGGTACTGGCCGAATTCTGAACCATTTTGTAGAATCTGGGTCATGAATCAAAAAATCAGATAATGGGGTTGATAAAACATACTGAACAGAAACCTAGCATCCAACATCCTGAAGGCAAATGCATTCCACATGGTCATTATCGTGACAGTACCTTGCAATATCAAATCGCATTTCAACTTCCAAATTACAGCGATACATACATTCTTGGGTAATACACTTGATCAATCCAATCATAAAATATTTAGGGATATTCGCAGTCCGCATACGGGACTCCGTCATGCCTCCCGATTCTCGCATTGAGCGAATGCTTCATGGTACTGACCCATCGCCTTCGACCTATCTCTTCAGTAGTTGGCTCTTCCCGCGCTTGATAGGTGTTGTTACACTGATCGCCTTCCTGTCTTTTTGGTCACAGTATGAAGGCCTCATTGGCACGGGAGGGATTCTACCATTCGATAAAGATTTGAAAGCGGTCGCCGCCCATTGCGAATCAAACCCGGATTCGCCAGCAAAAAACATGCTGCGACCCACCTTGTTGTGGCTTTGGAAAAATCCTGATAACACAGCACTTCAAACACTGTTTATTTTTGGCACCATAGCCTGCATTCTGACAACCGTCGGCATAACAACACCCCTGAGTCTGGCTATAGCTTGGATTTGCTATCTCTCACTGTATAGCGTGGGTGGACTGTTTCTAAGATTTCAATGGGATATCCTATTGCTTGAGACTCTTTTCCTAACGATTATTGCCTGTAGATGGAAAAGCTGTAATCGACGAAACAGTATCCAACAATTCCCCGCAATTGGACGTTGGTTGCTTTGGCTTTTGCTCTTCAAACTCATGTTTGAATCTGGTCTCGTGAAACTCACATATTTTGGATCAGGAAAAGAAAATGCATGGAGGGATCTCACTGCACTACGTTACCATTACTGGACACAACCCATACCGGCTTGGACCAGTTGGCATATCCACAACCTTCCTGTGTGGTTTGACCGACTATCACTCCGCCTGATGTTGGTTATAGAGCTTGTACTTCCGTTTCTGTTATTTTTACCCCGTCGACTTCGCCACAGCGCAGCACTCGCTCAAGTTGCGCTCCAAGTAGTTATTATTTGCTCGGGAAATTATGGCTATTTCAACCTACTCACAATTATTCTTTGTGTGCCCCTGTTCGACGATCAATGCCTACCAAATTGGCCCCGAAAGAAAATTTCCAAGTCCACAAATCCAGATGAAACAACAATTAATATACTTAAACGCGTACAATTTGTTACATTGATCAACCTGGGGTTAATTTACACCTGGATGGGAAAAGGCTTCGTTGAACAAGACTTCAGAGGCAATAAGGCATTGTCAGCAACTAATGCCAAACCGGATCCCCCTGAGTGGGAACATTACATCAAACAACATAT